>NZ_QYUP01000163.1 GCF_003590855.1 Massilia cavernae
CAGCAATGGCAAGAATGTCGAGACCTTGCGTATCAGCGGCAGCGAACCGGAGGCCATGGTACAGCGCCTGAAACGTGGACACGGGTTTGCGGCGTCGTACAAACCATCGGTACTGGCAAATCCAGACAGAATCATCACGGCCTTCGAAATCGATCCATCGAGCGAGACGAAGGTGATCGCACCGATGCTCGATCAAAGTGCACGCGTGACTGGAGAAGATGTCAGGGAATTGCTGCTCGACGCCGGCTACTTCGATGATGAAGTGATTGACGCGACGCTCACACGCGATATCAGCTTGTTGTGTCCGGAGGGCCAGTGGCCTGCCAAGACCAAAGAGGAGGGGCTGTACCACAAGAGCGCATTCACCTACGACGCGCATACCGACACTTACCGATGCCCTGCCGGCCAAACCTTGGTCCTCATTTCCAAATGCGGAGAAACACCGCGCACGCGGGCAGTGAGCGTGTATGCGGCATCAAGCTGCACAGCTTGCCGCCTGCGTGCGAACTGTACGAAGGCCGCGCAAGGGCGGCGCATCAAACGCTACCCCGAGGATGAACAACGGGACGCGCTTCGTCTCGTGATGCAGCATCGCCAGGCGCGCTACATTTTCAGCCAGCGCAAGGCGATCGTCGAACCAGTGTTCAGCAGCCTGCGCGATCAGCAGGGCCTGGATCGCTTTCGCCGACGTGGGCTACAGGCGGTCAAGCGCGAATTTGCCTTACATGTCATGGCGTACAGCTTGTCCAGAGCGGTTGCCCTGCTGAGGGCGCTGTTTTTCTACTTTTACGCCGTTCCATACGCTCTCAGAGGGGCGCATACGTTTTTTCGGCCGCATGCCGCGTTTTTTTTGGCTTGCGTCCTCAACCACAACATCGCCCGGGCCTGATGTGATCGCAGAAAAACGTTTTGCGACACCCTCTTCAGGACGGGGAGGACGTCAACGTCGTTGCGTCCTGTCGTTGGTACCGCCTGCCACTTGTACGCGCTGCCTCGACGGCCGGATTCAATCATCTCGACAGAATTACCAAAAGATACAAGAGCGCTGTTGATTTCGGCCGCACGAATCGCGCGAAAGCAACAAATCGTTGTATTTACAGCGACATTTAACACATTGATTTCTAAGGAGAATTTAGCAACACAAATATTCGCGTGCACCTGTCGCTAATCGGTACATCCGTGCGTGTCCTCACATAAGAACGCGCGTAGCGGCGTATAACTTTTACAGATATGCGAACCGAAAGGCGTGCCCCACTGCGCGCTTCAACCCAACCAACAGAGGAGAGCTCATCATGCAAGCAGCGCAGCGAAAGAACTTTTGGGTTGCCGCCGTCATCGCAGGCGCGGCCCTGGCCGGGGCAGTTGCACCGGCCAGCGCGTCCAGCCACCGGGAGGCGCCCTTCCTGACCAACGCACCGAAAGTCGACGGCACCGATTTCTACATGTTCCGCAGCTATGCGCCGGGACGCCAGGATTACGTGACCATGATCGCCAATTTCATCCCCTTCCAGGACCCGCAGGGCGGCCCGAATTTCTTCCAGTTCGACCAGAACGCGCTGTACGAGATCCACGTCGATAACAACGGCGACGCCAGGGAAGACGTGACCTTCCAGCTGCGCTTCAAGAACACCTCCAAGCGCACCGCGCTGAACGTCGGCGGCAAGTCGGTGCTGATCCCGCTGATTAATTCGTCCACCATCAGGGGCGTCAACCCGGCTGCGCTCAACGCACGCGAAACCTACACCATCGACATGGTCAGGGGCGACCGCCGCACCGGCACCCGCAGCCGCCTGGCCTCGACCGGCGGCGCCACCGAATTCGACAAGCCGGTCGATAACATCGGCGACAAGGTCTTCGGCGGCGCAAGTGGCTACGAAACCTATGCCAACCTGCACATGTACGACATCGCAATTCCCGGCTGCGGCACCGGCCGCGTGTTCGTCGGCCAGCGCAGGGAGTCCTTCTATATAGCAGTGGGCAAGACCTTCGACCTGTTCAACCTGAATCCACTGGGGGCCGAAACCGGCGGCAACCCGAACGACCTCGAAGGCAAGAACATCAGCACCATTGCGCTGGAGATCCCGATCTCCTGCCTGACCGTGGCCGGCGAACCTGTCATCGGCGCCTACGCCACCGCCAGCATGCGCCAGGGGCGACTGCTGAACCCCGCGCCTGCATCGGGCATCAACAACGCCGTCAAGGAAGGCGGGGCATGGAGCCAGGTGTCGCGCATCGGCATGCCGCTGGTGAACGAAGTCGTGATCGGCCTGGACGACAAGGACCGCTTCAACACGTCCAAGCCGAGGGATGACGCGCAGTTCATCGACTATGTCACCAACCCTGTGCTGCCGGCCTTGATCGAATCGCTGTTCCCGACCGCCAAGGCGCCGACCAACTTCCCGCGCAACGACCTGGTTACCGTGTTCCTGAAGGGGATCGCTGGCGTCAACCAGCCGAGGAACGTAGTGGCTTCCGAGATGATGCGGCTTAATACCAGCATTGCGCCTACCGCGCTGGCCGCACAGAATCCGCTGGGCGTGGCGGGCGGCGACAACGCCGGCTTCCCTAACGGCCGCCGTCCGGCCGACGACGTGACCGACCTGTCGCTGCGCGTGGCCATGGGCGCCCTGTGCGTGCTGACCGGCGCGGCCGACACGCTGCAGCTTGGCTGCAGGCCGGGCGATGCACCCGCGGGCGGCGCGGCGCTGACCGATGGCGTGCGCAAGACCGCAGCCGACTACAAGCCGGCCTTCCCTTACCTGAACACGCCGCTGCCAGGCAATAACTAAGAGGAGGACATCATGCGCACACTTCAAAGCACCTGGCGGAAGCGCGCCCCGGCTGTCGTGCTTACGCTGGCGGCCGGCGTGCTACTGACGGCCTGTAACAGCAGCAATGACACTGGCGGCGGCAGCCCTCCGCCTGCGCCGACGCCGCCGGCGGTTGTTGTCGACAGCTTCTTCACCATTGTCGCGGCGCGGGTGGCATCCTTGCTGGACCAGGATGAACCAGTCGCGATCGACACGATAACGGCAACCGCGCCCGAGGATACCGAGCCGGAGGCAGTGCCGTAATCAGGCGGGAGGAAGGTATGCTACCTTCCTCCCATCCGAACAAAAAGACGAGTAATTCATGACGCTTGCCCGCCTTTGCCTCATCCTCGCGCTAATGGCGCCCGCCGCGCAGCACGGCCTCCATGCAGAACCCTACATCCCATCCAAAGGCAGCCAGGTCGTCGAACGGCTGCCGGCCCGCGTCGATCCGGTTCAGCGAGAACTGGCCGGCCTGCGCGCCCAACTGAGCAAGAATCCGTCCAGCATCGCCCTCGCCGCCGCACTCGCGCGGCGCTACATCGGGCAGGCCCGCATCGAAGGCGACCCGCGCTACCTGGGCTACGCCGAAGCGGCACTGGCGCCGTGGTGGAAGCAGCCCGCACCGCCGGACGAGATCCTGGTGCTGCGCGCCACCCTGCGCCAGAGCACCCATCAGTTCGCGGCCGCGCTGGCCGATCTCGACACCGTCGTCAGGCGCGACAGCGGCAATGCCCAGGCCTGGCTGACCCGCGCCACCGTGCTGGCGATCACCGGCGACTTCGCGGGCGCGAAGGCCAGCTGCATGCGCCTGTATTCGCGCGCGCCCGAATTGGTGGTGCAAACCTGCCTGTCGGAAGTGGGCAGCGTCAGCGGCCAGGCGCGCGCCAGCTACGAGCAGCTGAAGCAGGCACTCGAACGGCATCCGCCCGCCGACGAGGGCGTGCGCACCTGGGCCGTCACGCTGCTGGCGGAAATGGCCGCGCGCGTGGGCGACGACACGGCCGCCGAACGCTACTACCGCCAGGCGCTGGCGCAGGACAGCGCCGACAGCTACCTGCTGGCGGCGTGGGCCGACTTCCTGCTCGACCATGGCCGCGCGCCGGAAGTGGTGAAACTCCTGGCCGGCAAGACGCGCGCAGATGCCCTGCTGCTGCGCTACGCGCTGGCGCTGAAGGCGACCGGCTCGCCGAATGCCACGCAGGCGGCCAACACCCTGAGCGACCGCTTCGAAGCGGCCATGCTGCGCGGCGACACCGTGCACCAGCGCGAGCAGGCCCGCTTCGAACTAGGCCTGCGCAACGACCCGGCCGCCGCCGTCAGGCTGGCCAAGCTTAACTGGGCGGTGCAGAAAGAACCCGCCGACCTGAGGATACTGGCCGACGCCGCCGTCGCCAGCGGCGACCGCGAAGCCGCCGCGCTGGTGCGCGACTGGCTGAAAACGTCAGGCATCGAAGACCGCACCATCACCTCCCTGCAACAACTGAAAGCCGGCGCATGATGCGCCGCTGGGGGAGCGCCGCGATCCTCGCCGCCGCCGCGCTGCTGTGCGCCCTGCCTGCATCCGCGCACAAGCCGAGCGACAGCTACCTCGCCCTCGCCGTCGACGGCGCCCGGGTCGAAGGCCAGTGGGACATCGCCCTGCGCGACCTCGACATGGCGATCGGGCTCGACGCCGACGGCAATGGCGAACTGACCTGGGACGAGGTGCGCGCGCGCCACGATGCGATCGCCGCCTATGCGCTGGCGCGCCTGAAGCTGTCGAGCGCCGGCGCCGACTGCCCGCTGGAGGTGACGCAACACCTGCTGGACGACCATACCGACGGCGCCTACGCGGTGCTGCGCCTGCGCGCCGACTGCGGGGCCGGCATCGCCGTACTCGACGTCGACTACCGCCTGCTGTTCGACATCGACCCGCAGCACAAGGGGCTGCTGAAGTTCCGCCACCAGGACCAGACCAGCACCGCGATCTTCACGCCCGACGCGGCGCGCCAGTCGCTGCAGCTTGGCGAAACGTCGAAGTGGCTCCAGTTCGGCGACTACGTGCGGCATGGGATATGGCATATCTGGATCGGCTTCGACCATATCCTGTTCCTGCTGTCGCTGCTGCTGCCTGCCGTGCTGGTGTACCAGGGCCGCCAATGGCAGGGCGCCCCCACCTTCCGCATGGCCGCCATCGACGTACTGAAGATCGTCACCGCCTTCACGCTGGCCCACTCGATCACCCTGACCCTGGCCACCCTCGGCCTGCTGTCGTTGCCTTCGCGGCTGGTGGAAGCGGCGATTGCCGCCTCGGTGGCGCTGGCCGCGCTGAACAATCTGTGGCCGCTGTTCCAGCGCCGCCGCGCGCAGATGGCCTTCGCCTTCGGCCTGCTGCACGGATTCGGCTTCGCCAGCGTACTGATCGACCTGGGACTGCCGCAAGCTTCGCTGGCGCTGTCGCTGGTCGGCTTCAACGTCGGCGTCGAAGTCGGGCAGGTCGCCATCGTCGCCGTATTCCTGCCGCTGGCCTACCTGGCGCGGAACACCGGCTGGTACCGCACCGTGGTGCTGGGCGGCGGTTCGGCCACCATCGTGCTGGTGTCGCTGGTGTGGCTGGCCGAACGCGTGTTCGATGTGTCCCTCATCTCGTAGGGAGCGCGCCCGCTTCTTCATTTCTCCTGATTGGCCACCCGGTGTAAGCAATCTGTAAGCATCCGGGAACATTCTTGCTGAGCTTGTCATGCATACAACCTTCGGGAGATGCAGGCCGCAGTCGTACGCGTCAGGATTTATCGGTCTGGTCCATGTAAATACTAATAACAGGAGACACACGATGAAGAAGAGCGACACCGCAGCAAAGGAAGCCGTTTCGAACCGCAGGAAATTCATCGGCGCCGCCGCAGGCACTGCCCTCGCGGTACCGATGATCGCCACCGGACAGCCCCCACCCAATTGCGCTTCCAGAGCACCTGGCCGAGCAAGGACATTTTCCACGAATACGCCCAGGACTTCGCCAAGAAAGTTAACGACATGACCGGCGGCGAGCTGAAGATCGAGGTGCTGCCGGCCGGCGCGGTGGTTCCCGCCTTCGGCCTGCTCGACGCGGTATCGAAAGGCACGCTGGACGGCGGCCACGGAGTCATGGGCTACAACTACGGCAAGCAGGCCGCGATCGCGCTGTGGACTTCCGGCCCGGTCTTCGGCATGGACGCGAACATGGTGCTGGCATGGCACAAGTACGGCGGCGGCAAGGAGCTGCTGGCCAAGCTGTACAACTCGATCGGCGCCAACGTGGTTTCCTTCCTCACCGGGCCGATGCCGACCCAGCCGCTTGGCTGGTTCAAGAAGCCCGTCACCCGGGCCGAGGACCTGAAAGGCGTCAAGTTCCGCACCAACGGCCTGGCGATCGACTTGTTCACGGCGATGGGCGCGGCGGTCAACGCCC
>NZ_QYUP01000164.1 GCF_003590855.1 Massilia cavernae
GTCGGTCTCCGGGCCGATTGCCGACGAGGTGGGATTCCGCCTGAATGCCTACAAGGTCAAACGCGACGGCGACATCACCAACCTGACCACCGGCGACGATGAGAATGGCGAAACCGCCAAGGGCATGCGCGCGCGGGTCGACTTCAAGCCAACCGCCCGGCTGCGCGGCAAGATCATTGCCGACTACGGTACTCGCCGCGTCGAAGGTCCGGTGCTGACGCTGCTGTCGGCTCCGGCCGGCGCGCGCCTGTTCGGCCAGCCGCTTGCGCCGGCCCTGGCCGGTATCACGCCGGGTCCTGAGAACCGCAACATCCGCATGGATACTGCCGGCTTCACCGACAGCAAGAACACCAGCTTCGCGGGCACCTTGAGCTACCAGCTCGACAGCCATACGCTGACGTCGGTCACCACCTGGCAGGATTGGAAATACAATTACGTGGCAGATATCGACAACACCGAGATCCCCCTGCTGGCGATATTCTCCCGCGGCGCCTTCCCGGGCGGCATCCCGATGGGCGGCCCGTATCGCTCCGAGATGCTGACCCAGGAACTGCGTATCGCCTCGAATGGCGACGGCGCGCTCAACTACCTTGCCGGCCTCTACTATTCGGATTCGGACAGCGACCGTTCCTTCACCCGCGGCCGTGCCGGATTCCCGCTCGCTGCTAATTGGGCGGCCACCACCGGCAACCGCACCGTGGCAGCGTTTACCCAAGGCGAGTACAAGCTCACCGACGCAACCCGCGTCAGTGCCGGGTTCCGCTACAACCGCGAAAGAATCCATGTCGACTTCACCGACCTGCTGCCTGCCGTCCCGGCCCGCTTCATCGGCGCCAGCACCGACGACGTCGTCACCGGCAAGGTAGCGCTGCAGCACGACTTGGACAAGGCGGTCATGGTGTACGCCTCGTTCGCGACCGGCTACAAGGGCGCCGGCTACGATGTGTCGAGCGGCTTCGACCAGTCCCGGATCAACCGCCCTGTGGCGCCGGAAACGTCGAAGGCGTATGAGTTCGGTCTGAAGAGCCGCTTCCTGCAAAACCGCGTGCAGCTCAACGCCACCGCCTTCCTGACCGACTATAAGGATTTCCAGGCGCAGTCCTCGGTCGTCGATCCGACCACCCAGCTGCTGCAGAACGCCGTCAATAACGTCGGCAAATTGCGCACCAAAGGCGTGGAACTGGAAGTCACTGCCAAGCCGACCAACGCGCTGCTGCTGGAAACTTCGCTGGCCTATGTCGACGCCAAGATCGCGTCGTACAAGAACGCCGGCTGCTACCTGGGGCAGACACTCGCGCTGGGTTGCGTCCCGCTTGGCAATGGCTTCGTACAAGATTTGAGCGGCAAGCGCCTGTCGAATGCGCCCGAGGTCAAGGCTACCCTGGGCGCGACCTACAACTTCCCGATCGGTGACGGCTTCAGCGGCATCGCCAACTTGAATTACCAGTACCAGTCCGAGGTTAATTTCGACCTGAAAGCCAATCCGCTCCAGGTGCAAAAGGGCTACGGCGTGGTGAACGGCAGCATTGCGCTGAGCAGTCCATCGCATGCGTTCAAGGTGACGCTGTTTGTCAACAATCTGTTCGACAAGAGCTACGCCACCTTTGTTGGCGATACCGCCGACCTCTACGGCGGTACGCACCACGTGCTGAGCCAGATGCTGCCCCGCAATTCGCAGCGCTATGTCGGTCTGCGCGTGAAGTACGAGTTCTAGGCGCGCCGCCAGGACGAATAGCAAAACGGCGGGAAACTACCGGTGGACAGTGTGCGCGAGGCTGTTTTTTGCGACCACTGTCAACGACCTCGACCGACAGCTGCTCAGCCTGCTGAGCCACGCAATTCGCAGCGTTACTATGGAGTTCGCCTGAAATATGATTTCTAATCGTTCATCCCTTGCTCGACGGTCTGGCCACCGCCCGGCTTTTTTGCGCAGGACGCTTGTGCTCGCGGGCGCAACGCTCGCGGCCGGCGCCTGCCTCGCCGCGCCCTCCCAGCCTGCGATCGGCGCCCAAGGCAAAGCGGTGCTGACAATCGGCGGGTATCAGTTCAAGGACTTGAACGGTAACGGCCGGCTCGACCCGTACGAAGACTGGCGCCTGCCGGTCGGGGTGCGGGTCGGCGACCTGGTGGCACAGATGACGCTGGAGGAGAAGGCCGGCCTGATGCTGATCGACACCCTGAACGCGGGCTGCGCCGGCGCGTTGCCGGCCGATGCGACCAGGTTCATCGTGTCGGAGAAAATGTCGCGCTTCATCTTCCGCAACGTGGTCGACGCAGTCGCGGCCACCTGCGACGGCAGCGTGAAAGCGGCCGGCCCGGGCGGATTGGTGATCACGGCGCAGCAGGCTGCGCAGTTCACCAACAAGATCCAGGCGCTGGCCGAAGCGCAGCGGCTCGGCATTCCGGTGCTATTCAAGAGCAATCCGCGCAACCACGTCGAAACCGATCCGCGTTTCGGCGTTGGGAGCGGAGCCGGCATCCTCACCGAGTTTCCGAAGGAGCCGGGGATCGCCGCCGCATCGCTCGGCACAGGCGACATGTCGCCGGCCAGGTCGCTGGCCAGGGTCATGGGCCAGGAGTGGCGCGCGATTGGGCTACGCGGCATGTATGGCTACCAGGCCGACCTCGCCACCGAACCGCGCTGGTATCGGGTTCATGAAACCTTTGGCGAAGACGCCGACCTCTCCGCGAATATCATGACGGCGCTGGTCGAAGGCTTGCAGGGTGGACCGCTGAACCCGCAATCGGCGGTGGCGCTGACGATCAAGCATTTCCCCGGCGGCGGCGCGCAGGAAGACGGGCTGGATCCGCACTACTCGTTCGGCAAGGCGCAAGTCTACCCGAGCGGCAACTTCGCCTACGGGCTCAAACCGTTCAAGGCCGCCATCGCCGCCGGCGTGTCGTCGGTGATGCCGTACTACGGGGTGCCGATCAAGGTCCGCTACGAGGGCGTCACCTACGACCAGGTCGGTTTCGCATTCAACCGGCAGATCGTCAATGACCTGCTGCGCGACCGCCTGGGTTTCCGGGGCAACGTGAACTCCGACACCGGCATCATCAATGACCGTGCCTGGGGACTGGAACACAAATCCATTCCGCAACGGGTGGCGGCGGCGATCAACGGTGGCACCGACACCCTGTCGGGCTTCAACAAGGTGGCGACCATCACCGACCTGCTCAAGGCCGGCCTGGTGAGCGAGGAGCGGGTCAACCTGTCCGCGACCCGCCTGCTGACCGAGCAATTCCAGCTTGGCCTGTTCGAGAACCCGTTTGTGGATGCAGGCCAGGCCGCAAGCCTGGTCGGTAGCGCAGCCCACCTCGCAGTGGGCCGGGAAGTGCAGAAGCAGTCGATTGTCCTGTTGCAAAACCGGGCGCAGGGCGGGGCCGGCCCGACCCTGCCGTTGCGGGCGGGCGCCAAACTCTACACGATGGGCATGAACAAGGCCGAAGTCGAGCAGTACGGCTATAGCGTGACCGATGGATCGGTCGCCCCCGGCCAGGCGCGGCCTAGTGCCGCGGGCAAGGACTTCGCGCTGATCCGCATTCTGGTTCGCAACGTCAATACCAGCGGCTACCGCACCAGGAGCCCAGGCAGCGGGGCCGACCCGGCCCGGCTCAACCCGCGCACCGGCAAGACCTGGGGCGCCGAGGACGGCTGCAGCCTTTACCCGGCCATGAATCCGACCTGTTCCGACGACGTCGAATTTATGCCTGGCGCGCCGCTGGGGCTGCTGTTCGGCGGAGCGCTGCCGTGGGAAGCGAGCCGGCTGTCGTTCTCGACGATGGCGAGCGCGCAGTCCTGGCAGATTTCGCCGTCGCTGGCGGAAATCCAGGCGGTCATGCGCGAGGTGGGGCCGGAAAAAACGATCCTGGACATCTACTTTCGCAACCCTTATGTACTCGACGATGCCAGCGGGCTGAAGGATGCCGGCGCCATCGTCGCCACCTTCGGCGTCAAGGAGCAGGCGCTGCTGGAAGTGCTCAGCGGCCGCTTCAAGCCCACCGGCAAGCTGCCGTTTGCCCTGGCCAGGACATTGCAGGCGGTGATCGACAACGCGCCGGACGCGCCGGGTTATGCGCCGGCCGACACGCTGTACCCATTCGGGTTCGGCCTCACGTATCCATAAGTAAATATAACCACGGAGATAGAAGATGAAGCAGTTTTCTTTTGCAAAAACAATCCCGCTGGCGCTCGCGCTCAGCCTGGCCTTGCCCGTCATACCATGCGCTCACGGCGCCAATCCGGCGCTCAATGCAGTTGAGGTGCGGACCACCACGCCGCTGTTGCAAAGCTGGAAGTTCGTGCAGGACGACGCGCTCAGCGACGACGCCGCGCTCGTCGCCTCTGGCGCAGCCTGGCAGACGGTCAGCCTTCCGCACACCTGGAACGGCAGCGACGCCGCCAGCACGGCACAGACCACGCCTGCCAGCAAACAATACAAGCGCGGCCGTGGCTGGTATCGCCTTGAATTCGACAAGCCATCCGGCGGGGCGACCCAATGGCTGCAGTTCGATGGCGCCAGCATCGTCGCCGACGTCTGGCTCAACGGCAAGAAACTCGGCCAGCACAAGGGCGCGTTCACCGCCTTCCGCTTCGACGTGACCGGCAAACTGCTGGCCGGTAAAAACGTGTTGCTGGTCAAGACCGACAACAGCGCGCCGACCACCGGCAGCGACCTGACCGCGATCGCGCCGCTCTCTGGCGACTTCAACATGTCCGGCGGCCTGTACCGCGATGTTTCGCTGATCGCGACCCCGCATGCCGCCCACTTCGCGCTGGACGACCTGGGCAGTTCTGGCATCTTCGCCAGGACTACCGCGATTACCGGCGGCAAGGCGATGCTCAGTGTCCGCGCCAAACTGAACAACGATGCCAGGCAGGACGGCAAAGTCAGCGTGCACCTTGCGCTGCTCGATCACAATGGCAAGCAGGTCCAGCGCGCGCAGAAGTCGGTCGCCATCAAGGCTGGCGCCAGGGTCGAGGCCAGCCAGCAGCTGGTCGTGCCGCAGCCCCATTTGTGGCAAGGCATGGACGATCCGTATTTGTACAAGCTGGTGGTCGAACTCAGGGACAAGGCCGGGGTGACCATCGACAAAGTGGTGCAGGATATCGGCATACGGCAGATGCGGTTCGACGCCGACAAGGGCTTTTTCCTGAACGGCAAGCTGACCCCGCTGCATGGTGTCAGCCTGCACCAGGATTACATCGACAAGGGCTGGGCCATCGGCAAGGCCGAGATCGATGAGTCGCTCGGGCTGATCAAGGAACTCGGCGCCAATACCATCCGGCTGGCGCATTATCCCCATTCGCGGTACACCGCCGAGCTGGCCGACCGGCTCGGCTTCGTGGTGTGGGCCGAAATCCCGTTCGTCGACCGGTCCCTGACCAGCGAATTCTTTTTCCTGCCGAGCCAGCCTGTGAGCGATTGCAGGAAGACCAGCGTGGTCCCGCCCCAGTTCTCGGCCAACCTGAAACTGCAGCTGCAGGAGCTGGTGCGCCAGCAGTACAA
>NZ_QYUP01000165.1 GCF_003590855.1 Massilia cavernae
CCCTGTGCGGCATGGCGAACTCGCTCGGCATGCTGGTCATGGCGCGCATTTGCCAGGGCTTTGCGGCCGGCCCGTTGATGCCGCTGTCGCAGACCCTGCTGCTGCGGATATTCCCGGCCGAGAAGGCGCCTGCCGCGATCGGCCTGTGGTCGATGACTACCCTGATCGCGCCGGTGCTGGGGCCTATCCTCGGCGGCTACCTGTGCGACGAATATTCGTGGCCGTGGATCTTCTTCATCAACGTGCCGATTGCCGCTGCCTGCGCCTTCATGGGCTGGCGCCTTCTCAAACGGTATGAAGGTGCGCTGCTGCGCAACTCGATCGACGTGGTGGGCCTGGTGCTGCTGGTGATCTGGGTCGGCTCGCTGCAGCTGATGCTGGACGAAGGCAAGAACCTCGACTGGTTCGCGTCCGGCCAGATCGTGGCGCTGGCTTGTATCGCCGCCATCGGTTTTGCCGCCTTCCTGATCTGGGAGCTGCACGCGGAGCATCCGATTGTCGACCTGCGGGTGTTCCGGCACAGGGGCTTCAGCGTCAGCGTGCTGACCATCAGCCTGGCGTTTGCCGCCTTCTTCGGCATCAATGTGCTGACGCCGCTGTGGCTGCAAAGCTTCATGGGCTACACGTCGACACAGGCGGGCCTGGCAACCGCATGGACCGGCGTGTTCGCCGTGTGTGTGGCGCCGCTGGCCGCGGGCCTGAGCGCGAAGGTCGATCCGCGCCGGCTGATCTTCGGCGGCGTGCTGCTGCTGGGGGCAGTGACGGCGTGGCGCACCGTGGCCACCAGCGGCATGGGCTTCTGGGACATCGCGATACCGCTGATGGTGATGGGTCTTGGGTTGCCGTTCTTCTTCATCCCGACCACCGGGCTGGCGATGGCCAGCGTGGAGGAGCACGAGATGGCGAATGCGGCGGGACTGATGAACTTCCTGCGGACCTTGTCGGGCGCTTTTGCGACGTCGGTGGTCACCACCTCATGGCAGGACCAGGCTACCAGGCATCACGCCGAACTGGTGGGGCTGGCCGATGCGGACAACAGCGTAAGGTCGACGCTGGAAGGAGCAGGGATGGCGGCGGATGCGGTGCTGCAGGCGCTTGACGGGATGATCGTCGCCGAGAGCGTGACGCTGGCGACGAACCAGGTATTTGCGGTTGTCAGCGTGTTGTTCGTCGTGGCGGCATCGGTGATCTGGCTGGCGCCGAAGCCGACGCGGGTGGTCGATCCGGGGGCGGGCGGGCACTAGAGCCGCCTATGCCGCCGGCGGATTGATGATGTTCAGGAACGCCCGCACAACGGGCGCATCGTCCTGCGTCGAATAAGCCACATACAAATTCGCCGACGGCGGATTGGTCTTGATCGGCAAGAAGATCACGCCCGGCCAGCCGATGCGGCTGGTGGTCTCCGGGACCAGGGTCACGCCGAGCCCCACGCCCACCATCGCCAGCAGCGTCTGCGGCTCGCTCGCCTCCTGGAAGATCGTCGGCTGGAAACCGGCGTCGACGCAGCACTGGATCAGGTAGCGCGGGAACGACGACTTGTCCAGGGCCAGCGTCAGCATCGGTTCGTTCGCGATGTCCATCAACTCGATGTGCGGTCGCTTGGCCAGCGGGTGATGCTCGTTCACCGCCACGCACACGTTCTCGCGGAAGCAGAGCTCCTGATGCAGGTTGCCGTTCCTTAGCTCGTCGTCGTCGAGCCTGGGTTCGCGCCAGAAGCCGACGTCGATCTGCCTGCCGCGCAGCGCGTCGTACTGCACCGGCGGCCCCGACTCGTGCAGCGTCCATGTCACGTTCGGGAACTTGGTCTGGAATTCCTCCAGCAGGCTCGGGATCGGGCCCCACATCGCCGAACCCACGATGCCGACGCGCAGCCGTCCGACTTCGCCGCGGTCGATCTGGCGCACGGTGTCGATCGTCATGCGCATCCGCGCCAGCAGTTCGGCCGCTTCCACCATCAGCGCCTTGCCGGCCACTGTCAGTTCGAAAGTGCGCGTGGTGCGCGCGAACAGTTTGACGCCAAGTTCGGCTTCCAGCTTCATGATCTGCTGGCTCAGTGGCGGCTGCGAGATGTGCAGCCGTTCGGCGGCGCGGCTGAAGCTCTTTTCCTCGGCGACCGCGAGGAAGTACTTCAGCTGTTTCAGGTCGATGGACATGGCGGTGTTCCTGGTTTAGATCGCTTGCATTCCGGGCAGGTCGTGCATGGCGGCCGCAAGCTGCGCGCCAACCAGTGCGTTGTGTTTCACCAGCGCGATGTTGGTCGCAAGGCTGCGGCCTGCGGTCAGCTGCTTGATGCGGTCCAGCAGGAACGGCGTCACTGCCTTGCCGGTCACGCCGCCCGCATCGGCTTCGGCCAGCGCCTGCAAGGTGATGCGGTCGATCTCGTCCTTCGGCATTGCTGATGCCTCCGGCACCGGATTGCTGACGACGACGCCGCCGTGAAGGCCCAGCTGCCATTTGGTCTGGATGAAGGCGGCCTGCTCCAGCGCGGTATCGAGCTGGAAGTCGGCCTTGAAGCCGCTGTCGCGCGTGAAGAAGGCAGGGAAGCCCGGCTGGCCTACGCTGATCACCGGCACGCCATGCGTTTCGAGGTATTCGAGCGTGAGGCCGATGTCGAGGATGGATTTGACGCCTGCGCATACCACCGCCACGTCGGTATTCGCCAGTTCCTGCAGGTCGGCCGAAATGTCGAAGCTGGTCTCGGCGCCGCGGTGCACGCCGCCGATGCCGCCGGTGACGAACACGCGGATGCCGGCCAGCGCGGCGCAGATCATGGTCGCCGCCACGGTGGTGGCCCCCAGGCTGCGCGTCGACAGCGCGTAGGGCAGGTCGCGCCGGCTCACCTTCATCGCGTCCGGCGAGCTTCCCAGCAGTTCAAGCTGCTGGTCGGACAGGCCGACGCAGATCTTGCCGTCGATGATGGCGATGGTGGCCGGCACAGCGCCGGCGTCGCGGATGATCTGCTCGACCTCCTTTGCCGTCGTCACGTTCTGCGGGTACGGCATGCCGTGCGAGATGATGGTCGATTCGAGTGCGACGACCGGCTTGCCGGCGGCGCGCGCGGCGGCTACTTCGGGGGAAAACAAGAGGAACTGGTGCATGGTCAATCCTTGTAGAGGGCGTTGAACGGCTGTTCGCCCGGCGTTGAAAAGAGCGCGTCGATGGCGTCGAGCGAATCGGGCGCGAGGGCAGGTGAGACGGTTTCCGCGCAGGCCACCGTCATGGAGGAGAGGTGCAGGCCGCGCCTGCAGGCCTGGGCAAGGTCGCTGCCGCCCTGGTAGAGCGTCCAGCACACCGCCGCGGCGAAGGAGTCGCCGGCGCCGGTGACGTCGACGACGTTCGCGGCGAGCGCCGGAAGGTGGGCGATGCCGTTCGCGGTGGTGAAGCTGACACCGCCGGCGCCGCGCGTGACGATGATGTCCTGCGCGCCTTGCGCCTGGACGGCGGCGCAGGCGGCCGCCAGGTCGGCGTCGCCGGAAATCGGCTTGCCAGTGCGCGTTTCAAGTTCGCCCTGGTTCAGTATCAGCAGGCGCAGGCCGGTCAGGTCCAGCGGCAGCCGGTCCATCTTCGGCTGCGATACCGCCACCACCACCAGCGGCACGGAGTCGCGCGCGGCGTCATCGAGCAGCGCGCGCACGGTGTCGTGCGGGAGGTTCAGGTCGGCCACGGTAAGCGCGGCGCCGGCGCGCTGCGGCTGGACCCGGGCGATGAACTCCGGCGTCAGCTGGTCGTACAGCGCCATGTCCGCCAGCGCCAGCAGCATGTCGCCTTGCTGGTCGAGGATGGCGGTATAGGTGCCGCTGTAGCTGCCGCCGAGGCGCAGGCTGCCGCGCGTATCGATGCCAGCGCCTTCCGCGTGCGCGAGCAGGGCGGCGCCGGATGCGTCGCTGCCGACGGCGGTGACAAGACCTACCGGGGCGCCAAGCCGCGCCAGGTTTTCGGCGATGTTGCGGGCCACGCCGCCAAACGATTCGTCCTGGCGCGCGGGATTCGAGGTGCCCATCTGCAGGGGACCGGTTGAGCGCAACTTGCGGTCGAGGTTGGCTGCGCCGATGCAGACGACCGGGCGGCGGTCCGCCAGTACATACGCCCGGCCGAGCAGGCGGCGCTCGCGGATCAGTCCCGCGATATGGCCGGCGACGGCGGAGCGCGACAGTCCGAGCTCTTGCGCAAGGTCTTGCTGCGAAATGAAGGGGTTGGCGCGGATCAGTGCGTAGAGCTGGTCTTTTTTGCTGAGTTCGGTCACGGTTCGCAATCGGATAAACATTTGTTTTGAATTATAAACAGTTGTTCAAGCCATGTCAAATCACTTTAATTGTGGTATGTGTGCCAACGAACGGTTCTGGCGGCGCGATTTCCAGATACTTCCATAGCACCCCACCACACAAGACAGGACATCATGAATACGAAGCCAGCTCCCCGGAACCCGGACTCCCGCGTCGAGCTCGAGGTGGAGCGCGAGCGCAATGAGCGGCAGCACAACGACGACGTGAAAACCGGCGGCAACCTGGGTGACGACTACCGCGTCAAGGATGCCCGCGGCAACGACAGCGCCGCCAACCTGCATCGCCAGCGCGACCGCTAGTAAGTAATCGCTTACATTTCGCCGGCGCCCGTCACCGGCACTGCGGCCTTGCCGCGGACTTCTACACTGTGTTGGTCCAGCGGGCTCGGCATGGGTTCCCGCCTCATCCGAAGCCCTCCCTGATTTATACGACATCCAAATAAATAGCCAAGAAAAATGGTATTTGCCGTACATATCGAGCGTAATGCATAGTTATAATATTTAGCAAGCCCCACTTCAGCCACGCGGCGCCACCACGCAATCGTCTGGGCGCCGCGTTTCGCATTACTGGCGCCGCCGGGCCCGCTACCACCAAGAACACCACAAGGAAAACCATGTCCGACAACACCCCTTTTGACGCCGTCGAAGTCATCCGCGCCCGCAAACCCGGTTTTGAACCGCGCGTGGCGATGATCCTCGGTTCCGGCCTGGGCGTGCTGGCAGAGCAGATGACCGATGCAGTGTCGATCGGCTTCGACGAACTGCCTGGCTTCCCGATCAGCACCGTCCATGGCCACGCCGGCGAACTGGTGATGGGTAACCTGGCGGGCGTGGACGTGGTGTGCATGAAGGGCCGTGGCCACTTCTACGAAGGCTACGGCATGGGCGTGATGACCAGCGCCGTGCGCACCATGAAGCTGCTGCGCTGCGAGATGCTGTTCGTGACCAATGCCGCGGGTTCGCTACGCCCTGAAGTCGATGCGGGCAGCCTGGTCGCGCTGACCGACCATATCAACTTGCTGCCGGGCACGCCGATGGTCGGCAAGAACGACGACCGCTTCGGCCCGCGCTTCTTCAGCATGTCCAACGCCTACGACGCGGACATCCGCGGCCTGGTCAAGCAGACCGCGGCCGACAAGGGCATCACCCTGCATGAAGGCGTGTTCGTCGCTTATCCGGGCCCGAACTTCGAGACCGCCGCCGAGATCCGCATGATGGGACGCCTCGGCGCCGACGTGGTCGGCATGTCGGTGGTGCCGGAAGTGATCTCGGCGCGCCACTGCGGCCTGAAGGTCACCGCCGTATCGGTCATCACCAACCTGGCCGAAGGCATGTCGCCCTTCGCGCTGTCGCACGAGCAGACCCTGAAGTACGCCGCCATCGGCGCCAAGGACCTGGTAACCCTGATCCTGGCCTTCCTCGAGCGCTTGGCGAAAACCCCGCGCGACGCAGCGTAATTGGCCTAGACTGTCCCGATCACTTTTTATATAGCGAGCGATAACATGTCACGCGCATTCATCCTCCTGCTGGACTCCTTCGGACTCGGCGCGACGCCGGACGCCGCCAAGTACGGCGATACCGGCGCCAATACCTTCGGCCACATCGCCGCCTGGGCCGCGCAGCAAGGCAAGCCGATGTCGCTGCCTAACCTCGAAAGCCTGGGCCTGGCCGCAGCCGCCCACAAGGCCAGCGGCGAGTGGGCCGCCGGCTTCGACAAGCGCGACGGCTTCACCGGCGCCTGGGGCGCGGCGCGCGAGCGCTCGACCGGCAAGGACACCCAGAGCGGCCATTGGGAAATTGCCGGCGTGCCGGTGGAATTCGACTGGGGCTACTTCCCGCGCACCGTACCGTCGTTCCCGCAGGAGCTGACCGACAAGCTGCAGGAAATGACGGGCGTGCCCGGCTTCCTCGGCAACTGCCACGCGTCCGGCACCGAAATCATCAACCAGCTGGGCGACGAATCGGTCGCCACCGGCAAGCCGATCCTGTACACCTCGGCCGACTCGGTGCTGCAGATCGCGGCGCACGAAGAGCACTTTGGCCTCGACAAGCTGTACGCCATGTGCGAAGCGGCGTACGAGCTGGTCAAGCCATACAACATCGGCCGCGTGATCGCGCGCCCGTTCCTGGGCTCGAACGGCGACTACCGCCGCACCAGCAACCGCCACGACTACGCCGTGCCGCCGCCGGCGAAAACCCTGCTCGACCACGTCCATGACGAAGGCGGCGAGGTGATCGCGCTGGGCAAGATCAGCGACATCTTCGCCACCAAGGGCGTATCGCGCATGGTCAAGGGCGTCGACAACATGGCGCTGTTCGACGCGCTGATGAAGGTCACCGGCGAAGCGGGCGACAAGTCGCTCACCTTCGTGAACTTCGTCGATTTCGACATGATGTTCGGCCACCGCCGCGACGTACCGGGCTACTCCAACGCATTGCACGAACTCGACGCGCGCCTGCCGGAATTCATGGCTCAGCTGAAGGAAGGCGACATGGTCGTGATCACCGCCGACCATGGCTGCGACCCGAGCTGGCCGGGTTCGGACCACACCCGCGAACACATCCCGATGATCTTCTTCGGCCCGGCCGTCAAGCCGCAGGAACTGCCGATGTCCGAGACCTTCTCGGACATCGGCGCCACGCTGGCCAAGCACCTCGGCGTCAAACCCCTCTCCAACGGAACCGCACTAATATGACCCAGAACCTGGACTTCAAACGCAACACCGCCGTCGGCCTCGACCTCGGGTGGGTGAACCACATCAAGGTCAACCGCAATGCGGCCGACCGCCGCGCCGCCAGCCTGGCGAACCGCCGCACGGTGAAGAAGGAGTACCAGGCCGCGTGGCTGATCCGCGCGGTGCAGTGCATGGACCTGACCACGCTGGGCGGCGACGATACGCCGGGCCGCGTCGAGCGCCTGTGCATGAAGGCGCTGCGTCCCCTGCGCGCGGACCTGATGCAGGCCCTGGGCCTGGAGTCGCTGACCACCGGCGCCGTTTGCGTGTACCACGAGATGATCCAGCCGGCCGCCAAGATCCTGCAGGGCCGCCTGCCGATCGCCGCCGTGTCGACCGCCTTCCCGGCCGGCCTGTCCAGCCTCGAGACCAAGATCCGCGAGATCGAACTGTCGGTGGCCGCGGGCGCGACCGAGATCGATATCGTCATCACCCGCCAGCACGTCCTGACCGGTAACTGGCAGGCGCTGTACGACGAGATGCTGGCCTACCGCAAGGCCTGCGGCGATGCGCACGTGAAGGCGATCCTCGCCACCGGCGACCTGGTCACGCTGGACAACGTGGCCAAGGCCTCGTGGGTCTGCATGATGGCCGGCGCCGATTTCATCAAGACCTCGACCGGCAAGGAAGGCGTCAACGCCACCATCCCGGTATCGCTGGTGATGGTGCGCGCGATCCGCGAATACTACGAGCAGACCGGTTTCCAGGTTGGCTACAAGCCGGCCGGCGGTGTGTCCACCGCGAAGAGCGCGCTGCAGTACCTGACCGTGATGAAGGAAGAACTGGGCAACGACTGGCTGCAGCCGCACCTGTTCCGCATCGGCGCGTCGAGCCTGATGACCGACATCGAGCGCCAGCTCGAGCACTACGTCACCGGCGCCTACTCGGCCGCACATCGCCACGCGCAACCTTAAACACCGAACGGATTCGTCATGCCAACAATTAAAGAGATTCTCCAGACTATGGACTACGGCCCCGCACCCGAAAGCACCAAAGAAGCCCAGGCGTGGCTGGACCAGCATGGACGCCGTTTCGGCCTGTTCATCGACAACGCGTGGACCGACGCCACCGACACCTTCGCCTCCAACAACCCGGCCGACGGCACGGAACTGGCGCAGGTGACGCAGGCGACCTCGCAAGACGTCGACCGTGCCGTCGAAGCCGCGCGCCGCGCGCAGCCGGGCTGGGTCGCCCTGGGTGGCCACGGCCGCGCCAAGATCATGTACGCGATCGCGCGCCTGCTGCAAAAGCACTCGCGCCTGTTCGCGGTGCTCGAAACGCTGGACAACGGCAAGACCATCCGCGAAACCCGCGACGCCGACCTGCCGCTGGCCGCGCGCCACTTCTACCATCACGCAGGCTGGGCGCAGTTGCAGTCGGAAGAATTCGCCGACTACCGCGCGGTGGGCGTGGTCGGCCAGATCGTGCCGTGGAACTTCCCGGTCCTGATGCTGGCCTGGAAAATCGCGCCTGCGCTGGCCGCCGGTAACACCATCATCTTCAAGCCGGCCGAGTACACCTCGCTGACTGCGCTGCTGTTCGCCGAGATCTGCCAGCAGGCCGGCGTGCCTGCGGGCGTGGTCAACGTCGTCACCGGCGACGGCCGCGTGGGCGAAGCGATCGTCAACCACGCTGGCATCGACAAGCTGGCCTTTACCGGCTCGACCGAAGTGGGCCGCATCATCCGCAAGGCGACCGCAGGCAGCGGCAAGAAGCTGTCCCTTGAACTGGGCGGCAAGTCGCCGTTCATCGTGTTCGACGACGCCGACCTGGATGCGGCAGTCGAAGGCCTGGTCGATTCGATCTGGTTCAACCAGGGCCAGGTCTGCTGCGCCGGCTCGCGCCTGCTGGTGCAGGAATCGGTGTACGACCGTTTCATCGCCAAGATCAAGGTGCGCATGCAGAACCTGCGCGTCGGCTCGCCGCTCGACAAGTCGAACGACATCGGCGCCCTGGTCGATCCGGTGCAGCAGCAGCGCATCCACGGCTTTGTGGAATCGGCCCGCGCCGAAGGCTGCGAAGTCTGGCAGCCGGCGTGCGAAGCGCCAAGCGCAGGCTCGTGGTACCTGCCGACCCTGATCACCGGCGCGTCGACGTCGGCCGCCGTGTCGCAGACCGAGATCTTCGGACCGGTCCTGGTGGCGATGAGCTTCCGCACCCCCGGCGAAGCGGTCCAGCTGGCCAACAACACCGTTTACGGCCTGGCGGCCTGCGTATGGTCGGAATCGATCTCGCTGGCGCTGGACGTGGCGCCGCAGATCAAGGCCGGCGTGGTGTGGATCAACACCGCCAACCAGTTCGACGCAGCCTGCGGCTTCGGCGGCTACAAGGAATCTGGCTTCGGCCGCGAAGGCGGCAAGGAAGGCATGTACGAGTACCTGACGCCGCTGTCGGAAGATGCACGCCCAAGCGCGCCTATCGTCGCCGAAAAGGGCAAGGTCAAGTCGATTGAATCGGGCAACCCGTTCGCGGTCGACCGCACCGCCAAGCTGTACATCGGCGGCAAGCAGGCGCGTCCTGACGGCGCCTACAGCCGCGCGATCGCCGGCGCCAACGGCGCCTTCCTGGCCGACGTCGGCGAAGGCAACCGCAAGGACATCCGCAACGCCGTCGAAGCGGCGCACAAGGCGTCCGGCTGGTCGAAGGCCACCGCGCACAACCGCGCGCAGGTGCTGTACTACATCGCCGAAAACCTGGCGATCCGCGCAGAGGAATTCGCAGCCCGCCTGGCCGCGATGACCGGCGTGAAGAATCCTGAGCGCGAAGTCGCTGCTTCGATCGAGCGCCTGTTCTACTGGGCGGCGTGGGCCGACAAGTACGACGGCCAGGCGCACCAGCCGCCGATGCACGGCATCACCGTGGCACTGAACGAGCCGGTCGGCGTGATCGGCGTGATCTGCCCGAACGAGAACCCGCTGCTGGGCTTTATCTCGCTGGTCGCACCAGCGCTGGCGCTGGGCAACCGCGTGATTGCGGTGCCGTCGGAAGCGCATCCGCTGTCGGCGACCGACCTGTACCAGGTGCTGGACACCTCCGACCTGCCGGGCGGCGCGCTGAACATCGTCACCGGTTCGGCCGACGAGCTGGCGCGCACGATGGCTGCGCACGGCGACATCGATGCGCTGTGGCGCCACGACGGTTCGGCGGAAGGCTGCGCCGAGGTCGAGCGCCTGTCGTCCGAGACGCTGAAGCGCACCTGGGTTGGCGGCGGCAAGGGCCGTGACTGGTTCGATGCGAAGCAGGCCTGCGGCCGCACCGTGCTACAGCACGCGAGCCAGGTCAAGAACGTGTGGATCCCTTACGGCGTTTAAGCCGCCCGGGACAATAACATCGTCGTTCCCGCTTCCGCGGGAACGACGTTTTGGAGCAAACAATAATGTTTCTGACTCAGGAAATCATCCGCAAAAAGCGCGACGGCGGCGCACTGACCGCCGAAGAGATCCAGTTCTTCGTGCGCGGCATCCCGAACGGCAGCGTCACCGAAGGCCAGATCGCGGCACTCGCGATGGCCGTCTACTTCAACGACATGAACATGGACGAACGCGTCGCCTTCACGCTGGCGATGCGCGATTCCGGCCAGGTCATGGAATGGAAATCCCTGAACCTGCCAGGCCCGGTCGTCGACAAGCACTCCACCGGCGGCGTCGGCGACGTGGTGTCGCTGATGCTCGGCCCGATGATCGCCGCCTGCGGTGGCTTCGTTCCGATGATCTCCGGCCGCGGCCTGGGCCATACTGGCGGCACGCTCGACAAGTTCGACTCGATCCCCGGCTACTGCACCGTCCCCGACCCTGAGTTGTTCCGCAAGGTGGTCAGGGAAGTCGGCGTCGCCATCATCGGCCAGACCGCGCAACTCGCGCCGGCCGACAAGCGCTTCTACAGCATCCGCGACACCACCGCGACGGTCGAATCGGTCGCGATGATTACCGGCTCCATCCTGTCCAAGAAGCTGGCGGCGGGCCTCGACGCGCTGGTGATGGACGTGAAGGTCGGCTCCGGCGCCTTCATGCCCACTTACGAAAAATCGGTCGAACTGGCCGAGAGTATTGTCGCCGTCGGCAACGGCGCCGGCACCCGCACCTCGGCGCTGCTGACCGAGATGAACGAGTCGCTCGGCCCGGTTGCCGGCAACGCGCTGGAAGTACGCCTGGCGATGGATTACCTGACCGGCCGTTCGCGTCCGGCGCGCCTGCACGAAGTGACGATGGCGCTGTGCGCAGAGATGCTGATCCTTGGCGGCCTCGCGCAAAACGAAGCCGATGCCCGCGCCAAGCTGCAGGCAGACCTCGATTCGGGCGAAGCGGCGGAACGCTTCTCGCGCATGGTCGCGCAACTGGGCGGCCCGGCCGACCTGGTCGACAACCCGGACAAGTACCTGGAGCAGGCGCCGATCGTGCTGCCGGTTCCGGCGCTGGAAGCAGGCTACGCCACCGCGACCGACTGCCGCGGCCTTGGCTTGGCCGTTGTCAGCCTTGGCGGCGGCCGCCGCCGTCCGGAAGACGCGATCGACTTCGCGGTCGGCCTGACCGGCCTGGCGGAACTGGGCGACGCGATTGCCGTCGGCCAGCCGCTGGCGATGGTCCACGCTCGCACCGAAGCGGCGGCCCAGCAGGCCGTGCGCGAAGTGCAGGCCGCCTACCGTATCGGCGCCGAAAAACCTGCCGCGAACCCGATCATTTACCGTACTATCCGTCCATCGAAGGGATAAGAATGAAATATGCAAAACTGATCGACGAAGCCCGCGCCGCGCGCGAACTGGCCTACACGCCTTACTCCAACTTCAAGGTTGGCGCGGCCATCGAATGCAAGGACGGCCGCGTGTTCCGTGGCTGTAACGTCGAAA
>NZ_QYUP01000166.1 GCF_003590855.1 Massilia cavernae
CCTTGCGGCCGACGTTCGACACCGGCGGGACCGCGGTGGCGTTCTTCAGCGCGGCCTCGTAGGCCTGGTGCGCATCGAAGCCGCGCACGCCCTTGAGCCAGGCATCGGCGAAGGCCACGTCGGAACTGGTGCCGACCATCAGGTCCGCATAGCCCGGCGACGACCAGCGCGCGACCCAGCCGCCCTCGCGGTACTGCTGCAGGAAGCCGTCGATCATCTCGCCGGCGCGTTGCGGCGCGAACAGCGCGTACGCGGGCCAGGTCGTGCGGAAGGTGTCCCAGAAACCGTTGTTGACATAGGTTTTGCCGGCGCGCACCGGGGTGGCGGTGCGCAGCGCGTCGCCGCCACTGTTCTTCTCGGACCAACTGCTCTGGTCGGCGTGGCGCCAGTCGGGCTGCTTCGCGCTGCCGGCGTTTTCATGCGCAACGTTCGGATACAGGAACAGGCGGTAGAGATTGGAATAGATCGTGGCCAGCTGATCGTCGCTGGCGCCCTCGACCCGCACGCGGCCGAGCTCGGAGTCCCAGGCCACCTGCGCGCGCTCGCGCACGGTGTCGAACCCGGCGTCGCCGATCTCCTGATCGAGGTTGCGCCGCGCCTGTTCGACCGACATCAGCGAGGTGGCAATGCGCATGCGTACTTCGCCATTGTCGGCCGAAAACTTGACGTAGCCGGTGGGCCGGCCGGTCTCGATCAGGCCGCTGTCGCGCCAGCGCTGGTCGAAGCGCGCAAACACGAACATGCGCGCGGAGCCATTGGACAGGCCGCTGCGGGTATCGGTGTAGCCGCGCAGGGTCTGCGTGGCCGCGTCCAGGGTCAGGCCGCCGCGCTGGTCGACGTTATCGAACACCAGGTTCGCATCGCCATCGCGCGGGAAGCGGAAACGGAAGACTGCCGCGCGTTCGCTCGGCGCGATCTCGGCACGGATGCCATTGTCGAAGTCCACCCGATAGGTGTGCGCACGGGCCAGTTCGCGATCATGCGAGAACGGCAGCGCGCGGCGCGCACGGTCGGCGTCGGGGCGTCCCTGCGCGCTTGATGGCATCACCTGGAAAGTCTGGCGGTCGCCCATCCACGGACTGGGCTGGTGGCTGAGGGACAGCGCCTGCAGCCGCGGCCGGTTGTCCGCGCCATTCTGTTCGCTCCAGCGATACAGCCAGCCCAGCGTGCCCGCGTCGGTGACCGGGGTCCAGAAGTTGAAGCCATGCGGCATCGCCGTCGCGGGAATGTTATTGCCACGCGAGAAAGTGCCATTGGCCTGGGTGCCGCGGGTAGTCAACACGTAATCGGATGGCCGCGTGGCCACGCTGCGCGCCTGCCCGCCGATGGCGATGTCGTCGAGCCAGCCGATGGCGCCGGTCCCGGCCGCGGGCTGCAGTTCCAGCTCGATCGCCTTGATGCGGCGCCCTTTCAGTTCGCCCAGCCGGACCGCCTTATGCGCCCACTGCTGCGGATACAGCGTCTTCGAGTGCCCCTGTGCGGCAGCGCCCAGGGGTACGCCGTGATTGTCACGCAATGCCAGGCTTGATATCCGCCGCCCATCGTCGAGCACCAGGTCCAGCGATACGCCGGTCGAGGCGCCGGTATTGCCTTCGACAATCTCCGGCAGGACTTTCCACGACAGCGTCGTGTCGGCGCCGATCACGATGTCGACCGGGAACAGCTGAAGGCGGCCTCCGGTGCCGTCAGCAAGGTAGCGCAGCGCGCGCGTGCCGCTGTAACCCACCCGCGGCTTGGCCGCGTACGGGCGTTCCGGGCCGTCGCCCAAGCTCACCCGCAAGCCGTTACCTGCCAGGGCGGCGGGAACCGGGTCGCCGGATTCGAACGACGTCGAGAAGCGCGGTTCGGCCGCGCCGGCAGAGGCGCCGGCGAGCAGCATCGCCACGGCCGGGAGCCAGATTGCTCTGGCACGAAGGCGGGAGACGTCAAGCATGCGCGTGTCATACAAAAAATAGGTCATGTCAGGGAGCCCGTGATATGGAGGAGGGATTGGTTTGCACCGCGTCGGCCAGCGATTCGATGTGCAGGGCGGCGCGCAGGGCCTCGCCCGTGGCGGCGGACGCCACGCGCAGCGTGACGCTTTCGCCCGGCAGCAGGGTCAGCGCGTTGTCGGACAGTTCGGCGTCGAGATCGCCGAAGCCGATCCAGACCGCCCGCGCCAGCCTGGACGCCGCGATCTCGAGCACATATCCATCGCCGTCGCGCCGCAGTTCCGCGCGCAGCCCGGCGGGGTTCCAGGCCATCTGTTTGGCCGCTGCGAAATACACAACCCTGCGCGACGCCGGCTCGCCTTCGGCTTGCAGGTCGAATACCGCGACGGTGGACGCCGGATCCGCGTTGCCGAGCAATTCGGCGTCGGCGTAATCGGCCACCTTCGCCGCCGACAGCGGCGCCAGCTCGACCGCATTGCGCTCGTCGCGCAGTATCTTGCCGTCGAGGGCCATCACGCGCAGGCGCAACTCGCCCCGCACCTGCCGCGTGCGGTCGTTGAGCAGGCTGAGCGCGGTGGTGCCTGCGGCGCCGCGCAGCGCGGCGACCGCGACCGGCGCATAGAAGCGGCGCGCATGGAACTGCAGCGCCTTCCAGCGCCCGAACCAGTCAATGCCCGACCACGATGCCCCCGGCCACACGTCGTTGAGCTGCCAATACAGCGAACCCATCGTGAACGGGCGACTGGCGCGGTGGTGCAGCGCGGCCAGCTCGATGCCCTCGGCCTGCGCGGCCTGGCCGAGGTAGACGAAACCGGCGAAATCCTTCGGTTCGCCGAACTCATAGTTCACGTACTTCATCAGCCGTTCGTTGCCCTTTCCGGCTTGGAACTTCTGGTGCGCCTCGATCACCGGCGTGGCCATGCCCTGCTCGTCGCGCCTGGCGAAAGCGTCGATGGTGCGCTGCACCGGCCATGCCTGCAGTCCGTACTCGGACATGAAGCGCGGCGTGACCTCGAGGAACTTCGTCGGCGGATGCGCCGGGTTGCCCCACACTTCCCAGTAATGCATGTCGCCGCTGGCCGGCGTGTTGGCTACTTCGGCCAGGTCGTCGCCGGGCGAACTGGCCCAGTAGCGAATGCCGCCGCCCTCTTCCGCGACGACCTTGCGCAGCTCAAGGCCGAACAACTGAACATAGCCCTTCCAGACCTTATCGGCGAAGCCAGGATCGGCTTCCTTCAGCGTCTTGCCGTGCCCCCAGTACTTCCAGGCGATTTCTTCCTCGTTATTGCCGCACCACAGGACGATGCTGGGATGGTTGCGCAGCCGGCGCACCTGGTCGCGCGCCTCGGCGATCACGCTGGCGCGGAAGGCGTCGTCGTAAGCCGGCTGCATGCCGCCGCCGAACATGAAGTCCTGCCACACCAGCAGGCCGAGTTCGTCGGCCAGGTCGAAGAAGTCATCGCTCTCGTAATAGCCGCCGCCCCAGCTGCGCACGAAATTCATGTTGGCGTCGCGCGCCGACTGCAGCACCCGGCGCAGCTGCGCCTTGGTCACCCGCGGCTGGAACATGTCAAAGGGAATCGAGTTCGCGCCTTTGGCGAACACGGGAATGCCGTTGACGACGAAGTAGAAGCTGCTGCCCTTGTCGTCGCGATCGCGGCGCAGCGTAACGCTGCGCAAGCCGGTACGCGTGCTGGTACTGGCAACGACAGCCTTGCCGTCAAGGGCTTCGAGCTGGTAGCGGTACAGCGCTTGCGCACCATAGCCGGTCGGGAACCAGCGTTGCGGGCGGTCGACCTGCACGGGAAGTTCGATGCGGTTGGCGCCGGCATGCAAGACGACCCGCCGTTGCGCGGCCAGCGAGCGCTTGCCGTCGGGCGCAGTCTGCCACAGGCGCAGCTCGAACTGGCCAGCGCGCACCGCGTCGAGCGACGCGACCGCGGCGATATCGGCGCGCGCTGCGTCGACGTGATCCTGGCGCAGCTGCAGGTCGTCGATGCGCAGCGCGTCCCAGCTCTGCAACACGACCGGCTTCCAGATGCCGGCGGTCACGTAGCGCGGCCCCCAATCCCAGCCGTAGTGATAACCGGGCTTGCGCGCAAAGTTGCCGGTCATCGCGTCCTTCGGTTCGTCGCCGTAGGGCGAAGGGTAGTTGCCGGCCAGCTTGTGCGGCATCGCCTGCACCTGCGGCAGCAGCCTGGCGATCGGCGAGCGCAACACGATGCGCAATTCATTGTCCTTCGCGCGCAGCTTGCGCTGCACCGGCACGCGCCAGGTGCGGAAGGCGTTGTCGGCGTCGAGCACCTTGTCGCCATTGAGCCAGACCTCGGCATAGGTATCGAGGCCTTCGAACACCAGGTCGCTGCGCGCGCTGTTGAGCGCTGCGCGCGGCATGTCGAAGCGCGTGCGATATTCCCAGTCGGCCAGGCCGATCCACTGCAAGCCGGCTTCGGCCGCGCCGACATACGGGTCGGGGATCAGCTTGTTGGCGAACAGGTCGGTATGGACCGTGCCCGGCACCGCCGCCGGGCGCCATGGCGCCGCTTCGGGATGCGCGCCGAGTTGCGCGTTGCCGGGCGCAAGGCGGAAGGTCCAGCCCTTGTCGATGACAAGCCGGTCCGGTACTCCCGCCCTGGCCACTCCTGCCGTAAAGGCGAGGACGAACACGGGCAGCAGTCGCGCGAGCGCGCGCAGCAGCGGATGCGCGCTCATGGTGGGGACGCCTTCCAGTATCTGTCGATCCATTCCTGGTGCGTCGGCATCATGGCGACGGCCTGCGCCAGCGTGGTGCGCATGCCCTCGACGTATTCCACCAGCCGTTCCGCAGGCATCTCGTCGACGATCGGGTGATAGCCTTGCGGCACGATGCGCTGGCCCAGCATCACCTGGACCCAGCTCGGCAGCGCGAAGAAATCCTCGCCATTGCGGAAGTAGCGCCCATCGCGGCGGAACAGCTCGATCGGCTCGCGCAAGCTGTCCGGGATATCCATCGTGCGGCAGTAGTTCCAGAACGGCGTGTCCCCGCGTTCGGTCGCGCAGTAGTGCAGGATCAGGAAATCGCGAATCCGCTCGTACTCGAACACGGATTCGCGGTTGTAGCGTTCGGCCAGCAGCGGGTTGGCATCGCGCGTCGGGAACAGGCTCAGCAAGCGGGTGATGCCCGACTGGGCCAGGTAGATGCTGGTGGACTCGAGCGGCTCGAGGAAGCCGCTGGCAAGGCCCAGGGCCACGACATTCTTGTTCCAGAACTTCTTGCGCATGCCGGCGGTGAAACGCAGGGGGCGCGGGTCGGCCAGCGCCTTGCCGTCCAGGTTCGCCAGCAAGGTCGCGGCGGCCTCGTCGTCGCTGATGTGCCGGCTCGAATACACGTAGCCATTGCCGGTGCGGTGCTGCAGCGGAATGCGCCACTGCCAGCCGGCCGCGCGCGCGCTCGCGCGCGTGTACGGCGTGATCGGATCGACGCGTTCGCTGGGCACCGCCATCGCGCGGTCGCACGGCAGCCAGTGCGACCAGTCCACGTAGCCGGTCTTCAGGGTCTGCTCGATCAGCAGCCCGCGGAAACCCGAGCAGTCGATGAACAATTCGCCGCCGACCACTTGGCCGTTTTCCAGGGTCAGCGATTCGACGAAACCGTCGCCGGCGCGCTGGTTCACACCGACGATCTTGCCCTCGATGCGTTGCACGCCGCGCTGTTCCGCCAGTTCGCGCAGATAGCGCGCGTACAGCGTGGCGTCGAAGTGATAGGCATAGGCGATATCGGCCAGCGGCGAACCGGCCGGCGCGTTCCTGTCGCCCGGCGCGAACTTGCCCTGCGGCGCCATCACGGTCTGCGGCGAATAGCCGCCGATCGGGTCCGCGCGCCCGGACAGGTGCAGCTTGAGCCAGAACTGGTGAAACGGCAGCGGGCCGAGCGAGCGGCCGATGGCGCCGAAGCCGTGGATGTAACTGTCGCCGATGCGGCTCCAGTCCTTGAATTCAATGCCAAGCTTGACCGTGGCCTGGGTGCGCTTGACGAACTCGGCTTCGTCGATGCCGAGCCATTGCCCGTTGAACAGCCTGATGTGCGGGACGCTGGCCTCGCCGACGCCGACGATGCCGATCTCCTCGGACTCGATCAGGCGGATCGCGGCTCCCTTGCCCAGGTAGGTCGCCAGGGCAGCCGCGGCCATCCAGCCCGCGCTGCCGCCACCGACGATGGTGATGTTGCTGATCCGGTTGTGCGTGTTCATTGCGACGTCCAGGAAAGACGGCTTTGCCAGCAGGACTGGCAAAGCCGTTGAAGACACCTCCCCGGCCCAGCGGGCGCGGGGAGGAACGAGTGGCTTAGAACTTGTAGTTCAGGCCAACGTACGCGACCCGGCCGGCATAGCCGTTGGAGTAGAACCGGTCCTTGGTGTCGTTACCCAGGTGCGCGCGGCTCTCTTCCTCGGTCAGGTTCAGCACCGAAGCGGTCAGGCTCAGCTGCTTGGTGAGGTTGTACGCCACGTTCAGGTCGATCTGGGCGAACGGCTCTTCATACACGTTCAAGCCATTGACCAGGCCGTTCACCACCTCGCCGCGGCGGTTGTATGAAGCGCGCGCCAGCAACTTCTCGGTGGAGTAGAACACGGTCAGGTTGGCCTGGTTCTTCGCGCTGCCGACCAGCGGCGACTTGCCGAGTTCGGTGCCGTCCGCGAGGGTGATGGCCGCCTGGTTGGTCTTGTTGTACGTGTAGTTAACCTGGAAACCGAGGCCGGAATCCAAGGTGTGCTGCGCGTACAACTCGACGCCCTGCGACACCGCGTCGCGGCCGCCGGCACTGGTCGCGTAGTTCTTCACCGTCACGGTCTGGCCGCCCACGTCCATTGAGATGTCCGTCACCACCGGCACCGCGAAGTTGCTAACGTTTTTGCGGAACACGCCGGCGCCGAGCACCGAGCCGCGATGGAAGTACCACTCCATGCCCAGGTCGTACTGAGTGGCCTTGTACGGCTCCAGGTTCTTGTTGCTGCCCGCGCCGAACCAGCCCTGCTGGTCGCCGCCACCGATCAGGCGGCGATCGTTGACGTACTCCTGGCTGTAGTAGTTCAGGCCGCCCGGCGACGCGATGTCGCCGTAGCTCGGACGCGAAACCACCTTGGATGCGGCCGCGCGCAGCAGCAGCGTGTCGCTCAGCTCGTAGGCCAGGTTGAAGCTCGGCAGCACGTCGTTGTAGGTGCGGTCGAGCGAGCTGACCGCAAACGACGAGTCGCGCGCGGTGCTGTCCGGCAGCCTGGTGAAGCCGCTGGTGCAGCCAGAACCGGCCGGCGCGCCGGCAGCCGGCAAGCCGCCCGCCCGGCATGGCGCCGGGGCGCCGCCAGGACCGTTGTAGAAGTAGTCGTTGTAGCTTTCGACCTGGTCGGTCGAATCGGCATGCTGCCGGGTGCGCACCAGGCGCACGCCGACGTTGCCGCGCAGGCGCTCGGTCTTGATGTTGGCCTGCAGGTAGGCCGACCCGATCTTCTCTTCGACGTTGTAGACGAAGTTGTCTTCGTTGCGGGTCTGCATCTCGCCGTAGGTCGCGTTCAGGTGCCCGATGTAGGCCGGATAGTTAATCGCCGGGAACGCGTTGGCGCTGATGCCGCCAGCGAGATTGTCCAGCGATTCAGGGTACAGGAACTGCGCCTGGAAGCGGCTGGCGGTAGGATCGCAGCCGGCCTGGAAGCGCTTGTCGTAGTCGCTCGGATTGGCGCCCTTGCACACCCAGTAGTTGTTGCCGGTGCTGCGGTGGGTGCCGCCGTCGCGGTACTTGGCGCCGAACTGCAGCGAGTCCAGCCACTTGCCATCGTTGTGCCAGGTGAAATCGGCCTGGGCGTACTTCTGCTCGGTGCTGTTCTTGGTCCACGACGACGAGGTCGAGCCGAGGTCGATTTCGCCGATGCCGTTCTGCAGGTTCGCCATCAGTTGCGGCGCGAACGTCATCGTCGGCGTGCCGGAAAGGTCCCAGGCGGTGGCGGTGTTACCGAGGGCCCAGCTGCCATCGGCGTTCTGGCGGCGCGGCTTGATCGGCATGCTGAATTGCATGTCCGGACCGCCGCCGGCCCAGGTACGCCCGGCCGTGAAGTTGGCGTCCAGCGACTGGCCGCGCCATTCGGCCGTGAAGTCGAAGACCTGCGAGCGCGCCTTTTCCCGGTTGTAGCTGCCGGTGATCTGCGGCGTTGGAATGGTGCAGTCGTCCGGACCGAAGCCGCCGGTATTGGCCAGGCCGCCCGCCGCAGCCTGGTCGCCGCTGCAGTAATAGGCCTTGCCTGGGTGCGCGCTGTACTGCGCGCCGGTGACGATGGTGCCGCTCGGGTCGAAGGTCAGGCCGTCGAGCAGGCGGCCGCCCGGCCAGTTGCCGTCGCCGTCATAGCGGGCAATATTCCATTCCGGTACCTTCAGGGTGTTGGTCTGGGAATTCTGCGACAGGTCGAAACGGAAGTAATTCGCCGTCAGGTTCAGGTTGCGGACCGGCTTGAACTGCAGGGTCAGCTGTCCGCCCTTGCGCTCGCGCTCCTCGGTCTTGACGTTGAGGTTGACCGAGGTCGGCATCATGAAGTTGGTGTAGTACTTGCCGTTCTGGTCGTGGAAGCCCGACTGGCCCCACCAGTACGAGTTCAGGTCCGACTCCTTGCCGTTGACGTCGGTTGCCGGATTGGTTCGGTAGTTGTCGCCGTACCACTGCCAGTTTTCGGTGCTGGCGCCCATGGTGCGGGTGGTGCGTTTCTGCTGGGTGTAGCCCACCAGCACGCCGAAGCGGTTGCTCTGGTCGTGCCAGGCATACTGGCCGGAAAACTGGCCGTCGGCCTTCTTGGTCGTGTCGGCCCAGGTTCCTTCGGCGTTGACGAAGCCGGAGTTGGACTCCACGTCCAGCGGACGGCGCGTATGCAGGATCACGGTGCCGCCGATGCCGCCTTCGTCGATGCGCGCTTCCGGCGTCTTGTACAGCTCGGCGCTGGACAGCATGTTCGACGGCATCAACATGTAATTGAACGAACGCGAAGGATCGCCGTTGGATTCGGCCGTGGCGACATAATTGCCGTTCAGCTGGGTCAGCGTCAATTCCGACGACAGGCCGCGCACGCTGACGTTCTTGCCCTCGCCGCCGCTGCGGGTGACGACCACGCCCGGCACGCGCTGCAGCGCGTCGGCGACGTTCTTGTCCGGGAACTTGCCGACATCTTCGGCGGTGATCACTTCGACGATCGCGTTGGCGTTGCGCTTCTGGTCGAGGCTCTTCTCGATCGCATAGCGGTAGCCGGTCACGACAACCTTTTGTGTCTGGCTGGTATCGGCCTGCGTGTCGGCCGGCTTGTCGGCGGGAGCCGTTTGCGCCTGAGCGGTGGTAATGCTCAACAGGGCCAAAGCGACCGCGGTGGCAATCGGCGTTGCGCGCGGGCCCATGGCCCGGCGCGAAGCAAGAACGTTCCTGAACATCATTTGATCTCTCCTTATCATGCCCTATGGATGGGCTTTTTTATGTGACGCTACAAAGGCACTTCCGCCAACTACAGCCCCGGTGGCAGTCCCA
>NZ_QYUP01000167.1 GCF_003590855.1 Massilia cavernae
CTACGCCGCACTCGACATGTTCGCCGAGCACCCGCTGCGCAACGGCTGGTACGGCAGGGTGAACTACACCCTGTCGCGCAACGAAGGCAATACCGAAGGCCAGGTCCGTTCGGACAACGGCCAGGCTGACGTGGCAGTGACCTCGACCTGGGATTACCCTGAACTGATGCTCGGTTCCTTCGGCCGCCTGCCGAACGACCGCAAGCACCAGATCAAGGCCTTCGGCTTCTACGAAGTCACGCCGGAAATCAGCGTCGGCGCCTTCGCACTGCTGGCCTCGGGCCGTCCGCGCAGCTGTATCGGTACCGAGCCGAATCCTGGCGCAACCGGTTCGCCTGGCTACACCAACCAGACCTTCTACTGCGGCGGTGCAACCCGTGCCCAGAACGTCATCATCCAGCGCGGCACCCTGGGCGAGCTGCCTTGGGACAAGCGTCTTGACCTGAACGTGGAATACCGTCCATCGATGGTCAAGGGCCTGTCGCTGCGCATGGACGTGTTCAACGTCACCGACACCCAGGTCGTGACCAGCGTTTCCGAAGCGCGTAACGTACGCGGCAACACTCGTATCGCTTCGGCCTACGAATCGCCGCTGAGCTACAGCACCCCGCGTTCCGTGAAGTTCACCGCGGCTTACGACATCAAGTTCTAAGCCGGCAATCACGTCCGGCTTACCCCGGACGGATGGCAAAAAACCCGCAGGCGCAAGCCCGCGGGTTTTTTTATGCCTCTAGCTGTTGTAAATTTGCCAAACGGGGTTTGACAGATTCCCAAATTCAACATCTGCCGACATAATGCTGCCCGTCACAATGAGTTTGAGAAGGAAAAGTCGTTGACTAACGGCTAGTTTTTCAAAAAAAGCAAAGACCGTTGTGCCTCATCGCAAACATAACCAGGACCCAATATGTTCTTTAAAGAGAAAATCGGCGTGCAATCCGTGCGCCTGGCAATCGGCATGCTTGGCCTGATCGGCGCGCAGGCTATTGCTCAAGAGCAACCGATCGTCCAGCGAGTGGAAATCACCGGCTCGGCCATCAAGCGCATCCAGCGCGAAGGCGCACTGCCAGTGCAGGTCATCAGCAAGGAAACCATCGCCCGCACCGGCGCGACCACCGTTTCCGACCTGGTCCAGAAACTGCCTGCGATGCAGGGTTTCACCATTGAAGCGATCGCAGCGGGCACCAACTCGGGCGGCCGCACCACCGCGTCGATCCACGACCTGGGCGGCGCTTACACCCTGGTACTGCTGAACGGCCGCCGCATGGCGCCACTGGAGGACAGCGGCAGCTCGGTCAACCTGAACTCGATCCCACTGTCCGCGGTCGAGCGCGTTGAAGTGCTGACCGACGGCGCTTCGGCACTGTACGGCGCCGACGCGATCGCCGGCGTTATCAACTTCATCCTGAAGAAGAACTACCAGGGCGTCGCGATCGATGCTGGCTACGTGCACCCAGAGCACGAAGGCGGAAAGAGCGCCAACGTCAGCGTGACCGCGGGCTTCGGCGACTTCGACACCAACGGCTACAACGTCCTGATGACCTATCGTCATGACGAGCAGGAACAGCTGAAGGCGCCGCAGCGCCGCTTCGCCAAGACCGCTTACATTCCGTTCGAGCACGACGGCGTTAAGTACATCTACGACCGTACCTCGACCTCGGCCGCGCCGGCCAATGCCACCGTGTCGTTCGTCAACCCGGCCGTCAACAAGGCGATCGGCTTCAACCCGTTCCAGAAGGCCAACGGCAAGTGCGCCGAGCTGAACGTGACTTACCTGTCGAACGACGCGCTGACCAACTTCTGCTCGTTCGACTTCGCCGCGACCGTCGAGATCATTCCTGAATCGAAGCGCGACACCTTCTTTACCAGCGGCCGCATCAAGCTGGGCGAGAACGCCACCGCCTTCGCCGACCTGTCGCTGGGCCGTTTCGACCTGACCGCGCGTATCGCGCCCAACCCGGTCGGCGTCAGCATCCCGAAGGGCACGGCGCTGTACAACCAGTACATCCAGCCTAACCTGACCCCGGAGCAGCAAACCAATGCCACCGGCGCGGTTGCGCAGTTCCGCGCAGTCGACTGGGGTACCCGCGACAGCCAGACCATCACCGACGTGCGCCACCTGGTGGCCGGCGTTGAAGCAGCTGCCTACGGCTGGGACTTCAACAGCGCAGTGACCCTGTCGAAGTACAAGATCAACGAGAAGTACGACGGCGGCTACATGCTGAACACCGAGTTCCGCGCGATGCTGACCAACCGAACCTTCGACCCGTTCGCACCTGCCGGCAGCCAGACCGACGCCACCAAGCAGCTAATCCAGAATTCGCTGTTCAAGGGCTCGATCCGCGAAGCCTACTCGGACATGAAGGGCTTCGACGTACGCGGCTCGCGTGAAGTATTCGCACTGCCAGGCGGCTCGGCCAGCGTCGCAGTCGGCGCGGACTACCGCGAACTGAACCAGGTTCTGAACGCATCGGAAGCTGCCAAGAACGGCACCATCTATGCCTTCAGCGCACCTGCCGAGTTCGATTACACCCGCGATTCGACCGGTGCCTTCGCCGAACTGGCAATGCCGGTACTGAAGAACCTGGAAATGACCGCGGCTGTCCGTTGGGACAAGTACTCGGCAGTCAAGGACGCGCGTGCCAACCGCGAAGTCGGCGAGTCGCAGGACGCCAGCACCTACAAGCTGACCGCACGCTATTCGCCAACCCAGCAGATCCTGCTGCGCGCTTCCTATGGCACCGGCTTCCGCGTTGCTAACCAGTCCCAGATCGCCAGCCCGATCGTCTCCGCAGGCGTGACTTCGGGTTCGTATGTATGCCCGGCATCGCTGGAATCGGAAAACGCAGGCTTCTGCCGTCCAGGCCGTCAGCAGTACGACGTCAAGCGCGGCGGCAACTCGCAGCTGAACCCTGAGGAATCCGAACAGTACACCCTCGGCTTCCGCATCGAGCCGTCGAACAGCGTCACCTTCGGCGCCGACCTGTGGGATGTGCGCATGACCAACCAGGTATCGTCGGTCAGCGAAGTGCAGGCGTTTGGCGACCCTGTGAAGTTCCGCGAACTGTTCTCGACCCACATCAACCCGGCGACCGGCGAACAGAAGTGGGCGTACCTGATTGCTCCGATCAACATCGGCCGCTCGCACTACCGCGGTATCGACTGGGACTTCACCGTGGGTGAAAAGTACTCGTTCGGCAAGTTCTCGCTGAACGTGAACGGCACCCACATGCTGAAGGCGAACTACACCACGCCAGGTACCGACAACGTCTGGACCGACAGCATGGACCGTTACGGCATCAACGACGCAGTGACCTTCCGCAACCTCGCTCGCTTCACCGCGGCGCTGGACAGCGGCAAGATGGTCAACTCGTTCACGCTGAACTACCGCAACGGCTACACCGATGCGCCGGCGACTCCATACAACGTCGCCACCAAGGCCAACATCACCACGCCGATCCGCCTGGAAGTTCCGTCGTACGTGACGGTTGACTACCAGGGCAAGTACTTCATCACCAACAAGTGGGATGTACGCCTGGGCATCAAGAACCTGATGGACAAGGAGCCATCGCTGTCGCTGCGTACTTCGTCGGGCCACCAGGTTGGCTACGATCCACGTTACGCCGACACGATGGGCCGCACCCTGTACCTGAACACCAGCTACACCTTCTAAGCCTTAGCGCTTAGCAAAAACGCCCCGCAGGCTTCGGCTTGCGGGGCGTTTTTTGCTTGAAGAGCCTTCAATGCGTGGCTAACGCTGATGTCCTCTGCGTCAGCGCGGTGTGTCGACGGTGGCGCTGGCTGTAGTCGATCGCCGTGTCTGCCCAATCTGACATTTGCGTATAAACAACAAACGCTGCCGTGCTTTCACAATCTTTGGTTTGGAGTTGTTGCTAACGTTAAACATCTGCGGGACACTACGTGCGCTTTGTACAACAGAGCCAGACCAATACCTCAAAAGACTTACGGAGATAACATTGAAGAAGCAACTCGTATTGAAAACCAGCGTCGTCGCCGTTGCGATGACCGTGGCGACGTCGCATGTCAGCGCACAGGGCGTTACCACCCCGGCGGCGCAGCCGATCCAGAAGGTCTACGTGACCGGCTCCAACATCAAGCGCGCGGTGGACGTTGAAACCTCGTCGCCGGTACAGGTCATTAATGCCGCCGAGATCGCCACGATCGGCGCCAGCACCGTCAAGGACGTGCTCGATACCTTGACCGCGAACACCGGCGCGCTGTCCGACCTGGGCGGCGGCAACTCGTTCGCCAGCGGCGCTTCGGGCGTATCGCTGCGTAACCTCGGCAAGAATTCGACCCTGACCCTGCTCAACGGCCGTCGCGTGTCGAACTATGGCCTGGCCGATGGCGGGCAGGAAACTTTCGTGAACATCGACGCGCTGCCGTCGGAGATCATCGAACGCGTCGAGATCCTGCTGGACGGTGCTTCCGCAGTGTACGGCTCGGATGCCGTTGCCGGCGTCATCAACGTCATCACGAAGAAGGATTTCCAGGGTACCACCGTGCGCGCCAGTGCGCGCCAGTCGCTGCTCAACAGTAAGCTGGACAAGGACCAGACCGCGTCGATCACGAGCGGCTTCGGCGACTTGGCCCGTGACGGCTACAACGTGTTTGGCCACATCGAGGCCTATCACCGTAACCCCTACACCGACCGCGAGATCGAAGCGACGGTCGGTCCGTGGTATATCAAACACGTTAATCCGAGCTTCGGGGTCACCTCGACCTTCTCCTACCCGGGCAACTTCGTCGACCGCTATCCGACCAACTACTCGGATCCTGCGCTGGCCGGCAAAAACTTCACCACCCCGCGCGCGGGTTGCGCAACCATCGTCGACGGCACTTGCCGCTTCGACCAGTACGACCGCCTCGGCATCCATGCCGAAGCCGAGCGCGTCAACTTCTATGGCGGCGGTCGCCTGAACCTGTCGCCCACCCATACCCTGTACTCGGAAGTGACGCTGGCGCAGACCTCCACCACCTATTACAACCCGCCGCCGATCATGCAGTTCACGGGAACGCCAACGCGGTGGTACAGCTCGAAGGAAGGCCAGCTCAAGTTCTTCACCGAGCCGAAGCTGCCGGTCGGCCACCCGGATAACCCGTATTCGTTCCCGGTGTCGCTGCGCTACCGCTACGCCGACGATGTCGAGATGTTCAAGAGCAACGCCAAGGCCAAGCAGTATCGCGTTCTGGTGGGTGTGGAAGGCATCGACTACGGCTGGGACTGGAATGCTGCCATCGGCGCGATGGGCTCGAAAGTCGACAACAACCTCCGTAGCGCCAAGCATGCCGCGAATTACCTGAGCGCCGTCCTGACCGGCGAGTACCGTTTTGGCGGCAAGAACAGCCCTGAGCTGCTCAATCGCATGTTCCCGAACATCCTGTTCGGCGGCGAGTCGAAGCAGGTGTTCGCCGACATCAAGGCATCGCGGGAACTGATGCAGTTGCCGGGCGGCGGCCTCGGCCTGGCAGTCGGCGCGGACGTCCGTCGCGACACCTTCGATGCCTTCACCAGTGATAACGTGGCCAATGCCGAGGTCGTCGGCTATGGCTCGATCGCCGTGTCGGGCGCGCGCAATATCGCGGCCGCGTTCGCCGAACTGAACGCCCCGCTGACCAAGCAGCTGGAAGTCAACGGCGCGTTGCGTGTCGACAAGGTCGGCAGCACCGACGCATCGGTGGTGCCAAAACTGAGCGCGCGCTATGAAGTCAACAAGAGCTTCATGCTGCGCGGCACGGTTGCGCACGGTTTCCGCGCACCGAACGTGGCGGAAACCGGCAAGGTCGCGCTGTCGGCGTTCAACAATGGTACCCAGGATCCTAAGCGTTGCGCAGTCGCTAATCAGATCTTTGACGTCCTGAAGAACGGCAACACCCTGGACAAGGCGGACAGCAACCGTGCGCGCGACCTCGGCTGCCGTGTCAGTTTCGCGTCTTCCGTGCAAGGCAATCCGGAGCTGGAGCCGGAGAAATCGAGGAGCTTCAACGCCGGCTTCGTGCTTGAGCCGTTCAAGGATCTCAGCTTGACGATGGACTACTACCACATCGAGCGCCGTAACGAGATTGGCACCAAGAATACTAACGAAGTGCTGGCCAACGAAGACCAGGTGCCTGGCAGCGTCCAACGTTTGCCGGTGACTGCGGACGACCTGCGCCTGGCTGCCCGCGCCGGGGAACTGGCAGGGCGTACGTTCACCTGGCCGGTCGGTCCGGTGAGCGCGCTGTACCGCCGCTACGAGAACCTGGACAAGACCCGCGTTTCGGGCGTGGACATGGAGATCAACCACCAATGGAACATGGGTTCTGCCGGCCGCCTGGCCACCAACGTCAAGGCCAATTACCAGCTGGACTATCGCGGTTGGGACAGTATCGATGATGCCTACACCGAGAACCTGGTAGGGAACTATGAAAACTACCGCTACACCGTTCGCGCTGCCACCAACTGGAAACGTGGCGACTGGAACGTCGGCGGCGTCGTGACCTATGTGCCTGAGACGGAGCTGATCGACACCAAGTACACGACCAACTACACGCCGGCAGGCTGCGAGGCGCAGGGCATCCCTGCCGACTACTGCAGGCTGAAGGAGGATGTGCTGGTCAACCTGAACCTGAGCTATTCGGGCATCCGGAACACGACCGTGTCGGCGTATCTCAACAACGTCTTCAACCGTAAAGAGCGCATCGACATGCGTGCTGGTAATCCGGAGCCGCGTGGCACTACGCTGCGCCTGGCGCTGGAGTACCGCTTCTAAACGGCGGCAGTCCCTACGGGCCTACCCAGAAACCCAGCGCTTGCGCCGGGTTTTTTATTCGTGCGCCCGGCAGGGCGCACTCCTGTGGGTAAAAGTCCGCCGCAAGCTGCCCACAGTGAGCGAAGTGAAGCGCAACTGCATGAGGGTAACCGAGTGTGGGAACGTGCCGCATGCGGCGCGGCACGGAGCATAAATCATGAGCCGAGGTGCACGAACCGCATAGAGGGCGCTACCGATCAGGGTGAGCGGGCGAATATCCGCGAAGCTCGCGTGGTCAATGAGAGGTGGCGTGGATGCGGCGGTTGTGTGATGAAGGAGTGCGGTCCTTACCTGGGGACGCCCCGCCTTGTGCCTGAAAAGGCGACGGCGCGAGCCGGAGCGGGGTCTTAGCTGTCAGCAGCGGTTGTAAACTGATACAGGCAGCGATTGAAAACTGATACACCAATTTGAGAAGATGGTCGCTTTGCGGAGCGGCCTTGAAACCCCCAAAGAGGGTACGTGAAATTTTAAACTACTGAGAAGATGGGTTAAGCCTGCGGCAGAATCGGCCGCGGAGGTGGGCTGCGCAGTGAACACGGTGCGGTGGCACTTTTTGGCCCTGGATGCCGCCGAAGTACGAAGCGCAAGGTGAGCGCCAGACGAAGCTGGCGCAATTTGAGCAGTACCGCGGGATCGCCAGCAAGCCGCTAGCCCAACGCGATCCGGCGACCGTGCAGTATCGCGCGATCGCCGCACGCGGCTACCGGGGCGGCATGAGGCCAGTTGCGCGCCTTCGTGCGGAAGCTGCGTTCCGGCACCTCCTGCCGACCCGGTGGTGACGCTTGCTGGCCGCCCCTATCCCGATCTTGATACGTCAACCTCCCTTCCTGACGAACTTCGTGCTGTAGCCGGTTCCTGACCAATAAATTAGTAGCTGCCCGCCAGACTCGAGGTCAAGCAGGATGGCGTCCCCGTCTGAGTGTGGCTTCAGATACTTTAGCAGCGTCGCCTTCTTTGCGACCCGCGTATAGCCCGAGAAGCACTCATAAATCAAATATACGGATGATGGCTTGCCGGCGACCGAAACCGCCGGCAGGCCGTGGAAGAACGCAAGGCCAAGGCAGTTGGCGCCAATGATTTCGTCGGCATCACCGCTTTGCCCCGGCGCGTGAATAGCCTTGATCCCGCGCGCGTTCAGGGTTCCTTTGGCCTGGTCGGCCGTGATGGGCACCAGTACTACGGGCGCAGTTCTTCTATTCATTGAGGCGCGAAGGTACCGGGGAAGTCCGGGGCCACCATCCGCCACGGCGTTCACCGACGGTCCAAGGGTTTCCCCGACTAGCGTGTCGATTTGCGACTGACTCGGAATGGGTGCCGCACCACTGGTCAGTGGGAGTGCCGCTAGCAACCCGCAGAACGCGAGTGCGGAAACGTGGTTGGCCATAGCTGCCTTTCAAGGTGTGCGATCAAGCTTTCAACGAAACATGCAAGTGGTTGTCGTGGCCCGGCCAACGCCTTACGTGCCGGATACTGCCGTCGTTGAAAAGAATCGTTCTGACCATGCCAGTGCCGTAGAGGATTTCGACAAGCCTGGCAGTGGCATCATGGTCATACTGCCGGTCGCGGATAGTGCAGGCGAGGCGTCGGCCGTCCTTTCGGATCGGGCGGATATCAACATCGAGTCCCTTGATATGGGTAGCGTGGTCACCCTTGCGGCCGTCCGGCAAGCTAATGTTGCCTACCCCGAATTTGCGCACGTCCTGCGCGCACCAGCGGATGGCAACGTCCGACATGAACGAGATTAGTTTGGGATGTGCATACTGGCTTCGGCCGCCATCAGGTGTGCCGTAACAGTAATATCCGCCGCCCTCGTATCCTTGGGGAAGAACAAAAAATCCTCGCTTGTCGCATGGCTTTGCTTCTGGCATCTCATCCTCCGCTTTATCAGGGAGATGTGATTCTCAGGTGAAATAGGCCACACTGTGGTGATCCATAGCAAGAGGGAGCACCTGTCTTCGCTGACCCGGCGGAGCTGCTTACATCCCGCCCCAGGCCGCACCGATCGCCGCCATCGCCGCCAGCGCCGCCGTCTCGGTGCGCAGGATGCGCGGCCCCATCGACAGCGCGATCGCGCCGCGTTCGATCGCGGCATCTTCTTCCTGCTGCGTATAGCCGCCTTCCGGCCCGATCATCAGGCTGATCGGCTGCGGCGCTGTCGCGTGCGTCCACTCGGCCAGCGACTGCGTCGCGCGCGGCGTCAGCAGGATGCAGTCGCCCATGTCGCGCGCGCCGATCCAGCGTTCGAAGTCGGTCAGTTCCTCCAGCTTCGCCAGCCGGTTGCGCCCGCTTTGCTCGGATGCCGACTCGATCACGCCTTGCCAGTGCTCCAGTTTTTTTCCGGCGCGCTCGGGCGACAGCTTGACCACGCAGCGCTTCGCCGCCAGCGGCTGGATCGCGGCCACGCCCAGTTCCACCGCCTTTTCGATGATCCAGTCCATCTTGCTGCCCTCCGGCAGCGCCTGCGCCAGCGTGACGTGGTAGGGCAGTTCCACCTCGCGCGCATCGTGGCTTTCCACCGTGGCGCTGGCGCGGCGCCGGTCGACCGTGGCCAGCCGCGCCACGTACTCGCCGCCGTTGCCGTCGAACAGGCTGAGCGTGTCGCCCGGCTGCATGCGAAGCACGTTCACATGGTGGGCGACAGCCTCGGGCAGGGCGACGGTGGCGCCCACGGCCAGCGGCTCGGGACAGTAAAAACGCGGCATGCAAATCCTTGTTAATCAGGTATGAACTGTGCGCATTTTAATTCCCCGCCCACCCGGTCTGGTAAAATACTTGGTTCAGCAAGCTGGCTACGGCCGCAGCACTCCCGATTCTTAGACCTCTGTGATGCAATTCATGAAACCTACGCTCCCAACTACCCTGATGGCCAACGCAATCCGCGCCCTGGCCATGGACGCAGTTCAAAAGGCCAATTCCGGCCATCCAGGCATGCCCATGGGCATGGCGGAAATCGCTGTTGCGCTGTGGGCCGGCCATTACAAGCACAACCCGGCCAATCCGAAGTGGATCAATCGCGACCGTTTCCTGCTGTCGAACGGCCACGGCTCGATGCTGCACTACGCGCTGCTGCACCTGGCCGGCTACGACCTGTCGATGGACGACATCCGCAACTTCCGCCAGATGCATTCGAAGACCCCGGGCCACCCGGAAGTCGACATCACCCCGGGCATCGAGACCACCACCGGCCCGCTGGGCCAGGGTATCGCCAATGCGGTCGGCATGGCGCTGTCGGAATGGCTGCTGGCCAGTGAATTCAACAAGCCTGGCCACGACGTGGTCGACCACTACACCTACGCCTTCCTGGGCGACGGCTGCCTGATGGAAGGCATCTCGCACGAAGTGTGCTCGCTGGCCGGCACCCTGGGCCTGAAAAAACTGATCTTCCTGTACGACGACAACGGCATCTCGATCGACGGCAAGGTCGAAGGCTGGTTCACCGACGACACCCCGAAGCGCTTCGAGTCCTACAACTGGAACGTGATCCCGAACGTCGACGGCCACGACGTGGCAGCGGTCGACGCGGCCATCGCCCAGGCGAAGCTGTCCGACAAGCCGACCCTGATCTGCTGCAAGACCATCATCGGCAAGGGGGCGCCAAACCTGCAGGGCGGCGACAAGGTCCACGGCGCGGCGCTGGGCGACGCGGAATGCGCGGCAGTGCGTGAGCACCTGGTATGGGAATCGCACCCGTTCGAAATCCCTGCCCCGATCTACGAGGCATGGGACGCGAAAGCGCAGGGCGCAGCCGTCGAAACCGAATGGAACACCAAGTTCGCGGCCTACCGCGCGCAGTTCCCTGAGCTGGCGTCCGAACTCGAACGCCGCATGAAGGGCGAGCTGCCGGCCAATTTCGAGCAGGTGCTGGCGCAGGCTGTCGCCGCGACCATCGACAAGAAGGAAACCATCGCAACCCGCAAGGCCAGTCAGAACGCGATCCAGGCGCTGGCCGGCGCGCTGCCGGAATTCCTGGGCGGCTCGGCCGACCTGACCGGTTCCAACCTGACCAACTGGAAAGAGATCACCCCGGTGCGCTCGGGCCAGCCAGGCAACCACATCAACTACGGCGTGCGCGAGTTCGGCATGGCCGCGATCATGAACGGCGTCGCCCTGCATGGCGGCTACATCCCGTTCGGCGCGACCTTCCTGACCTTCTCGGACTACAGCCGCAACGCGCTGCGCATGGCCGCGCTGATGAAGCAGCGTTCGATCTTCGTGTTCACCCACGATTCGATCGGCCTGGGCGAAGACGGCCCGACCCACCAGTCGGTCGAGCACGTTTCGTCGCTGCGCCTGATCCCTAACCTGGACAACTGGCGTCCGGCCGATACCACCGAATCGATGGTGGCATGGGGCGCGGCAGTCAAGCGCAAGGATGGCCCGGCGACGCTGATCTTCTCGCGCCAGAACCTGCCTTACGTCGAGCGCGACGCGGCCCAGGTGGCCAACATTGCTCGCGGCGGCTACGTGCTGCGCGACCCTGCCGGCGCAAAGCCTGGCGAGGCCCGAGCGATCCTGATCGCGACCGGTTCCGAAGTCGAACTGGCGCTCAAGGCCGCCGCCGCCCTCGAAGCGGAAGGCACCCCGGTGCGCGTGGTGTCGATGCCGTCTACCGACGTGTTCGACCGCCAGGACGCAGCCTACAAGGCCAGCGTGTTGACCAAAGGCATGCCACGCGTGGCGATCGAAGCCGGCGTCACCGATTTTTGGTATAAATACGTCGGCCTCGAAGGCGCTGTCGTCGGCATCGACACCTTCGGCGAATCGGCTCCCGCGCCGGTGCTGTTCAAACACTTCGGCTTCACGGTCGAGAACGTGGTTGCCAAGGTCAAATCGGTGCTGACCGCTTAAGTATGTCCGGGGGCGCTGCGTGCGCCCCTTTTTACAATGTTCTGCGACGAAATCTGAAGAAAACTTTTTTTAATCAGGAGCAATAGCAATGACGATCAAGGTAGCAATCAACGGTTATGGCCGCATCGGCCGCAATGTGCTGCGCGCTTTCTACGAAGGCGGCAAGAAGCAGGACATCCAGATCGTGGCGATCAACGACCTGGGCGACGCCAAGTCGAACGCCCACCTGACCCGCTATGACACCGCGCACGGCAAGTTCCCCGGCACCGTCACGGTCGAAGGCGACAACATGATCGTCAATGGCGATCCGATCCGCGTGTTCGCGCAGCGCAATCCAGCCGAGATCCCATGGGGCGAATTGAAAGTGGACGTAGTCCTCGAGTGCACCGGCTTCTTCACCACCAAGGAAAAGGCCTCGGCCCACCTGAAGGGCGGCGCCAAGAAAGTCATCATCTCGGCGCCAGGCGGCAAGGATGTGGACGCGACCATCGTGTTCGGCGTCAACCAGGACGTGCTGAAGTCGACCGACACCGTGATCTCGAACGCATCGTGCACCACCAACTGCCTGGCCCCGCTGGTCAAGCCGCTGAACGACGCGATCGGCATCGAAACCGGCCTGATGACCACCGTACACGCCTACACCAACGACCAGGTGCTGTCCGACGTGATGCATGAAGACCTGCGCCGCGCCCGTTCGGCCACCCAGAGCATGATCCCGACCAAGACCGGCGCCGCCGCCGCGGTCGGCCTGGTGCTGCCGGAACTGAACGGCAAGCTGGACGGCTTCGCGATCCGCGTGCCGACCATCAACGTGTCGCTGGTCGACCTGTCCTTCATCGCCAAGCGCGACACCACCGTCGAGGAAGTCAATGAGCTGATGAAGAAGGCCGCTGCCGAAGGCGCCCTGAAAGACATCCTGACCTACCAGACCGAACCGCTGGTGTCGATCGACTTCAACCACAACCCGGCATCGTCGAACTTCGACGCCACGCTGACCAAGGTATCGGGCCGCCTGGTCAAGGTATCGTCGTGGTACGACAACGAGTGGGGCTTCTCGAACCGCATGCTGGACACCACCGTCGCGCTGATGAACGCGAAGTAATTACACCGCAAGCCCTGTGCTTGCCTGCCTGAAGGGCCGGCCTCCGTGACGGGGGGGGCGGCCCTTTTTGCATATGGTGCGGGTCCATGATGTTGATAACGGTATCGCGAGTGTCCCTGCGATTTGCAGGTCTGCGGTGGCGAGGGGGGCGAGTGCGCGTCAGGTTGGCCGCGCCACTTCGCCACTTCGCCATTTGTCGCACGTCCCGTACCGTCCGGATGGTAAATCCTGAGGAATTTGCGACGGTCGCGCATGTCAGTCAGTACCAGTGATTCCGCCTGATCAGCATGATGCCAACGCCGGAGCTCAAAGGCGCCATCATCACAATCGCCGCGATGGGATGCCAGCACGACTGCCGATGGCCGCAAGATGGAACATCCATTTTGGAGCGACGTCCAGACCGAAAAGGACCACGGACAGATCGAAAACCGGCGCCGCCTCTCCGAGGCAGGCATACAACGACTCAATGACGGGAGAACACTCTATTCGCTAACGCGATCAAGCCTACGCCCGCACCGATCAAAGCGCCGATGCCGCCCCATTTGGCCGCCTCGCCCGCCATCGCACCCGACAGAAACAAATCCAGAGACAGGCCGATCAAGCCGCACATCAAGCCTCCCATAATCCAGTACACGTGATTGCCCGGAACTGCGAATGTCATCTGCTGCGTCATGTCTGCCTCCTCTGTGTGTAGATCGAAAACGTGTCCACCGCGAGCTTGGTGAGCGGCCCACGTGTAGATTTCGTACGCGTGCTAGTCAGCTGTGTTCGAATCCATGGTTCAAGACTTGCAGCAGCTTGCCCTGCAAATCCGGATTGCGATGCCTGACCATGGATTGACGCATGAATGCTGCCGCCTCGACAAGTGCCTGCCGTGTAGGCACGCCTTCCAGGCAGGAGCGTATCTCCGATGCGAGTTCATCGAGCACCTGTTCGTTTGGTTCCTGGTCGGGATTGAAGCTGATTGTACGGCGCAGGCGCACATCGCTCACCGCCAACTTCCTGACCAGTTGCTCGACGAACTTCCCAAGATTGAGG
>NZ_QYUP01000168.1 GCF_003590855.1 Massilia cavernae
TCAGCTTCCGCCCGACATGCAGCGCCGCGATATGCCGCCCAACCGCCTGAATACCCAGTCGCTGGTGCATGAATTCGAGCAGGACTGGCGCCAGGTGATCCGCTGATGGACCGCCGTTCCTTCCTCGGCGCCGCGGCGGCGGGCGCGACGGCGCTTGGCAGCGGCGCCGCCTTCATGCGCTGGCAGGAGATCGCGCCTACGCTGCACTATCCGGGCATGGCGGAAGGCCACTTCCTGCGCGACCGGCGCAGCCTGCCCGCGCCGCGCGAGGCGATCGACACCGACATCGTGATCTTCGGTTCCGGCATCGCTGCGCTGACCGCCGCGTGGAAGCTGCGCAAGCAAGGGCACCCGGGTGCGCTGATGATCGACGGCCCGCAGCCGTTCGGGAACGCGGCGGGCGGGCGCAGCGGCGAGCTGGCGTATCCGACCGGCGCACACTACCTGCCGCTGCCGGGGCCGGAAGCGGCGCACGTGCGCGAACTGCTGGCCGATCTCGGCATCATCAAGGGCGGTGCGCTGGAGGACAAGCCATACTACGACGAGGCCGCGCTGCTGCACGCACCGCACGAGCGCCTGCTGTTCAATGGATCGTGGCATGACGCCGTGATTCCCGCCGAAGGCCTGGGCGCGGACGAACTGCGCGAGCACCAGCGCTTCTTCGCGCAAGTCGAGCAGTTGCGGCAGGCACGCGGCGCGGACGGACGGCGCATGTTCGCCATGCCCAGCGCGCTGTCGTCCGGCGACCCGCGCTTCGATGAACTGGACACGCTGACCTTCCGCGGCTGGCTGTCCCGCAACGGCTACCGCTCGCCGGCGCTGCTCTGGTACATGGACTACTGCTGCCGCGACGACTACGGCGCGGATGCCGGCAAAGTGTCCGCGTGGGCGGGCCTGCATTACTTCTGCAGCCGCACCGGCCAGGCCGCCAATGCCGGCGACGGCGCCTGGCTCACCTGGCCGGGAGGTTTGCAGCCGGTCGCCAGCGCGATGGCGCAAGTCTCAAAGGCGCGGCGCATGGCCGGCACCGTGATGTCGGTGCGCCGCACCGCGGGCGGCATCGAAGCCCTGTGCTTCACGCTGGAGAATGGGGCGCCGCGCACTTTCTACGTGCGCGCGCGCAAGGCGATTTGCGCGATGCCTTTGCACGTGGCGGCGCGGGTGGTCGAAGGCATAGGTAGACTTGGTTTCGACGTGCATCGCGACATGCCGGTGTACGCGCCCTGGCTGGTCGCCAATTTCACCATGAAGGACTTCCCACATGAGCTGGAAGGCGCGCCGCTGGCCTGGGACAACGTGGTCTACGGCGGGCGCGGGCTGGGCTACGTGGTGTCGACCCACCAGGACATCCGCGCGGCGCCGCCTTCAAGGACGGTGTTCACCTCCTACGTCGCGCTGAATGATCGCAGTCCGCAGGATGCGCGCAGATGGATGCAAAGCGCCACCGCCGGCGAGATCGTGGAGCTGGCGGCGGCCGACCTGAAGGCAGCATACGGATGGAAGTTCGCCGCCTGCGTGGAGCGCGCCGACATCACCTTGCGCGGCCATGCGATGGCCGTTCCCGCGCCCGGCTTCCGCGCCAATGCGGGCGCCAGGGCGCTGCGCGAGGCCGATGGGCCGATCCTGTTCGCGCACGGCGACCTGTCCGGATTCTCGCTGTTCGAGGAAGCCTCGTGGTGGGGCTACCGCGCGGCGGGGCTGGCGCTGGCCTGAGCGGCCGGCCTACGGCTGGTGCGTGGTGCGCACCGATTCGGCCAGCGTGGCCCTGAACAGGTCGCGCTCGTCGTCGACGATGCGGTCGATGTCTTCCTCATTCAGGCCCAGCTCTTCCAGTACGTAGGCCGACAGCTGCAGGCCCGCTTCCAGCGTTTCGGGCACCACGATGGTGGCGCCGGCCTGCTTGAGCGCCAGCGCATGCTTGGCGTCGCGCGAACGGGCCAGCAGCGGCACTTCCGGGAATTCGCGGCGGATACCGCGCACGGCCTGCAGCGCCGCCATCGGATGGTCCATCGTCAGCACGATCACGGGCGCCGAGCCGGCATCGACGCGGCGCAGCAGTTCGGTGCGCGAAGCGTCGCCGAAGTACACCGGCTGCTCCAGCTTGCGCATCTTGGCGACCAGCCGCGCATTGTTTTCGAAGGCGACGAAGGAAATGCCCTGCGCGTCGAGCAGCTTGCCGAGCTGCTGGCCGACGCGGCCGAAGCCGGCGATGATGATCCTTCCGCGCGCGTGTTCCAGCGCCGGCCCGTCGTGGCCGGCCGCGATCTCGTCGTCATGCGCCTCCATCGTATCGCCCAGCAGGCGCCCGATGCGCGCCAGTACCGGCGTCAGGAACAGGCTGAGGCCGACGGCCAGCATGACCAGCTGGCCAAGCGCCGGGTCGACCAGCTTGCCGGCGATCGCGTAGGCGATCACGATGAAGGCGAACTCGCCGCCCTGGCCGAGCACCAGGCCACCTTCGATCGCGCGGCCGAGGCTCAGGCCGCCGTAGCGGAACAGGGCGGCCACCACCGTGCCTTTCAGGGCCATCATGGCGAACACGGCCGCCAGCAGCCAGCCGGGGTTGAGCGCGATCTGGCGCAGGTCCATGCTCATGCCGACCGTCATGAAGAAAAGGCCCATCAGCAGGCCCTTGAACGGCTCGATCATCAGTTCGATTTCATGCTTGAACTCGGTTTCGGCCAGCAGCAGGCCGGCAATCAGCGCGCCAAGCGCCATCGACAGGCCGGCCGCGGCCGACAGGCCGGCGATGCCCAGCGTGGACAGCAGGATCAGCGCCATGAACACGTCGGGCTGGCGCTGGCGCGCGAAGGCGCGGAACAGCGGGTGCAGCAGGCGCCCGCCGAGCAGGTAGATCAGCGTGATGGCCAGGCCCGCCTTGAGCATGGCGCTGGCGATCAGCCAGGTCGGGTCTTGGCCGGTGCTGTTGCTCATCGCGCCGATCAGGATCAGCAGCGGCACCACGGCCAGGTCCTGCAGCATCAGTACCGAAAAGCAGGCCATGCCCAGTGGCGTGGATGAGTTGTGGCTCTCGTTCATCAGCTGCATGACGACCGCGGTGGACGACAGCGACAGCACGCCGCCGAGAATGATGGCGGTTTCCAGCGTATGGCCGCTCAGCATGATGACCCCGCCAATGATGGCCGAGCACACGGCGACCTGGGCCACGCCTGCGCCGAACACCCAGCGCCGCAAGGCCCACAGGCGCGCCGCCGACAGCTCGAGCCCGATCATGAACATCAGGAACATCACGCCCAGTTCGCCAAGCAAGCGCACGCCTTCCTCGGCCGGGAAGGTCAGCCAGCTTAGCCAGGGGAAGTCATCGGCATACAGGGCCAGGCCGAAAGGGCCGAACAGCGCGCCAACGGCGAGAAATCCCAGCACCTGGCTGATGCGGAAGCGCTGCAGCAGGGGAATCAGGATGCCTGCAAGCGCGAGGAAGAGGAGGGTTTCCCTAAGAAACGGGAAGGCGTGTTGCTCTTGCACTGGATGAAGCCTCGTATTGGAATGGTGGCAGGGCAGCCGCAAGCCCACGTTAGCATTTTATCCGACAGCGCGTAATACCCCTTCCTTCAGGTGGGGGATGTAAGGGCGGGATGCTGAAAGCATCCTTGCCTTTGACTTTAATCTTGATATACTGGATATTCATACAGTAATTTCGACAATGATGCCACGCGCTTGCCAATCCCAGACTGGTCTGCTAACACGCGTGCTTCGGCTAAGGCTGAAAGATAAGCACGCGGCGGCGCTTCGGGAAAAATCCTATTTGGTCAATATGGTCTGGAATTACTGCAACGATTTGTCATTCAAAGTGTGGGAGCGCGAGCGCCGCTTCATGTCTGGCTATGATTTTGCCAAGTACACCAAGGGTGCCGGCAAAGCCGGCATCCCACTGCACTCCCAGACTATCCAGGCAATTTCGGAAGAATTCGCTGCCCGGCGTAAACAATCCAAGAAACTGAAGCTGCGCTGGAGGGTGTCGCGCGGGCCCAGGCGATCATTGGGCTGGGTGCCGTTCAAGGCAACAGCGTTAAGTTACAGGAACGGGCAACTGTGGATGTCAGGTATCCATGCACCGCTGTGCCTGTGGGACAGCTACGGCCTTGCCAAGTACGCATTGGGCGCTGGCTCCATCTCGGAGGATGCTCGTGGTCGTTGGTACATCAATATCTCTGTCAAGCTCGACAGGCCGGCCGCGTCGCGCATGGAGCGCTCAATCGGAATTGACTTGGGCTTGAAGGATTTTGCGTCCACCTCGGACGGCGAGGTGATTGAGGTGCAGCACATCTATCGGGATGCTGAGGCGCGACTGGCGACGGCTCAGCGCGCAGGAAAGAAGAGGATAGTAAGAAATATCCACGCGAAGATTGCAAACAAACGCAGGGATTTCAATCACAAATTAAGCGCCAGGCTGGTTGTAGGGCATGGTGCAATCTTTGTTGGCAATGTGAATGCGGGCGCGCTGGCCAAGACGCGGATGGCGAAATCCGTATCGGATGCAGGGTGGTCGCAATTCCGAACCATGCTCAGTTATAAATGCGATAGCGCAGGCGTATGGTTCGATGAGGTCAATGAAGCGTATTCCACCCAAGACTGTTCTGCGTGCTTCGCACGCAGCGGGCCGAAAGGACTGCAAGATCTTGGAGTAAGAGAATGGACTTGTTTGGAATGCGGCGAGCATCACCATCGTGATGTGAATGCCGCCAAGAACATTCTCCGTCGCGGACGTGCGACGCTGGTAGTAGGAATCCCGGTCCTTTAGGGCCGGGAGGACGTCAAAACGGGCGCGCACGCCATTGGCTTCGCATTTTCCGGCGCCGCGCTACACTGGACTTGCAGGCGTCGTTGCCTGTTCAATGAATGAGGGAGAAGCGTATGCAAACCACATGGGTTATCGCAGCGGACTCGAGCCGCGCACGCATTTTCGAACTGGAACAAGACACCAGCCATCTGCTTGAGATCGAGGACATGGTCAATCCAGAAGGGCGCCAGACGGAGCGCGAGATCGAGGCCAACCAGCAGCATGATGTGGAAATGTTCTCCAAGCAATTGGGGCACTACATCGACAAGGCCTGCGTCGAGCACCGCTTCGATGCACTGACCGTGATCGCACCGCCGAAATTTCTTGGCTTGATCAGGGAGAACCTGAGCGATCAGTCGCGCAGGGCGGTGCAGGAAGAGATACCGAAGGACATTGCCTGGTTTGAAGGGCACCAGATCGAGGAGTACCTGAAGGCCCGGCCACACTGAGGAGGAAAGCGGCCTGCGCGGCGGTTGGCGCCACCGTCACGCAGGTGCGCGGTCACAAATGCTTGGCGTGGTACAGCTCGACGAAAGGCTCCGGGTAACACACCTCGGCGTCCTGCACCGGCTGGGAGCGCTGCGTCAGGAAGCGGCCGAGCGCGCTGTCCAGGCTCGGCAGCAGCACCGCGCGCTCGCTGTGCAGGGCGCTGTACAGCGGCCGCCGCGCGGCATAGCTGATCGACGCGCTCGGTTGCGGCTCGAGCCGGCTCGCATCCACCCCGGCCAGTTCGGCCGCGCGCGTGGCCAGTTCCACCCACGTTACCGGCTGGCCATTGGTCAGGTGCCACACGCCGCATTCGCGGTCGATCATCAGGTCGAGGCAGCTGTGCACCAGGTCCGGCACATAGGTCGGCGACACGATGATGTCGCTGGCGGCCCGGAAAACAGCGCCGCCGTCCAGCGCGGCCAGCGCCTGGGTGACGAAGTTGTACTGGTCCCACGGTCCGAAGAAGGAGCTGGTGCGCACCACCAGCGCGCCCGGGTGGCGCTCCAGCACCGAGGTCTCGGCTTCGGCCTTGCTGCGGCCATAGATGTTGAGCGGCGACACCGAGTCGGTCTCGACATACGGATCGCCGCGGCGGTCGTCACCGCGGCGGCCGTCGAACACCAGGTCGCTGGAGAAAGTGGTCAGGTGCACGCCGTGGCATGCGCAGGCGCCGGCCAGCACGGCCGGCCCGTGGGTATTTTCGCGGAAGCAGCGCTCGACATCGTTCTCGGCATCGTCGACCCGCACATAGCCGCTGGCGTTGACGACCGCCCACGGCTGATAGCGGGCGAGGGCGCGTTCCACCGAACCGGGATCGGCGATATCCATGTCCTGCCGTCCCAGAAGCTGGTAGGCCAGGTTGCGTTCGCGGCAGATCCGGGCGAAGGCGCGGCCCAGGGTGCCGGTCGCGCCGGTAATCAGGATGGGGCGCGCGTCCTTGCCGACCAGCCGGTGGCCGTCGGCCGAAATGGAAGTGAGCGCCGACTGTGTCGCGATCGGCGGGCAGGTGAAACGGCTGGGCCTGCGCCACCAGCCCTGGCCGCGCAACACCGGGTGCGACAGGGGGCGGTTGTCGGACAGTTCGCGCATCATGGGCGCCAGCGCGGTGGTGCGCGGCTGCGGCGAGCGTACGTCGAACGGCCCGGGTTCGTAGTAGCCCTGCGCCCGCGTCACCAGGCTGTTCCAGTCGAACGCGCCGAGCAGCGCCCAGACGGTGACGGCGCGGAGGTCGACGCCGTTCAGCTGCGCCTGCTTGCCCGCTTCCCAGATTTCCAGCAGCCAGCGCAACTGATCTTCGCGGTGCGAGTCGATGTGGGCTTCGGTGACCGCCAGCGGGATCTGGTAGCGGTCCCACACCTCCTGCAGCAGCGGGCCGATGCCCGCGGTCGGCGTGGCGAGCACGCGCGCGCATTCGATGTCGGCGCAGGGCGTGCCGCCGATGTTGCCGCGTGTGTGCTCCGGATAGCGTTCCGGACGGTGGTCCAGCCAGCGCTCGCTGGTGACGTAGTAATTGACGCCGATGATGTCCGGCGGGCAAGGATTGTCGCGGAACCACAGGATGTCGTCGGGCGCGATGCCGCTGCCGGTCATGTAGCCCCACATGAAGTGTTCCGGGCCGACCATGCCGCACAACAGGTCCCACGCCAGCCAGCGCCGCTCGTTGTAGAACTCGGCGTGCTGCGCCATTTCGCGGGTGCCGTAGGTCTTGCCGAGGTCGTCGGTCTGTATCAGTTTGGCGTTCGGGTTATGCCTGCGGATCTCGCGCATCGACAGCACCACCGCCCGGCATTGCACCAGCAACGCCTGCAGGAAGGTGAGGTCGTCGCGGCCATGCGGATACCACAGGCCGTACAGGCCGCTGAAACGGGCAGTCGTCAAGGGTTCGTTGACCGGGGTGTAGTACTCGACCCAGGGGTAGCGCGCGGCCACCGCGCCGGCGTACTCGGCCAGCTGCGGCGCGAAGGAGGGATCGACCAGGCTGGTGTGGCGCGGGCCGCTGCCGTGGTGCACCAGGCCGACGATGGGGGTGATGCCGGCCGCGCGCAGGGCGGGCAGGCGTTCGTCCGGCCATGCCCAGTCGGCGACGCCATCGGGCGCGGTGCGCTCCCACAGGATGGGATAGCGGATCGCGCGGATGCCGAGGGCGGCAAACTGGGCGATGTCGCCCGTGCGGTGGGCATGGCCATTGCGGTCCACCTGGCTGTGGTAATCGTCATAAACGCGATTGACCGTGCATTCAAGGCCGCCCCACAATTCGAGCGGCGCGTGTTCGGACTTCTTGCTGTTGTTCATGAATTATGCCGTTTTGGTTATGCGAAAGGGGCGGACAGTCCAGCTCGTTGTTTTTATTGGGAAACTTTCAAGAATTAGATGCCCTGCAAAACCGGAAAGTTCACAGGATGGCGGGGAGAGGTCTGTTCTTGACAGATGGCGGGGAAACTGTAACGATGCGGGCATGAATTTATTCCGGTCACAATTTGCTTGCGTAATCTGGTGGCGCCGCTGACTGCGCGCGGCCGTACCACAGCAATGTGATGCATATAGACGCCGCCTCGAATGGGCGGCGTTTTCGTTAGCGCGGCGGCATCGGGGCAATCCAGAGGAACTTCGATGACACCGCCAAACCAGACCAACACCCTCCCGGTTATCCTTACCGGCGACCGCCCGACCGGGCCGCTGCACCTTGGCCACTTCGTGGGCAGCCTGCGCAACCGCGTGGCGTACCAGCACAGCTATCAACAGTTCGTGATGCTGGCCGATGCACAGGCGCTGACCGACAACATGGACGACATTGGCAAGGTCCATCGCAACGTGGTGGAAGTAGCGCTCGATTACATGGCCGTGGGCATCGATCCCAAGCTCACGACGATCCTGATCCAGTCGCAGATTCCAGAGTTGGCAGAACTGACATTCTATTATCTGAACCTGGTGACCGTCGCACGGCTGGAGCGCAACCCCACCGTCAAGGAAGAAATCCGCCAGCGCGGTTTCGAGCGCGACATCCCGGCCGGCTTCCTGACCTATCCTGCCAGCCAGGCCGCCGACATCACCGCCTTCAAGGCCAGCCTGGTGCCGGTGGGCGAAGACCAGATCCCGATGATCGAGCAGACCAACGAAATAGTGCGCCGCTTCAACCGCATGTACAACTGCGAGATCCTGATGGAAGCCAGGGCGCTGGTGCCCGAGATCGGGCGCCTGCCTGGCATCGACGGCAAAGCCAAGATGAGCAAGTCGCTCGGCAACACGATCAACCTTGGCGCCACGGCGGACGAGATCCGCGCGGCGGTCAAGCAGGTCTACACCGACCCGCTGCACCTGCGCGTGCAGGACCCGGGCCACCTGGAAGGCAACGTTGCCTTCATGTACCTCGACGCCTTCGACAACGACAAGGCCGCGCTGGAAGAGATGAAGGCGCACTACGTGCGTGGCGGGCTGGGCGACAGCATCGTCAAGAAGCGCCTGGAAGTGGTGCTGCAGGAAATGCTGGGCCCGATCCGCGAGCGCCGCGAAGCCTTGGCGCAGGACAAGGGCTACGTCATGCAAGTGCTCAAGGAAGGCACGATGAAGGCGCGCGAAGTCGCGGCCCGCACCACCGACGAAGTCCGCCGCGCCCTCGGCCTGAGCTACTTCTAAGTCCGGGACAGACCTATAATCGGGGTCAGACCCTGGGTCAGACCCTCTAATCGGGGTCAGACCCCGATTGCTAAGTCCTTGATTTTCATCAGTTCGGGGACAGACCACCAACTCGAGGGAGATCGTGGTCTGTCCCCGAACGGCCACTCCCCAACGCCCCGCGCCACATCCGGTTAAACTTGACCGATGGACCCACATCCCCCGGCACTATCGGCTTCGCGCACCCACGCCGCCAACCCTACCTCAATTTCCCTTGCCCTGGCCAGCCTGGCCGCACTGGCAATCGCCATGGGCGTCGGCCGTTTCGCCTTTACCCCCATCCTCCCGGTGATGCTGAATGACGCGAGCCTCGCGCTTGCGCAAGGCGGTTGGCTCGCCTCCGCCAACTACGCCGGCTACCTTGTCGGCGCCCTGGTCGCGATTGTCTTCCGCACCCGTCCAGAACAAATGATCCGCGCCGGCCTGCTGGCAACCGGCCTGGCCACGCTCGCCATGGGCCTGATTCACGCTTTCCCTGCCTGGATGCTGCTCCGCTTCCTTGCCGGCGTCGCCAGCGCCTGGGTGATGATCGCTGTCTCAGCATGGAGCATGGTGCGCCTCGCCGTCTTCCAGCGGCCGTTTCTCCAGAACCTGGTCTTTTCCGGCGTCGGCATCGGCATCGCATTGGCCGGCCTGGCCTGCATCGGCCTGATGCGCCTGGACGCCGGTTCCACCTCGATGTGGATAGGCCTCGGCGCGGTATCGCTTGCCGTCACGGGCCTCGCCTGGCGCGTGTTCTCAAGCACTTCACCCGCGAAAGCTGCCGCACCAGCCAATGCGCCGTCCAAGCCATTTCATTGGAACGCCAACACCATCCGCCTCGTCGCCTGCTACGGCATCTTCGGCTTCGGCTACATCATTCCCGCCACCTTCCTGCCGGTAATGGCAAAGGAAGCCCTGCACGGCTCGGCCGCCTTCGCGTGGTCGTGGCCCGTCTTCGGACTGGCGGCAGCCATTTCGACGCTGGCGGTCGCGCCGCTCAGGAAGCATTTCAGCAATCGCCGCTTGTGGGCAGCGTCCAATCTTGTGATGGCGGCCGGTATCGTGCTGCCAGTCGCCTGGCCGCATGCCTTGTCGGTATTCGCGGCGGCGTTGTGCGTGGGAGGGACGTTCATGGTCATCACGCTGGTGGCGCTGCTGGAAGCCAGGCAGGCGGCACAGGAACATGCGGGGGTGGTGATCGCATCGATGACGGCGGCGTTTGCAACCGGCCAGATCATCGGCCCGCTGACGGTCGGCGCCGGTGGCGCCGGTTTTTCCGGCGGCCTGCTGGCCGCCGCAGCCATGCTCGCGGGGAGCACGCTGTTATTGAAGCGGCGGCCGGCCCACGCGTGACGCGGGCCGTGCACCGCCGCGGTGACGTCAGGCGCTCGCCGGCGGCAAGAGCTTGACGACAGGCGTCGCCTTCTCCCAGTTCGGATCCTGAACCAGCGTGGACGTCCAGCTGCGCTGCCACGTGCGGCTGTCGGACAGGGCCTGCAGCGCGGTATGCGCGATCTCGGGATTGTGGGCGTAGAACTCCAGCTCCTTGACATCCTCCCCTTCGTATAAACGAAAGGGGATTCCCACTGCTGGCGTCTGATGCCCCAGACGGAAGCCGGACTGAAAACAGCCCAGCTTCTTATTCAATCCGCAGGATATCTCTCGACCTCGCCTAAGGCGACTGCGGATCGGAAAAAACGGTACAGGTGACTCATGCCCCAGCGCGTAATCGCATACTGAAGCACTTATGGAGTTTGACCGTGGACCAACACCAAAGTTCAAAACACTTTTTCACTTTGACGGCTGCGGGCGCTACGCGTCCGGCTCCTTTCCTGGCTGTTATTGCACGCGCCGTACTTTCGGCGACTTGCGGGTTCCTTCGATCTGCAAATACATCGCGCCCATCGCGCCGCGCTCGACAGTCACCTTCAGGTCCTTGCCGTAGACGACGCCGGTGCTGTCGTCGACGATCTGCCAGACCTGGCCGTTGGCCAGCTTGATGTGCTGCCTGCTTTCCCAGCCATCGAAACTGCCGGGGATGTGGCTCTGGATCGCTTCGATCTCGTCTTCCTTCTTCACCAGCCCGAACGATTTTTCCGCTGCATGGCGGGCCTGGGCGGGCGTTGCCGCTACAGGCTTGGCGCCGGGCGTGATGGCGATGGCGATGGCGTCGTAGCAGGCCAGCCGCTTGGCGGCGTCGCCGATGTCGCGGCAGCGCAAGATCGATCCATCATCGGCCAGCGCGGTGCCTGACGCTAACAGCAAGGCAAAAAATAATCTCATGTGCAAATTCCTGGAGTGGGCTTTTGCCCGGTTGGGCTCGCACGGAGTATTTCATGTGGCCATGTCATGGTCAAGGCGCCAATTCCGGCTCGGCGTAGCAAATCATGATGCCGCCGGTCGCGCCACAGTACACGGGCGTGCCAGTCTTGTCACCGCGTCCGGATCGTGCAAACCTTTAGTATCGACAACATTGCTGGAGCCGGAAATGAGCAAGAGCCTTCGCCTGACTGAAAAATGGATGCAGCGCGGCCTGTGGCTGGTCGCCATCATCTTTGCCGGTTTCCTGATCGGACTCGGCGGCAAGATCGTACACAACCTGTGGCGGGTCGAGGAACCCGTGCTGGTCTCGCACTACATCGATCCGGTTCAGGGCCCGCAAGTGAAAGCGGCGGCCGAGCGGGCCAGGGCGCTGCTGGAAAACGCGCAAGCCGCACACGACCAGGCGCGGCTCCGGCACGAGGCTGCCCAGTCGAATTCGCGCAGCGCGGAGCAGACGTCCTCGAACTGGCTGCGCACCCGCAAGGCCACCGAGCGCCCCGAACAGGATCCGGAGCTGATTGCCCGCACGCGCGACCTCGATGGGCTCAAGGCCGCCGAACGCGTCGCGCTGGCCGCTGTGGAAGCACAGCAGCAGGCGATGCTCGATGCCTCGCAGTCGCGCGAGCGCGCCGCGCAGGCGTGGCGCAAGCTGGAAGAGCCGGCCATCCGGGCAGCCGAACGCGCCGGGCGTGCGAGCGAATTGCGCGTATTCCTGTACCGGCTGGCGCTGACCTTGCCGCTGCTGTTGATCGCGGGCTGGCTGTTCGCGCATAAGCGCCAAAGCCGCTACTGGCCGTTCGTATGGGGATTCATCTTCTTCGCCGGATTCGCCTTCTTCGTCGAACTGGTGCCTTACTTGCCCAGTTACGGCGGCTATGTGCGCTATGCGGTCGGCATCGTATTGACGGTGATCGTCGGACGCTTCGCGATTATTTCATTGCAGCGCTACCTGGATCGCCAGAAGGCATCCGAAGCGATGCCCGACACCGCGCGGCGCGCGACGCTGCGCTATGACACCGCGGTGGCGCGCCTGTCGAAATCGGTCTGTCCGGGTTGCGAGCGCGCCGTCGACCTGAAAGACGGCGCGACCGATTTCTGCCCGCACTGCGGCATCGGCCTGTTCGACCGCTGCCGCCAGTGCAGCACGCGCAAAAGCGCGTTCGCGCGCTTCTGCTTTTCCTGCGGCTCGCACGGCAATGCGAGCCTTGCCGACTGATGCCTAGTCGCGCATGTCGGCCGGCACCTTGCCGCCATTGGCCGCAAGGCGGTTCATCACCTGGCGGTGCAGCCAGATGTTCATCGAGGCCGAGTCGTTGGTGTCGCCCTTGTAATCGAGCTCCTGCGCCAGCTCCTTGCGCGACTGCAGGCTGCTGTCGAGGTTCAGGAGCTTGAGCAGGTCGACAATGGACGAGCGCCAGTTGAGCGTCTGGCCGGCCGAAGCTTCCATCTTGGTCAGGATCGCCTCGACGTCGACCATTTCCATCGGTGCGGCCGGCGGCGGCGCGGCCGGGCGCGGCGCTGCCGGCCGCGCGGTCTGCTGGGCAACCTGCGGTTGACCCGACTGCATCGACCCCGGCGCGCCTTGCGGCTTGGCCTGGGCGGCGGCAGGGTGGTTGGACGGGAAGATTTTGCGGAAAATATTGCTGAGGATACCCATGATGTCTAGCTCCTTAAAGTTTAACGGCGCATGCCTTGTGCAACCTGGCCCAGCACGATGGCGAGTGCAGCGCCACCGATGGCTTTGACCAGTGTCGGGTTTTCCGCGTAGAAGTCGCCCATGCGGTCGACGATGCTGGGATTCTCGTTCTCGGCCCTGGCTGCGATTTCCTGTACCTGTTCAGGCGTCACTTGCGCGGCCTGCTCAGGGGTGATGCGAGGCTGCTGGCCTGCATTGCCGCCGAACAGATTGCCCAGTGCGCCTCCCGCGACCGAACCCAGGACGCCCGGGCCAAGTGAGCCCAGCAGCTGGTTCAGCATGCCGGCGCGCTGGTTCGGGTCGCCCTGGCCGGACATCTGGCCGACCAACTGCGGGAAGGGCGGCGTCTGGTCGGAGCGCAATGCCGCGGTGACACCTTGCGCCACGGTGGCGCGTGGCGCGTTTTGCGCCAACTGGTCGAAATCGTCCGCGGCGCGGTCGTTATTCGCATTCTCGGCGCCACCCAGGTATTGCTGCAGCAAACTGCCTAAATCGAAACTCATGTCGACCTCCAAAGTCAGGAAGAAAAAGGCATTGCGCGCCCTTGGACGGTCAATGCCAAGGTGCAAGCGTAGGCCTCGATCGGGTTTTGATCTGTACGGCATCTCACCATCGGACCATGCATGCCTGCTTGCGTGGCCCTGTGCCATGGCGTAAGCTCAATGTTTCCGCAAGACACTAGGACACGCATGCAAGAGGCTTTGATCGGTTTCATCCTGGGCCTGTATGCCGTTGCCAGCCTGGTCTGCTTCACCATGCACGCGCTGGATAAATCCGCGGCGCGGGCGGGGCGGCGCCGGATTCCCGAGTCGTCGCTCTTGGTGTCCGGATTCGCCTTCGGCTGGCCGGGCGGGCTGCTGGCGCAGCGCTGGCTGCGCCACAAGACGGCCAAAGCCGCGTTCCAGCTTCGCTTCAGGCTGGCGGCCGGCCTCAACGTGGCGATGCTGATTGGCTTTTTTGGCCTTCTGCTCGCGTAGGGAATGTGTTAACGTTGTTCGTATCACCGACCCGGATTCCACCATGTGGCCTTATCCCAAGGTTTTAGCCCATCGCGGCGGCGGCAAGCTCGCCCCCGAAAACACGCTGGCCGCGCTTGCCTGCGGCCTGTCCTACGGTTTCCACGCCGTCGAATTCGATGTGATGCTGGCGCGCGACGGCGTGCCGGTGGTCATGCATGACCCTTTCCTTGGCCGCACCGTGCCCGGTTCCGGCAACGTGTACGACTACGATGCCGCCGAACTGGTGGCCATGGACGCCGGCAGCTGGTTCGCGCCCCGCTTCCGCGACGAAAAGGTGCCGCTGTACACCCAGTTCGTCGACAGCTGCCGCGAACACAATATCTGGATGAATGTCGAGATCAAGCCGGCGCCCGGCTTCGAAGTGGCGACGGGCAGGGCGGTGGCGACCCTGACGCGCGCCATGTTCGGCCTGCAGATCGCCGCCGACGACCCGCTCCAGCTGCCCTTGTTCTCGTCGTTCAGCTTCGAAGCGCTGGAGGCGGCGGCGCTGGCCGCGCCCGACATTCCGCGCGCACTGCTGGTTGACGAGCCGCCGCGCGACTGGGTGCGGCAGGCTGCGGCGCTGGGCGCGGTCGCCATCCACGCCAACCACAAGCGGCTCACGCCCCAGTTCGCGCGCGAGGCCAGGGATGCCGGGCTGGGACTGTTTTGCTATACCGTCAACGATCCGGTGCGGGCGCGCGAAATCCTCGACTGGGGCGTGGATGCGTTTTGCACCGACAGGATCGATTTGATCGGGCCGGATTTCGTACGCTGACCTACGCTATAATCGTTTTTTTATAGCATGCTGCCCGAACTCGCCCCCACAACATGAAATCATCCGAAATCCGCGACAAATTCCTCAAGTTCTTTGAATCCAAGGGCCACACGATTGTCCGTTCGAGCCCGCTCGTTCCGGGCAACGATCCGACCATGTTGTTGACCAACAGCGGCATGGTGCAGTTCAAGGATGTCTTCATCGGCACCGACACCCGCCCGTACTCGCGCGCCACCTCGGTGCAGCGCTGCGTGCGCGCCGGCGGCAAGCACAACGACCTGGAAAACGTCGGCTACACTGCGCGCCACCACACCTTCTTCGAAATGCTGGGTAACTTCAGCTTCGGCGACTACTTCAAGCGCGACGCGATCCAGTACGCGTGGGAGCTGCTGACCAAGGTCTACATGCTGCCGGCCGATAAGCTCACCGTCACCGTCTACATGGAAGACGACGAAGCCTTCGAGATCTGGGAAAAGGAAATCGGCGTGCCGCGCGAGCGCATCATCCGCATCGGCGACAACAAGGGCGCGCGCTACGCGTCGGACAACTTCTGGCAGATGGCCGACACCGGCCCATGCGGCCCGTGCACCGAGATCTTCTACGACCACGGCGCCGACATCGCCGGCGGCCCTCCAGGCTCGCCTGACGAAGACGGCGACCGCTTCATCGAAATCTGGAACCTGGTGTTCATGCAGTTCAATCGCGACGAAGCGGGCGTGATGCACAAGCTGCCGAAGCCTTGCGTCGATACCGGCATGGGCATGGAGCGCCTGGCCGCCGTGCTGCAGCACGTGCACAGCAACTACGAGATCGACCTGTTCCAGGCGCTGATCAAGGCGGCCGCGCGCGAAACCGGCGTCACCGACCTCGAAAGCAAGTCGCTGCGCGTGATCGCGGACCACATCCGCGCCGCATCCTTCCTGATCGTCGACGGCGTGATCCCGAGCAGCGAAGGCCACGGCTATGTCCTGCGCCGCATCATCCGCCGCGCGCTGCGCTACGGCCACAAGCTGGGCCAGACCAAGCCGTTCTTCTACAAGCTGGTGAACGACCTGTCCGGCGAAATGGGCACCGCCTACCCTGAACTGGCCGAAGCGAAGGACCGCGTGGCCCAGGTGCTGAAGGCGGAGGAAGAGCGCTTCGGCGAAACGCTGGAAAACGGCATGAAGATCCTGGAAGCGCAGCTGGGCAAGGATCCGCAGAAGCTGGACGGCGCCACCGCCTTCACGCTGTACGACACCTACGGCTTCCCGCTCGACCTGACCGCCGACATCTGCCGCGAGCGCGGCGTGGTGCTGGACGAAGCAGGCTTCGCAGCCGCGATGGAACAGCAGAAGAAAACCGCGCGCGCAGCCGGCAAGTTCAAGATGGCTGCCGGCGTCGAGTACTCCGGCGAGAAGTCGAAGTTCGTCGGCTACGACCAGCTGGCGCACGATTCGAAAATCATCGCGCTGTACTTTGATGGCGTGCAGGTGCAGGAACTGAAAGCCGGCCAGCAGGGCATCGTGGTGCTCGACACCACTCCGTTCTACGCCGAGTCGGGCGGCCAGGTGGGTGACCAGGGCGTGATCCTGGGCGCGGCCGGCCAGTTCGATGTCGAAGACACGCTGAAGATCCAGGCCGACGTGCCGGGCCACCACGGTGAGGTCAAGACCGGCTCCATCAAGGTCGGCGAAGCGGTCGCGGCCAACGTCGATGAAGTCAAGCGCGCACGCACCATCCGCAACCACTCGGCAACGCACCTGATGCACAAGGCGCTGCGCGAAGTGCTGGGCGGCCATGTGCAGCAAAAGGGCTCGCTGGTCGATGCGGACAAGACCCGTTTCGACTTCAGCCACAATGCGCCGCTGACCGCCGACGAAATCGCGCGCGTCGAAGTGATCGTCAACCGCGAGATCCTCGAGAACCATCCGACCGCTGCCCGCAACATGTCGTTCGACGACGCCGTCAAGCATGGCGCGATGGCGCTGTTCGGCGAGAAGTACGGCGACGAAGTGCGCGTGCTGGACATCGGCTCGTCGAAAGAGCTGTGCGGCGGCGTGCACGTCAAGCGCACCGGCGACATCGGCCTGTTCAAGATCATCGGCGAAAGCGGCGTCGCAGCGGGCATCCGCCGCGTCGAGGCAGTCACCGGCGAAGGCGCGCTGGCGCTGGTGCAGGGCATGAACCGCCGCCTGCAGGAAGCAGCGGGCGCGCTCAGGACCAGCCCGGACGAACTGACCGCGCGTATCGGCCAGGTGCAGGATCAGGTCAAGTCGCTGGAGAAGGAACTGGCCGCGCTGAAGTCGAAGATGGCTGCGGGGCAGGGCGACGAGCTGGTGGCCAGCGCGGTCGACGTCAACGGCATCAAGGTGCTGGCGGCGATGCTGGACGGCGCCGACGTTGCAGGCCTGCGCGAGACCATGGACAAGCTGAAGGATAAGCTGAAGACCGCGGCCATCGTTCTGGCCAGCGTGGCAGACGGCAAGGTCAGCCTGATCGCCGGCGTGACCGCCGACGCGACCTCCAGGGTCAAGGCGGGCGAGCTGGTTAACTTCGTCGCCCAGCAGGTTG
>NZ_QYUP01000169.1 GCF_003590855.1 Massilia cavernae
CGTGACCTGGGAATCGGTCCATCGTGCGCCTTCCATATCGCCCGTACGATTGATCGGGTCGAGACGGCCTGCTGCCAGTTTTCCCGCTTCTTCGACAACAGCAAGTGCGGTGTCGAGATCGAGGTCCAGTTTACATGCGCTCGCATGTGCGCTGAGCGGAAAGACATGGTTCAGCAAAAGCTGATGTCGCTTAAAGGAGGTTGGTATTGGCTCATTTCAATTCCATTTCATAAACCCATTGGGGATACGCCAGAGCTCCCCTGATGGGCAAAATTGCCGGTTAGTATTGAATAGTATTCAATGCATCGCCGACCATTTCACCCCTCTTTTTGAGAGGGGAAAACGGCAGAGCGGCACCGATACGGGAGGGCTGCGCAGCACGAAATCCAGCACTTTGTGAACGACGGCATAGGCACACAATGTGCCCTTACCTTTCGAAAATCGGCTCTCGCTTCTCAAGAAACGCCTGTAGGCCCTCCCGGAAGGAAGGCAGGTCAAGCAATTTGCGCTGCCGTTCCTTTTCGTAATCGAGTTGCGCCGCAAGGCCTTGTGCGGCGGCGGCATCGAGGGCCCGGCGGGCTTCGAGTGTGCTGTGTGCGGGCGCTTTTGCCAGGCGCCGCGCGACACTCCTGGCTTCATGCATCAGCGCCTCGTCGTCAACGCACGACCAGATCAATCCCCATTCAAGCGCTTTATCCGCAGGCAGGCGCTCGCCGAGCAACATCAAGCCCATTGCCCGTGCACGTCCTATATGCTGCGGCAAGTACCAGGTCGCGCCCATATCGGGCACGATACCCAGGCGCGGCAGGAACGGTGCGAGGAAGTAGGCGGAGCGAGCGGCAAGCACGATATCGGCAGACAAGGCAAGGCTGATACCGGCCCCAACCGCTGCGCCGTTGAGTGCAGCGACGATGGGGAACGGGAATCGTTGCAGGGCAAGGACGACGGCGTTGTACCGTTCCTCCATCATCTGTGCGCCGCGCTGACCGACGGATGCACCGTTCCCGGCGGGTGGATCGCCCAGCTTGGCGCCGGAGCAAAATGACTTGCCTGCCCCGGTCAGAATCAAAGCGCGAACGTCATCACGCATGATCAACCGATCAAGCGCTGTCATGATTTCAAGGCAGACGTGCTCGTCCAGGCCATTGTGTATCGCCGGCTGGTTCAGCATCAGCACCGCCAAGCCATCCGCCACATCTACGAGGATTGATTCGAAATCCATGCCTTCACTTCTCCGCTGCGATAATTAAGCGACCTGCCTTGTTTGGTCCTTCCAGTACTTTTCTCGCACCTGGCGCCGAAGTACCTTGCCGACGACGCTCAGCGGCAAGGCGTCGACGAAGGTAATCGTCTTGGGCACCTTGAACCGGCCAATGCTGCCCTTCACGTGATCGATCAAGTCGTCCACAGCTGCCGCTGTACCGGCCTTCAGCACGATTTCGGCATGTACGGCTTCGCCCCATTCCTCATGCGGTACGCCCACCACGGCCGACATGGCGACGGCGGGATGGGAATTGAGCGCCGCCTCCACTTCGACCGCATAGACGTTGAAGCCGCCGCTGATGATCATGTCCTTCTTGCGGTCGACGATATAGAGAAAGCCTTGTTCGTCGAGATAGCCAAGATCGCCCGACTTCCAGAAGCCATTGCAAAATTCGGCCGCCGTTCCTTCGGATTATTGAAGTAGCCGGAGATAGTCGCCCGGGATCGAATCCAGACCTCTCCCGTCGCCCCTGCCGGAAGCGGATTGCCGGCTTCGTCCATGACGCGCAATTCGACGGTGAGGGACACCCTGCCAGCCGAAGCAAGGCGTTTGGGGTCGGCGCCAATGTGATCAGCCTTGCACAGCGTGGTCGCCGGCTGCAGGCATTCGGTCGAACCGTAGATCTGCAGGAAGATGTTGCCGAAACGGTCCTGCAGTTGCTTGAGTTTGCTCGGACTCATCGGCGCGGCGCCATAGTAGACGGTACGCAGCGCCGAGAGGTCATGACTGCTGGCCTCCGGCAGATCGAGGAGCCAGTACAACAGCGTCGGCACCAGCCCTGACATCGTGATTCTCTCTGCCTCCAGATTGCGGCACCATTGTTTCAGGTCCGCCACGTTCTGCGTTACCGTACAGCCCCTTTGAACAGGGTCGGCAGCATGCCCAAGCCCGAGCCGTGGCTGATGGGCGCCATGTGCAGGTAGCGGGAATCGGCGTCGAATACCGCTTCGTTCTCCGCATAGAACGCATCCCGGCATGCCAGCCAGTTGTCCATCGTGTACTGCGCGCACTTGCTCTTGCCGGTGGTACCGCCGGTGAAGCGGTAGATCAGGATGTCGCGGGTAGAGTCGCTTTCAACGCTGGGATCGGCATCGGAGACGCCTTCGAGCAAATCGTAAAAGTAGTGCAATCCGTCGCGTGCGGCTGCTGGAGGGTCCATGCAGACGACAGTCACGCCGCGCTCGTGCAGCATGTCGACATAGCGATCCAGCAGTGCATTCTCCAGGAACACCACTTTCGGTTTGATGAACTCCACCTGCCAGCGGTGTTCATCGATCGAGTCGCGGAAATTGGTCCAGGCTGCAGCCGCTTCGCCCTTGAGCGCAGTCCAGGTGTGCAGCATGGAGAGGTTGTCGTTCTCGAGGATGCACAGGTATACGTCGCCGCGGCGCAACTGCAGGCGCTCGCGCATCATGTTCACGATGCGGTTCGTAAATAGATGCAACTCGCGATGCGTAAAGCGGCGCATGCGCTCAATGTTGACTAGCGCCTCTTTGTCGGCATGGTGCATCGCAACTTGGCTCATTACCTGTGCGAAGTTTATTTTCATCGCTTGTCTCCGCTATATTTCTTGGTGTTGAAGGTAGGGTGCGCTGCGCGCACCTTTGCAGCAGCAAGGACTCCGGTGCGCACAGGCGCAGCGTATTAGTCCCCTTCGACGATCACCGTCTTGCCTATATCTGCCCAGCCCTGCGCCTTGGGCAGATAGCGTTCCTCGATGACACTGCGCTTGATTTTCATGGTGGGCGTCAGGAAGCCGGCGTCGGTTGTCCAGAAGTCTTTCACCACGACCACGAAGGCCAGCTTTTCATGGCCTTCCAGCATGGCGTTCACGCGGTCGAGCATGCCCTGCAATTCCGCCTGCAGCTTTTCGCGGGCTTGCGGATCTTGCAGTTCCTTGCGCGCCTCGAGGCCGAGCATCAACAATGCAAAAGGCTGCGGGAAGGCCGGCCCGGTCACGCATACCGCTTCCACCTTCGGATGGCCGAGCTTGTTTTCGATGGGCGCGGGCGCGACATACTTGCCCTTGCTGGTCTTGAAGATTTCCTTGACGCGGCCAGTGATCTTCAAGCGGCCGATTTCGTCGAGTTCGCCCCGATCGCCAGTCTTGAAGAAGCCGTCTTCCGTCATGCTTTCCGCCGTCAGTTCGGCCTGCTTGTAATAGCCCAGCATCATCGTGGGCGCCTTGAGCAGAATCTCGCCATTGTCCGCAATGCGGCATTCCACCCCCGGCAGCGCCTGTCCCGAATAGCCCGGCCGGACCTGGCCCGGGCGGCTGTAATGGGAGTACGAGAAGTTCTCCGTCATGCCATACACGTCCAACAGCTCCAGGCCGAGGTTGCGATACCAGTTGGTGATCTCGTGCGGCAGCGGCGCCGATCCAGTGAAGGCAATCCGGGTGGCGTCCAGTCCCAGCATGGTCAGGATTTGCTTCTTCATGGCATCGGCTTGCGGCGATTGGGTGGCGAGCAGCTCCTGCTGTGCGGGCGGCAGCTTGGCGCACACGCCCTGGTAAAACTTGGTCCACAAGCGCGGCATCGAGATGAAGACCGTGGGACGTGCGCGCTGCAAGTCCTGCGCGAAGGTCGCCAGGCTGTCGTTGAAGTAGACACGGAAGCCGTGGCACAAGGAATTCGATTCGACGAAGGAACGCTCAGCCGTATGCGCCAGCGGCAGGTAGGACAGCACGCGATCGCTTGGGGTGAAGCTGCAAAACTCCCCGGCCCCCGTCGCGTAGGCCAGGATCGTGCCAAAGCTGTGCATGACGCCCTTGGGCCGGCCGGTGCTGCCCGACGTGTAGATGATAGTGGCAAGCTGATCCGGTGACGGCAGCTGCACGTCTTGCAGCGGTTGTACCTCGGCAACGATGGTCTCCCATTGCCGTACCGTCGGCAAGGAGGGCGACAGCGGCAGGCCGATCATTGGCACATTCGGCGGCACAACTTTCTGGATGTCGTTCCAGGCGTCCGCCTTGCCGTCGAGCCTGCCGACAATCACCACGCGCGTATCGGCGTGCTCGAAAACGTATTGCGCGGTGTCGGCATTCACGGTCGGATACAGCGGCACCGAAACATGCCCGGCCATCCAGATCGCGAGATCGGCAATGATCCAGTGTGCGCTGTTCTTGCCGATAATCGAGATGGCGCTTTGCGGGGGCAGATCGAGCGATTGCAGGTAGGCCGCCATGCGCCGCGCCTGATCGCCGACTTCCTTCCAGGTATAGTCCACGACCCGCCCGTCAGGCATGGACTCGGTGAGATAAATTGCTTCAGGCTGGGTCCGTTCCCAGTGCAGGAAGCGGTGGACCAGGGTAACCAGGTTATTGTCGTTCAAGATCGTCTCCTCTTATAATTTTTCGACAGCGCGCCATGTAAAGCCAGTCTTCGTTAGCGTTCGTTCTTCAGCAAATCCGGCAACGCGTCAAGGTGAAAGCCGTCAAACGGAATGCTCTTTTCATGCTCCTGCAGTTTCCAGGAGCTCCGCGCGTTCGGCCCGCCGCCATCGACACGGATGCAACTACCGGTGATGAATGCCGCCGCCGGCGACAGCAGAAACACGATGGCCGCCGATACCTCGGACACCGTGCCGTAGCGTTGTACCGGCACTGCCTTGGGAAATTCGAGAATCTTTGCAACGGCATCGCCGGTATAGTTATCGAAGCCGCTGGAAGCGATCATGCCCGGTGCCACGCTATTCACGCGCACGCCGGCAGCCGCCCACTCGCAAGCTGCGCTTTCGGTCAGCGAGGTCATTCCGGCCCGGGCCGCGCCCGAATGAGCAAAACCTGGCAAGCCGTTCCACATGTCGGCGGTGAGGTTGACGATAGCCCCGCCATGCTGTTCCATCCAGCGCGTGTAGACCTCGCGCATGAAGATGAAACCGCCGACGAGGTTGCTGCGCACTACCGCGTCGAATCCCTTGGTCGAGATGTCCTTGATTGGCGAAAAATACTGCCCTCCGGCATTGTTGACCAGGCCATCGATGCGACCTTGCTCTGCCAGTACCGCTTCGACAACGGCGCCCACCGCAAGCTCGTCGCGAATATCGCACGCATGCGAGGAAACGCGACCACCTTCGGCCTCGATCTCTGCCCTCACCTTTGCCAACTTGTCGGGATTGCGGCCAACGATAACAACATGCGCTCCCAACCATGCGAGCTCATGCGCAGCACAACGGCCAATGCCGCTGCCGCCTCCCGTCACGATGACGACCTTGCCGTCAAACAAGTCCGGCTTGAAAATTGATTCGTAATTCACGCGATTCTCAATCTCGACATGAGCAGTCGTTTAGCCAATCGTCCAGCACTGCCCTGGCGTCCTGGCCGCGCCGCGGGATGGGGCCAGGCTGCGCCAATGGCGTACTGGAGAAACGGGGTGCCGGATTCGCCTGCAAGACACCATCAATAGTGCTGTAAACATCGCGGGCAACCATGTGCGGATGCGCCGCCGCCTCGTCCGGATTCAATACCGGTGCAAAGCAGGCATCGCTACCTTCCAGCAAGGCGCACCATTCGTCACGCGTGCGCGTTGAGAATAGTACGGAGAAGCGCTCATGCAGCCGCGGCCAGGCATTCACATCATGTTGGTTCGCATAGCCGGGGTCGTCGGCCAGGCCGAGCTTGTCCAGCAGGATGCGATAGAAACGTGGTTCGAGCGAGCCCACAGTAATGAAATTCCCATCCGCGCAACGATAGCTGCGATACCAGTGCGGACCGTCGAGAATGCCGCGCCCACGTTCGTTCGGCAACTCGCCGGCCGACTTCAGGCCCAGCATCAGGTTCATCATGTGGGCGCTGCCGTCCACGATGGCCGCATCGACCACCTGGCCCTTGCCTGTCGCACGCGCACTCATCACGCCAGCCAGCACGCCGACCGCCAGGTACATCGCACCGCCGCCGATATCGCCGACCAGGCTGGGCGGCGGCATTGGTGCTTCGCCGGGCTGGCCGGACCACCACAATGCGCCCGACAAGCCGATGTAGTTGAGGTCATGGCCGGCGGCATGCGACAAGGGACCCGTTTGGCCCCAGCCTGTCATGCGGCCAAAGACCAGCTTCGGATTGCGTGCCAGGCACACATCCGGTCCGAGACCCAAGCGTTCCATCACGCCGGGACGCATGCCTTCGAGCAGCGCATCGCAGCTTTCCACCAGCTTCAGGACAGTCTCGACGCCCTCTGCGGTTTTCAGATCCACTGCGATCGAACGCTTGCCGCGGTTCTGGATCGCGTGCTTGCCGATGTCAAGATCTTCCGCGCCGGCCTGCAGGCGGTCAACCACCACCACATCGGCGCCCATGTCCGCCAACAACATGCCGCAGAACGGCCCCGGGCCGATTCCGGCGATTTCCAGAATGCGCAAGCCTGCCAGGGGCCCGCTGTGAGTTCGAGTCATGCTTATCCCCATGATGAAATTCGGTTGGCTTAAGCCTGCATGCACTTAATGGCTTCTTCAATCAGGGCTTGCACCTGCGCGTTGGAGTCCGCATAGGCACGTGCGTTGCTCCAGTCGGCGATCTTCGCAAAGTTCGCTTCCAGGGCTTCCGGCGACAATTCCTTGTCAGAGATGTACACCGGCGCAGTGTCCATGAGTTGGGTCGCAGTGAACACGCCGCCGCCGGCGGACAGGATGGTCTTGGTCGGCGCGTTTTCGCTGACCAGGAACAAGGCAGCTGGCGTCACTTGTTCCGGCTTGATGCGCTCGAGCATGGCTTCCGGCAGCACGTCGTTCGTCATGCGGGTTGCCGCGACCGGGGCGATGGCGTTGACGCGGATGTCGTTCTTCTTGCCTTCGAGCGAGAGGGCGTTCATGAAACCGACCACTGCCATCTTGGCTGCTGCATAGTTGGACTGGCCAAAATTGCCGAACAGGCCGGATGCCGAGCTCGTCATCAGGACACGGCCGTAGTTTTGCTCACGCATGATGTCCCATACCGCCTTGGTGCAGTACACCGAACCCATCAAGTGCACATCGACCACGGCCTGGAAGTCGGCCATGTCGATCTTGGACAGCGTCTTGTCGCGCAGGATGCCTGCATTATTGATCAGCACATCGACGCGGCCGAATTCGGCCATGGTCTGTTCGACCATCGCCCTGACCTGTTCGACGTCGGTCACATTGGCGCCGTTGGCAATTGCCGTACCGCCGGCGGCACGGATCTCCTCGACCACCTTCAGCGCCGCTTCGGAAGAGCCGCCTTTGCCGTCACGCGCGCCGCCAAAGTCGTTGATTACTACCTTGGCGCCACGGGCGGCCAGGCCCAAAGCGTGCACACGGCCCAAGCCATTACCCGCACCAGTCACAATCGCCACACGGTTGTCAAAACGAATCGTCATGCTTTTTCTCCAGAATAAAAATTTAAAAATTAATCAAATTGACGCAGGATCGATTCTGCGACGCAGACAGGCTTGCTTGCGCCTTCCATCTCGACCGACATTTCGAAGATCATTTGTGCGCCGCTATTTTCAATCGGCTCCCACGACTGCAACTTGATATGGGCACGCAGGCGGCTGTTGACCGGCACCGGTTTCAGGAAACGGACCTTGTTCAGGCCGTAGTTCACACCCATCTTGAAGCTGCGGATCTCGAAGGCAGTCGCGAAAAAGGCCGGCAACAGGGAGAGGGTCAGGAAGCCATGTGCGATTGGCGCGCCGAACGGACCGGATTTTGCCCGTTCTACATCGACGTGGATCCATTGGTGGTCGCTGGTCGCATCGGCAAAGGTGTTGATGCGCGCCTGGTCGATCGTGAGCCAGTCGCTGGTGCCGACCTGTTCTCCTACCAGGTTTTGCAGGTCATTGATGGTTTCGTAACTCTTCATGGATGACTCATTCAATCGTTAAAAAAATAGATACGGCTTACGCGCGCATTTCGTCTTGCAACGCTGCCGCGCACACTGCATCGTGCCGATCGCTGCTGCCCAATAGCAGGTCAGCGACGATCGCATGCTTGTAGTAGTGGCCGACCGCGTACTCTTCGGTCATGCCGATACCGCCGTGCAACTGGATCCCCTGGCCGCACACTAATTTCGCCGCACGGCACACCAGTGCCTTGGCCGCCGACAGTGTCTTTTGCCTGCTTGCCTCATCATCGTTCGCAACCGAGGCCAGCGCTGCATGCAACATCGAGCGCGCCAGCTCCATCTCCGCCGCCATGTCCGCCATGCGGTGCTGCAGCGCCTGGAAGTTGCCGATGGGCACGCCGAACTGTTGGCGCGTCTTCAGGTATTCGGCGGTGAGCTCGATGGTCTTTTCCATTGCGCCGACCAGGTCCGCACACAGCGTGACGATGCCCTGTGCCAGGCCGGCACGCAGCGCGGCAAGGCCGCCTTCCATCACATCGTCTGGGCCGACTTGCACGCCGTCGAAGGTCAGTTCTTCGGCCCAGGTCCCATCATGCAGCGGCAATGCCTGGCGCTTCAGGCCCGCGCTGTTGGCGTCGACCAGCAGCAACTTGATCTCTTTCGATCCCGCGACCTGGACCGAGACGATGAACTGCTGCGCATCCCTGGCGCCCAGCACGAGCGACTTGCGGCCCTGCAGCACATAGCCGTCGCCGCTCTTTTCCGCGCGCAGCAACACCGGCTCAGGCATGCCGCGAGATTCCGGCTCGCTGTAAGCAAGCGCAATGCGCAAGGAGCCGTCGGCGAGCTGCGGCAGCAGGCGCTCCTTCTGTGCGGTCGTGGCACCGGCCACCAATGTTTGCGCAGCGAGCACGGCGCAGCCGAGGTAGGGTTCCAGCACCAGGCCACGCCCCAATTCCTGGGCGATGATCGCGGTGTCAATCAAGGAACCGCCCAGACCGCCGTACTCTTCCGGCAAGGCGGCCATCAGCCAGCCGTTCTCGGCAAATGTTTGCCAGTTGCCGGCACTACCGCCCTGCTTTGCATTGACCAGCGCAGTGCGCGTCTCGAAGCCGTACGCCTTGTCGACGTAGCGGCGCACGCTGTCCTGCAATAGCTGTTGTTCCGAATTCAGATTGAAATTCATCAGAACTGCTCCAAGAAACCCTGTCCTTCAGGGCTGGGAGTGAAAGGAGCCGGGCGCGTAGCGCCCGCGGCCGTCCAAGTGAAAAAATGTATTGAACTTTGTTGTTGGTTCACTGTCAAACTCCATAAGTGCAGCAGTAAGCGATTACGCGCTGGGGCATGAGTCACCTGTACCGTTTTTTCCGATCCGCAGTCGCCTTTAGGCGAGGTCGAGAGATATCCTGCGGATTGAATAAGAAGCTGGGCTACTTTCAGTCCGGCTTCCGTCTGGGGCATCAGACGCCAGCAGTGGGAATCCCCTTCCGTTTGCGAAGGGGAGGATGTCAAATCTGTCCTGGGTATTAAAGTTGGAACAGCATCTTGGCGATGATGCTGCGCTGTACTTCGCTGGTGCCGCCATAGATGGTCGATGCGCGATGGAAGAACATATTGTTGGCCATGCCGCGTGCGACTTCCTGCAAAGGCAACAAGGGCTGTGCCGGATCGAGTTCCTCATGCGGATCGGGATACGCGACGGCGCCATAGTCGCCCAGCGCTTCGACCATCGCCTCGCTGATTTTCTGCTGCAATTCGGTCCCGCGAATCTTCAGCATCGAGCCCAGCACATGCGAGGCAGGATGGTGTTCCTGCTCCATCTTGGCCACGCGCTGCACGAACATGCCGAGTGCCTGCAGTTCGGCATCCAGGCGCGCCAGCTTCAGTGCAAACTCCGCGCGGTCGATCAGACGCTCGCCACCAACACGCTGCGCCGTCGCCAGTTGTCGCAATTGCTGCATATAGCGCTTCTGCACCGGCAGGTCGGCGGTCGTCGCATGCTCGTTATTGAGCAAGAACTTGGTGATGTTCCAGCCCTGCCCTTCGGCGCCGACCAGGTTTTTCAGCGGCACCCGCACGTTGTCGAAAAAAACTTCGTTCAGGTGACACGCGTCGTCGATGCTGCGAATCGGGCGCACCGTGATGCCGGGCGTTTTCATGTCCACCAACAGGAAACTGATCCCGGTCTGCTTCTTCACATCGGGATTGGTGCGCACCAGGAGGAAGATCCAGTCCGACTCGTGCGCATAGCTGGTCCAGATCTTCTGGCCGTTGACCACGTAGTGATCGCCGTCGACGCCCTTGGCCAATTCGGCCCGGGTTTCAGCGATGCCAGGTCGGAACCGGAACCCGGCTCCGAGAAGCCCTGGCACCACAGGCGCTCGCCGTTGAAGATGGCAGGCATGTGCTCGGCCTTCTGCGCCGGGGAGGCGAACTGATTCATCACCGGGCCCAGCAATTTTGCGCGAAGGGATCCTGCGACGGTGTGCCGGCGGCGCCGCATTCCTCGTCGAATACCAGGATCTGCGGCACCGACCAGCCGGTACCGCCATGTTCCCTGGCCCAGTACGGGGCGCCCCAGCCTTGCGCATTGAGCACCTTCTGCCAGCGCATGACTTCTTCGCGCCGCGAGCGCGTGCTGCGCGGCAGCCCTTTCAGCTCAGCCGGCACCCTGGTTTGCAGGAATTGCCGGACTTCCTGACGGAAGGCTTCAAGTCCGGAATCGGGTTGAAAATCCATTGCGCTACCCTCTGCTTAAATGCGATACATGGTGACCACCGCCGCACCGCCGATGCCGACGTTGTGCTGCAGCGCGATGCGCGCGCCTTCTACTTGACGCCGGTCGGCCTTGCCACGCAGTTGCTGCACGAGTTCCGTGCATTGCGCCAGGCCGGTGGCGCCGATCGGATGTCCCTTCGACAGCAGGCCACCGGAGGGATTAACCACATATTTGCCGCCGTAGGTGTTGTCGCCATCGTCAACGAACTTCTGTGCGCCGCCTTCCGGGCACAGGCCGAGCGCTTCATAGGTGAGCAGCTCGTTGTGCGCGAAGCAGTCATGCAGTTCAACCACATTAACGTCTTCGGCGCCGATACCAGCTTGCTCGTAAACCTTGCTGGCTGCTGCGCGCGACATGGAAAAACCGGCGATGTTGCGCATGTCACCGGCGTTAAAGGTTTCCGGGCCGTCGGTGGTCAACGCTTGACCGGCAATCCAGACCCGCGAATCGAGGCCGTGCTTCTTCGCATAGTCTTCGCTGCACAAGACGACTGCCGCTGCGCCGCAGGTCGGGGGGCACGCCATCAGTCGGGTCATCACGCCGGGCCATACGACCTGGTCGGCCAGCACTTCTTCGGTCGTCAAGACTTTGCGGAATACCGACATCGGATTGTTGGCAGCATGACGGCTGGCTTTCGCACGGATCTTGGCAAAGGTTTCCAGCGGTGTGCCGAAGCGCTTCATGTGCTCGACGCCGCCGCCGCCGAAGATGCGTAGTGCCGGGGGAATATCCTGTTGCCCGAGAAGGATGTCGCACTGCTGCATGAACAATTCAGTCGGATTCGGCTTGTCGGCAAATTCGAACCCAGCGCACCCCGATTCATCTGCTCGAAACCGACGGCCAGTACGATGTCCACTTCGCCGCTGGCAATCGCTTGGCGTGCCAGATAGATAGCGGTGGAGCCGCTGGAGCAATTATTGTTGACATTGACGATAGGAATACCGGTCATGCCGACGTCGTACAGCACACGCTGGCCGCAGGTCGAATCGCCATAAATATAGCTGGCAAAAGCCTGCTGGATCGATTCATACCCCACGCCGGCATCGGCCAATGCCGCGCGTACGGCCTGTGCGCCCATCACCGGTAAAGTTTCGCGTCTGGCCGGGCTTCTTTGAAGGAATATCATGCCGACACCGGCAACCACAACCTTCTGCGTCATATCTTCTCCTTTGGTTTCGATCCCCTCACTGGCAAGTATGCCAACAATATCCGTCTGGCCAAAAAGAAACATGTCCTCGGCCGAGTGAGGTCAGTGTATGAACGATAGGCGTGAGGACGGCATACCGCCCCCCTATTTCGTACTGAGGATTACCCACAAATTCCTTGACTATGAAATCATTCATTCTTCCGAAAGATAAGGTACATCTGCGAAATTTCATGCAGAGCCAGGAATCCTCGCCAAAGCACTGTCATGCCGGGAGGACGGTCTCGCTTGCGCCCGAGGTAGCCGCCCAGCTTGGCGATCCACAGTATTGCTTCTCCCAAGGTGGGCGGCTGTTGCGGAACGCTGCTAACGGCGTGCGTCCGACAATACAAGGCTTGCCACTCGAAACGCTGCAACAACACTTCACAGGAAACATCCGCATCCAGTCGCCCCAACAGTGTGGCGTAAAGAATTCGCCAAGCGATGACGGCAAACAGGGCGGTAGCGCGGATGAAGCGCTTCACATCGCCAAACTGCCGCGCCTCAATCTGGCAACCACTCTTGAGTACTCGGTGCCATGTTTCAATCGTCCAGCGGCGCGCATACCAAGACAGACGTTCCAGTGCCTGCTCCATGGTGTGGGTCGCTACCGAAGTGAGCAACATCCATTCGATCGGGTCCTGTCCTTGCGGCGGGTCAATTTCGATGGCCCAAATCGCATATGCATCTACCTCGGCCAGCCCTTTGACCTTGCAGCTCTTCGGTTTGCGAATGCGTACCGGGGCGCAGCGTATTGCCATCTGCGCAGTGCGTTCGGCTCTCTTCCCGCGCTCAGGTATACGCAACGACGTTGTTCCCATCGGCGCAACAGACTGCATCGCTTCCCACAAGTAAGCTTCGGGGTGGTTCACTCGGCGATTCCAGGCCGCGCGCACCAACCACTCCACATCGGGACTGCGCTCTGCAACAAACACGTCGTACAGATCGCCCTCGCGATCGCACACTCCCACGATTTGCGTCCCACGACATTGGGATTTGAGCGCCGTCATGTGGTTCAAACCCTCGATCCACTTGACGCTCTCCTTCTCATCTATCGGCAACTTCTTGCGCAATGCTTTCTTACCCAACTGCGCCAGAGGCCGCACCCACGTCTTCAGTCCCAGAACACCCAAGGGCAAGCCTTCCGGCGTGAGCGCGAGCATGCTATGCATGAAGAATCCCCTCACGTGTTTGTGGGTGCAGTAGCCCAATCCCTCGGTGGCTGGCAGATGCGTCAGGTTGTATTCGGTCGTGTCTTGGATTGCCAGAATCACTGGCACTTCGCGCATGCGTGCCAGCGTCTGTCCAATGTGCGAAGTCAGGATGCCATCCGTGTCGACCTCCTCGTTGTCGAAAAAACGATAAGCGGCCTTGAGCTGGGCCTGCGACAGCGACTGCGGAAACGAACAATGCGGGCTCTTGGCCAACTGGCGTGCCAGCGCGACCAGTCGAGCGGTCCGGCGTGCGTCGCCCAAGTCGGCTGCGCCGAACTCGTCGATTGCCCAATCGTTTTCGATTTCCTGAGACAAGGGTATGCATCGCAATTATTGATGGCTAGAAAGTTAACATCGTTTTTTGTTGTTTACAACGCTTTTCTGCATACCATCGAGAACGCTATGCAAAATTTGTGGGTAATCCTCAGCTATTTCGTAGGGGGGAATGCAAGTGGGCAAGGACGGCGTTGCCTGGTATCAAATAGCGCAATTACCCGCCTGCACTCTCACTCCCTCGCCTCAATCCCCCCCGGAAAGGGTGGCGACCTGCTGCTGGCGTCCGCCTTACCTTTTATACACAGAAATATATCCGGCACGGATCGCTCCGACTTTGCCAACCATGATCACCACATGCAATGAGAAGGGAAACCGAAATGAAACAGCGTGAAGTCGTCATCGTCAGCGGCGTGCGTACCGCCATCGGCACATTTGGCGGTAGCCTGAAGGAATTTTCACCGACCGGGCTGGGCGCACGCCTGGTGCGCGAAGCGCTCTCCCGCGCCGGCGTTTCCGGCGACGAAGTCGGACATACCGTGTTCGGCAACGTGATCCAGACCGAGGCGAAGGACTTGTATCTGGCACGCGTGGCCGCGGTCAATGGCGGCGTGTCGGAAAACGCACCGGCCCTGACCCTCAACCGCCTGTGCGGCTCCGGCCTGCAGGCAGTGATTACGGCGGCGCAAAGCATCCTGCTGGGCGATGCCGAGATCGCTATCGGCGGCGGCGCCGAAGTGATGAGCCGTGCACCGCACCTGATGCCGGCCGCACGCTGGGGCGTGCGCATGGGCGATAGCGCCCTGGTCGATACGCTGCTCGCGTCGCTGCACGATCCCTTCCATCAAATCCACATGGGCGTGACCGCCGAGAATGTCGCTGCGCGTTACGGCATCTCGCGCGAACAGCAGGATGCCGCCGCAGCGGAATCGCACCGTCGCGCTGCCGCCGCGATTGCTGCCGGTTACTTCAAGGACCAGATCCTGCCGCTCACGTCGGAGACCCGCAAGGGCACGGTGGTGTTCGATACCGATGAACACGTGCGTGCCGATACCAGTGCCGAGAAGCTGGCGACCATGCGCGCCGCGTTCCAGAAGGGTGGTTCCGTTACCGCAGGCAATGCGTCGGGCATCAACGATGGCGCCGCTGCGTTGGTGCTGATGGAGGCATCTGTCGCCGAGCGTCGTGGCGCCAGGCCGCTGGCCCGCCTGGTCAGCTACGGCTTTGCCGGCGTCGATCCAAAGTACATGGGCATCGGCCCGGTACCGGCCAGCCGTCAGGCATTGGAACGCGCCGGCCTCTCTGTTCAGGATCTGGACGTGATCGAATCGAACGAAGCCTTCGCGGCACAGGCGTGCGCGGTGCAGGATGAACTCGGTTTCGATCCGGCCAAGGTCAATCCGAACGGCTCTGGCATTTCGCTCGGTCATCCGGTCGGCGCCACCGGCGCAATCATCACCGTCAAGGCCCTGCATGAATTGCAGCGTATCGGCGGGCGCTATGCGCTGGTGACGATGTGTATCGGCGGCGGACAAGGCATCGCGGCGATTTTTGAACGAATCTAATTCCTGGCCATGAATAAAGAGCTCCTCGAACAATACGGACCGCGCGACGCGATGGAATACGACGTCGTCATCGTCGGCGGCGGCCCGGCCGGCTTGTCGGCTGCCATCCGCCTGAAACAACTGGCAGCGGAAAAGGGAACTGAGGTCGCCGTCTGCGTGCTGGAAAAAGGCAGCGAAGTCGGTGCCCATATCCTCTCCGGCGCCGTGATGGACCCGATCGCCATCAGTGAACTGTTCCCCAACTGGAAAGAACTCGGTGCCCCGCTGAACGTTCCCATTACCGAAGACCGCTTCCTGTTCCTGACCGAAAAGAAAGCGATCAAGACCCCGAACTGGATGTTGCCTGCCTGCTTCCAGAACCATGGCAATTACGTGATTTCGCTGGGCAATGTGGTGCGCTGGCTCGGCCAGCAAGCCGAAGCGCTGGGCGTGGAAATCTTCCCCGGCTTTGCCGCTGCCGAAGTGCTGTACCACGAGGATGGATCGGTCAAAGGTGTTGCCACCGGCAATGTGGGCATCGGCAAGGATGACCAGCCGACCGATGCCTTCCAGCTCGGAATGGAACTGCATGCGAAATACACCTTCTTCGCCGAAGGTGCGCGCGGCCACCTGGGTAAGCAGCTCCTGGCGCAGTTCAACTTGAATGAAGGCAAGGACCCGCAAACCTATGGCATCGGCATCAAGGAATTGTGGGAAATCGATCCCAGGCTGCATCAGCCGGGTCTGGTGATCCACACCGCCGGCTGGCCGCTCGATAGCAGTACCTATGGCGGCTCGTTCCTGTATCACCTCGACAACAATCAGGTCGCCGTCGGCTATGTGGTGGGCTTGGCGTATGAAAACCCTTACCTGTCGCCGTTCGAGGAATTCCAGCGCTACAAGACGCATCCGGAAATCCGCAAGTTCTTCGAAGGCGGCAAACGCCTGTCGTATGGGGCACGGGCGATCACCGCTGGCGGCCTGCAGAGCTTGCCGAAACTGACTTTCCCGGGCGGCGCCTTGATTGGCTGCGACGCCGGTTTCCTCAATGCGTCGCGCATCAAGGGCAGCCATGCGGCGATGAAGACCGGCATGCTGGCCGCTGAAGCGGCATTCGACGCGCTCTCCCATCAACGGCAGCATGACGAACTCGTTGATTATCCGGCCGCTTTCCATCGCTCGTGGCTGCATGAAGAATTGTACAAGGCGCGCAACTTCAAGCCGTGGATGAGCAAGGGCTTGTACCTGGGCACCTTGATGGTTGGCATCGACCAGGTGCTGTTCAAAGGCAAGGCGCCGTGGACCTTGCGTCACACCCATGCGGACCACGAATGCCTGAAGCCGGCCAGGGATTGCACGCCGATCGCCTATCCGAAGCCAGACGGCAAGCTGACCTTCGATCGCTTGTCGTCGGTGTTCATCTCGAACACCAACCATGGCGAAGACCAGCCGGCGCATCTGACCTTGCAAAATGCGGCGGTGCCGGTGGAGGTCAATCTCGACAAGTATGCCGGACCGGAAGCGCGTTTCTGCCCGGCCGGCGTGTACGAGTTCATCAAGACCGACGCCGGCGAAGATCGCTTGCAGATCAATGCGCCGAACTGTGTGCACTGCAAGACCTGCGACATCAAGGACCCGACCCAGAACATCGTGTGGGTCACACCGGAAGGTGGCGGCGGACCGAACTACGCGAACATGTAAGCTGGGGAAACCATGTTGAAGAGTACCGAAGGTGTGTCGCATGAGGTTGCGCATTCGGGGCACGAAAAAACCCGCGCCTATTTCGAAATGCGGGTTAAGCCAATCCCTTGAGAATCGGTGAGACAATTCCTTTCTGACTTACACCGGAGAACAGGTTGTAGAATATTTCGCTGGGATCCCCCTGGGATCCCCGTCTTTCGGGGATTTCTGCTTTGTGGGTAGAAATTACTGAGCTGCATTCCAAAGTCTCTTATCATGTAAAAGCGTAAAGATTTAAAGGTGGCTCCGTCGGTTCGGCGAGTCAAGGACAGCGAAGGGGAGACGCGCCATCTCAGCGTGCTTAACAAAACCTCCGGCTTGCTAGGAGGACAACATTCCCCTTACACTGAGCCGTTCTGAACGACCGCTGTCGTTAAGGGTTGTCCGATGTCGGCCGCTTCCACAGACCTGAATTGATGCGCGCAAGCGTTCCCGGCCGGCGTTGGGCAAGCCCCGAAGGAGGAAACCGCGGGAAGTTTAGTTGTCGTCAGCCTTTGTCATAGGCTATGGCGATTTGACCGGCGCCGTTGGCTGGGAAGGTGCCAGTTGGAGCGGGCGAGTTGGCATCGATGGCGTATATAAGACCTGAAACGGTCACGGGGGGCGTCGCCTGTTCGGTGGTTAATCGATTGAAATTGAGACGCTGCGGCAGGACAGGCAAAGGAGCTCCGCATCGGTTTTGGCCGACGGTCGACGCGCTTGTGGCGCAAGCCTATGTTGTCGTTGTCGCTCATGGAGGTGCTCCCTGGTGCCGTGCTGGTGCCTGAATTGCTTTGATCGGCAAGAAGATGGCGGTGATCGCCATCGGCGCGCCGCAGTGCCGGCAAATGAACATCGTCGAATTGCGCTCGACAGGCTGTGTGTCGACGGCGGGCGCCGGGACGCGCAGTAATGCGCGCGCCCTGGCCAGGTTGGCCTTGCGTCCCGCGTTGGCGAACAGCCCGTAGTGCCGGATCCGGTGGAAGCCGCTGGGCAGGACATGCAGCAGGAACCGGCGCATGAACTCGTCGGCGCCGAGCGTCATCGTCTTGTGCATCTGATCCTTGGCACGGTAGTCCTTCCAACGAAATGTCACGCCGCGCTCGTCCATGGCGACAAGCCGCCGGTTCGAGATTGCGACTCGATGCGTGTAGCGGGACAGGTAGGCCAGCACCGCCTCGGGCCCGGCGAACGGACGTTTGGCGTAGACCACCCACTCGCAACGCCGCAGCGGCGCCATCCAGCGCGCGAAGGCGGTCGGTTCCGTCAGTGCCGCATGCTCGCCGAGGAAACGTAACTGGCCGGCGCGATGGGCCGCGCCCAGCGCTTCGAGGAAGCGCCGCCGGAACAAGCGCGAGAGCACGCGCACCGGCAGGAAGAATCCCCGCCTGCAGGCGACCCAGCGCTCGCCGTCCTGCGACAGGCCGCCGCCGGGGACGATGCCGTGCACATGGGGATGGTGGGTCAGCGCCGAACCCCACGTGTGCAGCACCAGTGTGGCGCCGATGCGCGCGCCCAGGTGCTTGGGATCTGCGGCGATGGTACACAGCGTCTGCGCCGCGAGCTCGAACAGCAGTCGGTAGAGTACGCTTTTGTTGTGCCAGGCGAGCGCGGCGACCGTCGCCGGCAGGGTGAAGACGACATGATAGTACTCGACCGGCAGCAATTCGTTGCGGCGCGCTTCAAGCCAGCGGCGCGCGGCGCCGGCCTGGCACTTCGGGCAGTGGCGATTGCGGCAGGAGTTGTAGGCGATGTCGACGTGTTCGCAGGTGTCGCAGCGCAGCGCGTGCCCGCCCAGCGCCGCGCTGCGACACTGCTCGATGGCCGACATGACCTTGAGCTGGCCCAGGCTCAGGTGTCCGCGTTGGGCTTGTCGCCAGGCCGGACCGTGGGCGCGGAAGATGTCCGCGACCTCCAGGTCGGGGTGCTCCATGGCGCCCCCTATGCCGGCTGCAAGGTGTCGAGCGGGCTGATTACTTCGCGCAATAGATCGGTGGCGACCTGGGCGTACAGCGCGGTCGTGTCGAGCCGCTTGTGGCCGAGCAGGGTCTGGATCACCCGGATGTCGACCTTCTGCTCCAGCAGATGGGTGGCGAAGCTGTGGCGCAAGATGTGCATGGACACGCGCTTGTCGATGCGCGCCAGGTCGGCGGCGGCGTGGATGGCGCGGTTCAGCTGCCGTACGCCGAGCGGGTCGACGGGATTCTGTCCGGGGAACAACCAGCCGCCGTGCAGGATCTTGCCTTCGGCACGTGCCGTCCTCCACCAGGCACGCAGGCAGTCGAGCAGCGCCGGCGACAGCATGGCGTACCGGTCCTTGTGCCCCTTGCCTTGTTCCACGCGCAAGACCATGCGCCCGCTGTCGACATCGGTCACCTTGAGCCCGACCACTTCGCTTGCGCGCAGGCCGGCGCCGTAGGCGACCGACAATGCCGCCCGGTACTTGGGACTGCACGCCGAGGCGATCAGGCGCGCGGCTTCGTCCCGACTGAGCACTTGGGGAAGTTTGCGGGGAACCGGTACGGGATGCATCCTGGCCATCAGTTCGGGATGGTGGACGGTGACTTCGAAAAAGAACTTCAATCCGGTGATCGTCACGTTCAGGGCGTTCGACGTGAAGCCTTGTTCGACCAGGTGCAATTGGAACAAGCGCAGATCCTCGCTCGTGGCGGTGTCGGGCGGGCGGCCCAGGAAGGCGGCCAGCCGCCGCACGTGCAGCAGGTAGGCCGATTGGGTCTTGGGTGCGAGCTTGCGCATCCGCATGTCGTCGATCATGCGTTGGCGCAGCGGGGTGATGGCTTGAGTCATGATGCTGCTCCTGTTGGAATGAGGCCGATTGCCTCATTAACCAACATAGGAAACAGTTTAGAATTGCATCAGAAACCCCTGTCGACGACGACCCGCCGGCAGCGCCGAAGCCCAACTACCGCGCGAGCGGTTTAGTCCTTCGGCCACAAACAGTCGGTCGAGAGTCGGCTTTGCGGCTGTCCACTGAACAGGCGGCAGCTTAGAGAGGAGAACGGGTCTTGGCCAGTGTCGGGCGCAATCAGCCTTGCCCTTGCGGCAGTGGGAAGAAATATAAGAAGTGCCATGGGGACATCGAACACCTCGAGCACATCGCCAACGTGATGGCTGCTGTTCCCGCCATGCGCGCGCGCCACGAAGCGCAAGAACACCAGCGAACCGTGCAGCAAGGCCTTGGAAGACCGATCATCGCTGCGAAGATGGACGGCTATCAAATCGTTGCCGTCAAGAACCGGTTGCACTACTCGCAGAAGTGGAAGACTTTTCACGACTTCCTCATCAACTATATCGTCTCTGCCCTCGGCACAGAGTGGGGTAACGCTGAACTATTGAAGCCGCTCGACCAGCGGCACCCGATCTTGGTTTGGTACCACAAGCTCTGCGAACAGCAACGGCTGTCCATCAAGGAGCCGGGAAAGGTCGCGACTGCGCGGATGACCGGAGCGGTCGGGGCCTACATGAACCTAGCCTACGACCTGTATGCGCTCGATCACAACGCCGAGCTGCAGGCAAAGCTGATTCAGCGTATTCGCAACGCTGAACTTTTCCCAGGTGCGTGCTACGAGGTCCACGTGGCCGCCAAGCTCGTGCGTGCTGGGTTCGAACTCAAGTTCGAAAACGAAGACGACCGGAGTACCTCCCACTGTGAGTTCACCGCGACAAACACGCGCACTGGAAAGCAGTTTTCCGTTGAAGCCAAGCGCTCGGAAAGTGGGCGCATCACACGACAGCTCGTGCGCGCGCTCAACAAGACCGCCAGCTACACTCGCATTGTGTTCATCGACATGAACACCCCCGACCCATCAAATAGCAAAAACATACCGCCATATGTGCAGCGCGCCTTCGACTTGTTGCGACGCTTCGAAACCGTTGATCCTCAAGCCCAACGACTGCCGCCTGCCTACGTCTTCTTAACCAACGCGCCGTGGGATCATCATCTCGATAGCATCGAATGGCGACAGCTGGTGCTGGCCGACGGCTTCCACATCGAGGATTTCAAGCTCGACCACGCATTTTCCTCGCTACGCGACGCCATTACCAGCCGTCAGAATCACATCGAAATGCATGGTCTGCTCACGTCGATTCAAAAGCATTCCGAGATCCCATCCACCTTCGACGGCGAGAATCCTGAACTTGCCTTCGTCGACTCTAAGAGCCGGCTGCTTATTGGCAATAAGTATATAGTGCCGGGCGACGACGGCACCGAAGTTGAATGCATCCTGACCTCGGCGGTCGTTAATGAACAGGAAAAGATTGCTTTCTGCGGCGCCACCTCCATCGACGGGCGCGGAATTCTCTTTCGGGCGCCGCTATCAGACGCAGAGTTAGCTGCTTGGAAAAGGCACTCTGATACCTTCTTCGGCGAAGTCTCGAGAAGTAGTACGAGCAAGACGGCGCTCGACATGTACGACTTTCTTATGGAGACCTACTCCAAGTCGACAAAGGCGAAACTGCTTGAGTTTCTGGCCGCCGCACCGGACATTGTCCAGTTGGCCGCGCTCGATCAACCCGCACTGGCAAGCGTGTACTGTGAACGCCTTGCGACGCACCTTTTCGCTAAGGCGGGGCCAACACTCGGGCCTGTGCTGCAGACCAAGTGGCGAGGCTCTCCTCCGGCGCCCAACAAGCGTATGGACGAAGCAGAACGCTAGCGTCCCCGTTTCAGGCAGGCAACTTGGTCTCGCGACCGGCTCCTATGGGTCGAAGGACTAAACCGCTCGCGCGGTAGTTGGGCTTCGGCGCTGCCGGCGGGTCGTCGTCGACAGGGGTTTCTGATGCAATTCTAAACTGTTTCCTATGTTGGTTAATGAGGCAATCGGCCTCATTCCAACAGGAGCAGCATCATGACTCAAGCCATCACCCCGCTGCGCCAACGCATGATCGACGACATGCGGATGCGCAAGCTCGCACCCAAGACCCAATCGGCCTACCTGCTGCACGTGCGGCGGCTGGCCGCCTTCCTGGGCCGCCCGCCCGACACCGCCACGAGCGAGGATCTGCGCTTGTTCCAATTGCACCTGGTCGAACAAGGCTTCACGTCGAACGCCCTGAACGTGACGATCACCGGATTGAAGTTCTTTTTCGAAGTCACCGTCCACCATCCCGAACTGATGGCCAGGATGCATCCCGTACCGGTTCCCCGCAAACTTCCCCAAGTGCTCAGTCGGGACGAAGCCGCGCGCCTGATCGCCTCGGCGTGCAGTCCCAAGTACCGGGCGGCATTGTCGGTCGCCTACGGCGCCGGCCTGCGCGCAAGCGAAGTGGTCGGGCTCAAGGTGACCGATGTCGACAGCGGGCGCATGGTCTTGCGCGTGGAACAAGGCAAGGGGCACAAGGACCGGTACGCCATGCTGTCGCCGGCGCTGCTCGACTGCCTGCGTGCCTGGTGGAGGACGGCACGTGCCGAAGGCAAGATCCTGCACGGCGGCTGGTTGTTCCCCGGACAGAATCCCGTCGACCGCTCGGCGTACGGCAGCTGAACCGCGCCATCCACGCCGCCGCCGACCTGGCGCGCATCGACAAGCGCGTGTCCATGCACATCTTGCGCCACAGCTTCGCCACCCATCTGCTGGAGCAGAAGGTCGACATCCGGGTGATCCAGACCCTGCTCGGCCACAAGCGGCTCGACACGACCGCGCTGTACGCCCAGGTCGCCACCGATCTATTGCGCGAAGTAATCAGCCCGCTCGACACCTTGCAGCCGGCATAGGGGGCGCCATGGAGCACCCCGACCTGGAGGTCGCGGACATCTTCCGCGCCCACGGTCCGGCCTGGCGACAAGCCCAACGCGGACACCTGAGCCTGGGCCAGCTCAAGGTCATGTCGGCCATCGAGCAGTGTCGCAGCGCGGCGCTGGGCGGGCACGCGCTGCGCTGCGACACCTGCGAACACGTCGACATCGCCTACAACTCCTGCCGCAATCGCCACTGCCCGAAGTGCCAGGCCGGCGCCGCGCGCCGCTGGCTTGAAGCGCGCCGCAACGAATTGCTGCCGGTCGAGTACTATCATGTCGTCTTCACCCTGCCGGCGACGGTCGCCGCGCTCGCCTGGCACAACAAAAGCGTACTCTACCGACTGCTGTTCGAGCTCGCGGCGCGACGCTGTGTACCATCGCCGCAGATCCCAAGCACCTGGGCGCGCGCATCGGCGCCACACTGGTGCTGCACACGTGGGGTTCGGCGCTGACCCACCATCCCCATGTGCACGGCATCGTCCCCGGCGGCGGCCTGTCGCAGGACGGCGAGCGCTGGGTCGCCTGCAGGCGGGGATTCTTCCTGCCGGTGCGCGTGCTCTCGCGCTTGTTCCGGCGGCGCTTCCTCGAAGCGCTGGGCGCGGCCCATCGCGCCGGCCAGTTACGTTTCCTCGGCGAGCATGCGGCACTGACGGAACCGACCGCCTTCGCGCGCTGGATGGCGCCGCTGCGGCGTTGCGAGTGGGTGGTCTACGCCAAACGTCGTTCGCCGGCCCGAGGCGGTGCTGGCCTACCTGTCCCGCTACACGCATCGAGTCGCAATCTCGAACCGGCGGCTTGTCGCCATGGACGAGCGCGGGCGTGACATTTCGTTGGAAGG
>NZ_QYUP01000170.1 GCF_003590855.1 Massilia cavernae
TGGAGCGTCTACGGCAATACCCTGCATACGATGCAGGACGACGTTCCTCAAAAAATTGAGTTTGACGCCATGATCCTGGCGACCGGTGCAACGGACCGCCTGCTGCCAGTGAAAGGTTGGACTCTGCCCGGTTGCTACAGTTTGGGTGCCGCGCAGATTGCGTTAAAAGCGCAGGCCTGTGCAATTGGCCGTTCCGTCGTTTTCATGGGTACCGGCCCTTTGCTTTATATGGTGAGTTACCAGTACGCAAAGGCGGGCGTCAATGTAGTCGCCGTCCTCGACACTTCTCCTTTCGACGGGCAACTGCGCGCTCTGCCGCAGATGGCCTCCCGCCCCATGCTGTTGGCCAAAGGCATGTACTACAGGGCCCAGCTTTGGAAGCGTAAGGTACCGGTCTATAGCGGTGTTCGACCATTAGAGATCCAGGGCCACGGGTCTGTGGAAGGCGTGCAATACACCGACGCATCCGGCCAAGAGCGCTTCCTCGCTTGCGATGCGGTCGCGATGGGTTTTCACCTTCGAAGCGAAACGCAGTTGGCAGATCTGGCCAGATGCCGCTTCATCTTCGATGAGACGCTCGCCCAATGGGCGCCTGAATCAGATATTGACGGACGCACAAGCGTGTTTGGCATTTATGTTGCGGGCGATGGCGCACGAGTGCTGGGTGCGGATGCAGCGGAGATCTCCGGCCAGCTCGCTGCCCTGGCATTGCTTGAAGATCTTGGCAAGCCCATCGATGTCAAGCAATGTGCCGCCCTGCGGAAACAACAACGCAAAATGGAGATGTTTCGGCGAGGTCTGGCAAAAGCCTTTCCCTGGCCAAGTGAGTTGGCCCGATCCGTCGCCGATGACGTTATTTTGTGTCGCTGCGAGGCTATCACCGCCGGTGATGTTCGGCGCAGCGCGGTCGATAAGTTCGCACCTGAACTGAACCGGGCCAAGGCGCTCGTTCGAGTTGGGATGGGGCGCTGCCAGGGACGTTTTTGCGGTTCTGCCGCCGCGGAGATCCTCGCCGATGCCCGCAAGGCTCCGCTGGAATCCACAGGGCGTCTGCGTGGGCAGGCCCCTGTCAAGCCTCTGCCGACCACTTACAGCAGGAAGCCGTCGCAATGAGCATTCAGAACACGATACCATCCGATGCCGCTGACGTGATCATCATTGGAGGCGGCATCATGGGCGCCTCCGCTGCCCTTTTTCTGCGTGAGCGAGGTCGCTCGGTGATTCTGCTGGAACGCGGCCTCGTCGGGCAGCAGGCAAGCGGCGTAAATTTCGGTAATGTCCGCCGACAGGGCCGCTATTTGGTGCAGCTGCCACTATCCAACCGTTCCTACGGCATCTGGCGGCGTCTCTCCAGCCTTGTGGGCGAAGATTGCGAAATGATACACGCCGGCCACTTGCGCGTGTGTATACGCCCTGAGCAGGCTGCAAAGGTGGAGGCATATGCGCTCGAGGCCAAGGCCTATGGCCTTGATCTGGAATTGCTCAATTCGACTACCCTGAGACAAAAATTCCCATATATCGGCCGGGAAGCGGTTCTAGGTTCCTATAGCCCTCTGGATGGACACGCCAATCCCAGATTGGTTGCGCCGGCCTTTGGACGGGCCGCACGACGCGCCGGAGCTCGTGTGGAGGAGAACACCGAAGTCCTGTCCATCGTGAAAACCGGGGAAGACTTCCACGTCAGTACCCGCGGCGGGGCTGGTTTTCGTGCGCCGACTCTGTTGATCACAGCAGGTGCGTGGGCCGGTTCCATGGCGGCCAGCCTCGGCGAACCGGTCCCCCTGGTAGCGCGCGGCCCGCAGATGGGTGTTACAGAACCGTTGCCCTATCGTATTCTGCCGTCGCTCAGCCACAGTAGTCCTCACGAACATGAGACCGTCTATTGCCGTCAGGTGACACGCGGAAACATCGTCTTTGGCGGTGGCCAGCGCAATGAAGTGGACCTTGTCCGCGTGCGCGCCTATCCCAATCCCGAGAGCACGCTCAATCAGATGCCACAACTCCAGCGCCTGTTACCCGGCCTGGCCAACGTCCGCATCATCAGGACGTGGAGCGGGATCGAAAGCTACCTGCCGGACGACCTGCCGGTGATGGGTCCCAGTGGAAAAATGCCTGGTTTGTACTATGCGTTCGGCTTTTGCGGCGCCGGTTTTCAGCTCGGGCCTGGTGTCGGCGATGTGATGGCCGAACTGATCGACACCGGCGCCACGACTACCCCAATCGAGTCCTTTTCAATAACCCGTTTTTCAGTGGAGCGCTCACATGTATGATTTCGATCCCAATGCAGTTCGTATTCCCAACGGTCATTTCATTGGCGGCCGCTTGATCGAGGAAACCGGTAACACGCTGATTGTTCGACGCCCCAGCGACAACGCCATATGCGCCGAATTGCCGATCGCGAACGCCGATACTGTCGACCAGGCCGTTCAAGATGCAATGCACGCGTATCAGACCACGGATTGGGCTACAGGTACACCTCGGGCCCGCGCCCGTCTGTTACGCCATTGGGCCGATTTGATCGAGGCCAACAA
>NZ_QYUP01000018.1 GCF_003590855.1 Massilia cavernae
ACACCTCGCGCGCCGTGTCGTTGAGAGTCGAGGTAATGGGCGCGCCATCAACCAGGAATACCGGCTTGCGCCCCCGCACCGAAGTATAGGTGTTGACGCCGGTGTTGGTGCCGCGCGAAATACCCGGAACCAGGTTGGCGAGGATGTCGGCCATGTTGCCGGAAACCGCCATCTGCTTCGATATCTCCTCGCTGGCGATCAGCTGGACCGTTTGCGGCATGGTGCGGATCGAGGCGGGAAGCCGCGTGCCCGAGATCACGACCGATTCCAGCTTGGGCGGTTGTTCCTGCGTCGTGGCGACCGGTTCGGCCTGTTGGGCCATGGCGGTGGTGCTGGCGACCGCGCAACACAGCATGGTTTTCTTGAGCGGCAAGCTGGAGCCACGGAAACGGGGTGTTGGGTAATTGGTCATTCTTATAGTCTCGCAAGCGAAGTGAACAATACGTCGGAAAGGCGCGGCCGGGCCCGCACCGCCCGGTGCCGGGCGGTGGCAAACAAGACCTCTGTGGTTTTCGGGATGGCTTATGAAGCGCCGGGCATGGCCGGACTCGAGCGCCAGAACGGCATGCAATGGCGCGCCGGCAACTCCGCAATCGTCTCACCCATCGCCAATTCCTCGTGACCCTTGACGCGCAAGATGTCGTCGCCGATTGCCACCAGATACTCGAAGTGGGTGCCCAGGAAGTCACGCTGCATGATCCGGCCCAGCAGCATGTTCTGGCCATCGCGCGCCGCGCCGCGCGGGCGCAGGCTGACATGCTCCGGCCGGATCGCGACCTCGATCCCGTGGTCGCCCTTGCCGGGCGGTTCAGTATCGAGATGGATCGCCTGCGCGTCCGGCAGGGCCACCGACATGCGGCCATCCCCGTGGCGCACCGCGCGGCCGGTCAGGATATTGCTGTGTCCGACGAAATCGGCGATGAAGGAAGACGTCGGCGCCAGGTAGATTTCGCGCGGCGTACCGAGCTGGACAATCCGCCCCTCGCTCATCACGGCAATCCGGTCGCTCAGCGCCAGCGCCTCGTCCTGGTCGTGCGTTACGTACAGCGTGGTGATTTTCAGGCGGCGCTGGAGCTCGCGCAGCCAGCCGCGTGCGCGCAAGCGCAGCTTGGCATCCAGGTTCGACAGGGGCTCGTCGAGCAGCAGCAACTGGGGCGCATACACCAGCGTGCGCGCCAGCGCGACGCGCTGCTGCTGGCCGCCCGACAGTTCGTGCGGATAGCGCGCTGCATAGTCTTCCATCTCGACCAGGGACAAGGCCCATTCCACCTTGGCGCGCGCCGTCGCGGCCGGCATCTTGCGCAGCTTCAGGGGGAAGCCGACGTTATCGCGCACGGACATGTGCGGCCACAAGGCATAGGACTGGAACACCAGGCCGCAGTTGCGCTGTTCCGGCGCCAGGTTGATCTTGCGGGCGGCGTCGTAAAACACGCTGCTGCCGACCGCGATGCTGCCGCCGGACGGCTTGTCCAGGCCGGCGATCGAGAACAGCGTGGTGCTTTTTCCGCATCCGCTGGGTCCAAGCAGGGTGAGGAATTCGCCGTCGTTGACGGTGAAGGAAATATCGTCCACCGCCCTCACCTGCCCATAGTCACGGGTCAAGCCGCTTACAATCAGGTCAGCCATTTGAATTGCCTTTCGCAACAGGCGCTTTGCCGAAGCGCACGATAAGCGCCACCAGCAGCAGCGTCAGGATGAGTTGAACCACGGACAGCGCAGCAACCGGCCCGACATCGCCCTTTGCCCACATGTTCAGCAAGGTGGTGCCGATAATTTCCGTCCCCGGCGAGTACAGGAAAACCGCGGACGCATACTCCTTGAAGAAGGAGATGAACTTCAGCAGGTAGCAGGCGATCAGCGCCGGCTTGGCGATCGGCAGCACGATGCTCTGGCAGGTGCGCCACCAGCTGGCGCCGCACACCCGCGCGCTCTGGTCGATTTCGCGGCCGATCTGCAGCAGCGATGGCGCCAGCGCCACGTAGGCCGACGGCAGGTTGCGCATGGTAAATGCGATGATCAGCAAGGCCAGCGTTCCGTGCAGCAGGCTCAGTCCGGGCACCCACAGCACCACCCACAGGAAGCCGATGCCGGCCACCATGCCCGGCACGGCCCGCGGCAGCAGCGCCAGCATTTCAAGGTGCTTTCCAAACTTGAAATCGGAGCGCTGGATCACTGCCGCGATCAGGGCGGTCAAGGCCGTGGCCACTGCCGCGCCGATGGTCGAGACGACCAGGCTGTTCCAGATCGAGCGCGCATACACTTCGTGCTCGAACAGGGTCTTGAAGTGGTCGAGCGTCAGGTAGTCCAGCGGCGAGACCAGCGGGGTCAGGTAGACCACGCTGGCGCGCACCACCAGCGCCAGCATCGGCAACACCACGGTGAACGCCAGGTACACGGCCAGCAAGGCGAACACCATCCAACGCCAGCTGCCGATCTCGAGCGGCTTGGAACGCTGCGACTTGCCGCGCACGGTGACGAAGCGCTGGCGCTGGGACAGCAGCTTTTGCTGGACCAGCACCAGCAGCGCGACCGTCAGCAGCAACAACAGCGCCGCGGCGCCGAGGAGGCCGTAGTCCGGCTGGGTCTGCCCCATGCCTTCGCGCAGCAAATACGTCGTGAAGAACTCAAGGCCGGCGGGCCAGCCGAATACCAGCGGGATGGAGAGCATTTCCAGTCCACCGACGAAGGTCAGCAGGGTCGAGTACACGATCGCCGGGCGCAGCAGCGGCAAGGTGACCGAGCGCAGCACCCGCAGCGGCGTGGCGCCGGCGCTGCGGGCGGCGTCCTCCAGCGAAGCGTTGCTCAGTTCCAGGGAGCTGATGCAGAACAGCATCACCGTCGGCGCCATCGCGATGCCGCCGAGTACACCCATACCGCTGATCGTCGTCAGTTCCCAGGGCACCCCGCCGAACCAGTTGCGGCATACCAGGCTGATATAGCCGGACGGGCCGTACAGCACATACCAGCCCAGGGCCAGCACCAGTTGCGAGATATAGATCGGGCCCAGCATCGCGCCTTCGATCCAGTGCCGCAGCGGCAGGTCGAGGCGGACGATGGCGATGGCCGATGCCACGCCGATGGCCAGTGCAACGACGGTCGAGACGATGGCCAGCCCAAGCGAATTCCAAAGCGCCTGGTGAAACTCCGGCTGCCCCAACAGCTTGGTATAGCTGGACAGTGTCAGCACTCGGTCGACCTCGTACAGGGGCCCGGACTGCAAGGACTGATAGGCAATCACCAGGATCGGGGACAGCACCAGCAAGGCAGTCAACACCAGCACAGCCATATGGATAGGCGCGCTCCAGTCCAGGCCTTGCCTTTTCCTGGCCGCCAGCTCCACGCCCGCCGCGCTGGCGGCGAGGGGCGGGAAATGAGGCATCTCCAGTGCCATTACATGCCTTTCTGTTTGTAAGCGGCGCGCCAGGCGTCGGTGAAGGTCTTGTTATCGCTTACCATTTTCTCGTCATACTTCACCAGCACGATATTCTTCTCGCCGATCTGCTCGCGGATCATGCGGTAGGTAAGGAAAGGCACTTCCTCCTTGCGAACATCGTCGCGGTAGGGCGTCAGGCCGCCGCTGGCCACGGCGACCTGGCCTTCATGCGACACAATAAAATCAAGGAACAGCTGGGCCGAGAATTTGCTGCGCGAGTTCTTGGTGATTGCGATACCGCGCATCATGACGGGGGTGCCGTCTTCGATCAGGTTCCAGCCCAGGATACCGTTCACCTTTCGGTCCTTGACGTGCTTAAAGAACGTGAGCGGGGAACCGAAATAGATGGTCGTGTATTCACCGGTGGCGACCTTTTCCGCCATCGACGCACCGCCGCCTTCCGGCCGCGTCAGCGGACCAAGTTCGCGAAGCGTGTTCCATCCGGCCGGGCCCATCTGGTTGACATAGCTCCAGTGAATCGCGCTCGCGAACGGATGGCGGGCCGCGTCGTAGGTGGTCATGCGGCCGGAGAAATCCTTGGGATACTTCCTAGCCAGGTCGACCAGCTGCGACATCGACTTCGGGCGCCGCTCCGGCGGAAGGATTAGCTTGTTGTAGACGATAACCATCGGGTCGGTCGACAAGGTGTACAAGCCTGGGAACGGGTGGCTCCAGTCCGGCAAGGATTTCTCGTCGTGCGCGGTGTAAGGCTCGATCTCGCCCTTTTTGATGAAGCGCAGCCATACGCCGGGCGCGGCCGCGGCGATCAGGTCGGCGCTCGGGCGGCCGACCGATGATTCGGCATAGTAGCGCTCGAAGCTGTCGCCGGGTCCGAGGTCCAGCGTTTTGACGGGAATCCAGGGATACTTCTTCGTGAACGCCGCCACCGCGGGCGCCCAGTTGTCGGCAGCGACATTGCCGTAAAGGACCAGGCCCTGCTCCTGCCTGGATCTGCTGACCGCGTCCGGCGCGGCCGCCATCGACAGGGGAACGACACTCGACAGGGCGATGGCCACCATGACGCTCTTGAAACCGACAACACGCTTGTTCATCTGTTGCTCCTTGGGTTGAGACAGGACGACTGTTTTTTATGCGCTGCGAATTCGATTGCTTGATTACATAGTAGCCAATTTTTGCGACTAGCGTCAACCACTATTTTGCCGGATCACCCCCCCCCTTCCCCGGGCGGAACTGCAGCTCAGGTGCGGCGCACCAGTGCCTACCCGCGTTTGCGCCAGGACATGCAGCGGCAGTATCCGCCAAGTTTTGCTTGAAAGCGTCGTTTTTTGGCTACTATTCTGAGGTATGGGGTGTCGCCCATCTCCATCAGGTTGAAGTCATAGCTGCCGCCACGGCCCATGTAGACACCGCCAGAGCAAGGGGGAACACCCTCCGCCAACGCGGCGAAGACGCCATATCGCCACCGAACTGGAAGCGGCCCTGAACGTACGGAGCGCGCGTACTGAGCCAGACGTCCAGAGTCACCAGCTCGTCGCCGAAGTACACGTTACCGACGTAGCCGACGTGCTCACCCGGTGGTGGGAACCAGCCGAAGATCGAAGATATCAGGATGCACGTCGTAGTCGCCTACGTGCTCCAGCGGGCTGGGGAATTCGATGCGGGCCGCCACTACGCGCCCTCCTGCGCGGACGACTTTGCGCTTGGATTGCGCGAAGCCTGGATCAATGTTGCACGGGCACCGAGGCTGACAGGTGCAGGGAAGGTACCTTCTTTTACTCCCGCATAGAGCTTGCTGCGGGAAATCGCGACGCGGGTCAGCACGGCTGGCAGCTTCAACAATTTTGTAGCCATAATTTCATATTGTTTCCCCATGCGACCCGCGATTCGGCTGCGGCCTTGATCAGGCGGCCGTTGCGACCGCAGTACCGCTTCAGTTCCACTAGCTTATTGGCGTACGGATGGCTCGGCACGTCCCTGCGGCGCCGCTGAGTCAGAGCTACATCGTCATGCGCGCTTGATAAGGCAGATCAGTCGAGCGTCACCCCCATCAAACCAATCACAACGTCGTTGGCCAACGTACGCAACTCCACGCTCCTCAAAGGCTTGTTGCGATCGAGCGGCATCTCAAACACCGTGGCCGAGCCGCCATCAATCTTTCCAAGCAGGGCCTGCGGGAGCGCCGCCGGATCCAGCACACGCACCTTGGCCGTCTTCAGGTCGACCCGCACCGGCAACCGCCCGCAGTACGGGAACTGGTAGTCGTCGACGAAGTAGTCCTGCTCGATCGGCCACCAGCTTTCGGGATTGCGCAAGGCCAGGCGCCCGCGCGTACCGTCCGCGTAGGTGACGACCACCTCCCCGTTGTCGATCCGGCTCTGCATGAAGTTGCTGGAGCCGGCCATCAGCAGGTAAATGCGTCCGGCCCTGCCTTGCAGCGGCACAGTGGCCTGTTTCGGATAATTGTCCCACTGAGAGGTGAACAGCACATTGGCCGCGCCCGATGCTGCCGGTGTAGCGAAGCTCAAGCCGTTCGGCAGGCGCAACGTGCCGCCCTGCGCACGCATGCCGGTATCGTCGATCACGGTCATGGCGTTGACATGCCCGGCCCAGGCGCCGATTCCTTGCGACGGCAGCGACAGCGACACATAGGGTGAGCGCGGCGACAGGTACTTGCCGGGCTTGAATAGCTCGGTGACGCGGTCGTTGAACCACGGGCTCAGGTCGACATGGCGCGATCGCACCGGCGCACCTTTGGTCCAGGGCGCCGCTTCCAGCGTACACGCGGCGCGCGCCACCGCCTGTGGCTCGCTTGCCGCCTGCCACCATGTGAAGGCCCCTTGGCGGAGGCGCTGGAAGCCGTCACGGTCCTTGGTCTTGGCGATGGCCGGCGCATGCGCGCTGATTGGCTGGCCACTCCACTGGATCGCGACCTCGCTCTTGCGGCCAAACGGCAGTTCGACGCGCAGGCGCGGCGCGAATACTTCGTCGGCGCTCACGGTCCAGCGCACCGGCTTACCGTCGGCCAGCACCGACACTACCCGGTCGCTCGCCGCCGGCAACTCGAGCACAAGGCGCTCGAACTTCGCCGCCGGCTGTTCGACCGTCCAGCGTTCGCGCTGACCGTCGCGCCGGAATGCCAGCGTCACGCTCGGATGATTCAGACTCGCATGACCCCACTCGCGCGGGAAACCAGGGCGCACCAGCAGCTCCCTGGCGAGAGCGTCCGGGCGCACGCCGAACAGTCCTTCCACCAATGTGCGCGCCATCACGCCAGAGCCGTCAGCAAAGTCGCGCTGGGCTTCGCGGCGGTTGACATCGAGGTAGTTCATGCTCCCGATGTTCCCCGGCGAGATGCCCATATACAGACTGGCCAGCAGCGCGCCTTTAGTCAGCTCGAATGCGCTGTCGCTGCGCCCGGCCTGCCAGGACGCCAGCGCCGTGTGCAGCACTTCGCCCATCACCACGTTATTGATGGACCAGGAATACGGCATCCAGTTGGTACTCGGCAGCACGCGGTATGGCCGGTCGGCGGGCACCCCTGGCCCCTGGATCGGAATCGGCCGCAGGTGCCGCTCAAGGTCCAGCGCCATGCGCGCGCCCTCCAGACGGTTCGGCACTTTCGAATCGAGCGTGTGATAGAAGGTCCACAGGCCGTAGCTGGGGTGCAGCAGCTGGCCTCCGAGCAGGTCGCGGTATTCGGCAAAAGCGCCCCGCTCCGGCATCAACAGGTAGCTACGCATGGCGCGGCCGATCCGCTCGGCTTCGGCCTGGTAAGGCTTGGGGTCCTTGCCGATCATCGCCGCGATGCGCGCAGCCATGTGGTTGTGCCAGGCGTTATAGGCGGTGGTGTGGGCGGCGCCGCCACCGTTGTAGTACAGGTCGTCGCTGGCCCAGATCGCGGCATATCCTTCGTACAGCGGCAGCTTGTCGGGGCCGTACTCTCGGCGGAACAGGTTTTGTCAGTTCAACCAATTACGAAGCAGACCACTAGCGAGATCGTTAGAACTCCTCCCAATCATTCCCCTTCGCCGCCGAGGCAAGCGCAACCAATCGTCGCTGCGGTGCAGTGGCGGCAACGCGCGCCTTCGTTTGCGATTTTTTGAGCTGCGGTGCAGCGCTGGCCTTCGCCAGGGCCGCAGCTTGCGCAGCATCGAGCTTGAACACACTGACTGCCTGCGACAGGCTGCCGGCCTGATCCTGCATCGCTTGCGATGCGGCGGCGGCTTCTTCCACTAGTGACGCATTCTGTTGCGTGACTTCGTCCATCTGGCTGATCGCCTGGTTGATCTGCTCGATCCCGGCAGTCTGCTCCTGGGTCGCGGCGGTGATCTCGCTCATGATGTCGGTCACGCGCTTCACGCTTTCCACGATCTCTTCCATCGTGGCGCCGGCCTGATCGACCAGCCTGGCGCCGGCGTCGACCTTCTCGACCGAGTCGCTGATCAACGTCTTGATTTCCTTGGCAGCGGCAGCGGAGCGCTGCGCCAGGTTGCGCACTTCGGACGCCACCACCGCGAAGCCGCGCCCCTGTTCGCCGGCGCGCGCGGCTTCCACCGCGGCGTTCAGCGCCAGGATGTTGGTCTGGAACGCGATGCCGTCGATCACGCCGATGATGTCGACGATCTTTTTCGCCGAGTCGTTGATCGAGCCCATCGTCTCCACCACCTGCGCCACCACCGTGCCGCCCTTGCTCGCCACATCGGAGGCGGTGGTTGCAAGGCCGTTGGCCTGACGGGCATTATCGGCATTCTGCTTGACGGTGCTGGTCAATTCTTCCATGGACGACGCGGTTTCTTCCAGCGAGCTGGCCTGTTGTTCGGTGCGCGATGACAGATCCAGGTTGCCGGATGCGATCTGGTTCGACGCGGTGGCGATGGTGTCGGTGCCGGTGCGCACTTCGCTGACGATGGTAGCCAGGCTGTCGCGCATGGCTTTCATCGCGAACAGCAGGCTGGAACGGTCATCCACCTTGGTGTTCACGCTGACGGAAAGGTCGCCGGCCGCAATTTTCCCGGCGATGGCCGCCGCGTAATCCGGCTCGCCGCCAAGCTGCTTCATCAACCAGCGCGTCATCAGGAAAGCGGCGATGACGCCGAGTGCCATGCCGGCGATCAGCAGGCCGATGATCAGGCTGCGTGCCGCTGCATACAGCGCGTCGCTGGCTTTGGCTGCGCTGATGCCGCCATCCACATTGATCTGGACCAGTTTATCGATACGTTCGACCAGTTCGGCATTCAGCCGCGAGGACTCGCCGCGCAACGCGGCCTTCGCTTCCTCGTTTTTGTTTGCGCGGGACAGCGCCACGACCTTCGCGTTCTCCGCCATGTACGGCGCCCACAGCTTGGCGAACTCGTCGTACGCCGCCTTCTCTTCGGGAGAGGAGATCAGCTTGACGTATTCTTCCTGATGTTTCTGAAATTGCGCCACGAAGTCGGCCATGCGCTTCTCATACCTGCTCATCTCGGCATCTTCCGTGGACAGGATGTGCTGCAGCGCCTGCACACGATAGCGTGCCAGACTGGCTTCCATTTCCAGCGCAGCGCGCGAGGACGGCATCCAGTTGTACGCGATATCCGTCGTGCTGGCATTGACCCGCGTCAGTTGGATGATTGAGAAAATGCCCAGGATTAAAGTCAGTACGAGTACGGCGGCGAATGAAATCGCCAGCTTGGTGGCGAGGCGCAAGTCATTGAACCATTTCATGGGTATTCTCCTCAGAAGAGTTGCATTGCCGGGCAGGGATGCGGTTTCGTTCGTGGATTCAGGCGGCCAGCTTGCCGATCAGGCCGCTATCGGCGCTCGACATCAGGCGGTCGATATCGATCAGGATCACCATCCGCTGATCGAGCGTGCCAAGACCGGTCAGGTAATCGGTGTTCAACGCGGTGCCCATTTCCGGCGCCGGTTTGATCTGGTCTGGAGTCAGCGTAATGACGTCCGATACGCTGTCGACAACCATGCCGACGACGTGGCCGGCGATGCTCAAAATGATGACGACCGTGAACTGGTCGTAGGTCGGCGCGCCGAGATTAAACTTGATGCGCATGTCGACAATCGGCACGATGATCCCGCGCAGGTTGACGACGCCCTTGATGAAGTCGGGCGCGTTGGCGATGCGGGTGACCGCGTCATAGCCGCGGATTTCCTGCACTTTCAGGATGCTCACACCGTATTCTTCGGTGCCGAGCGTGAAGGCCAGCGCTTCAATCCCATTCCGGTTTGTATCGTTCTGCACTCTTTCTCCCCCTCTTGTCCGTGTCCATGTGTCGACGTACTGCTGAGAAATGCGGTGTGCTGCTCGTGATGCGAGAACTCTTCGAGCTTGATGTTTAATCGCTTGTAGCGTGATGCCGATAATCGGTTACGTTTTCATGTGCACACCGGGCATGTCGCCTTTTGCACCACGAGCTGACAAAGCCGGTGCTTACTTCCATGAATAGGCGCGCTATAGCGATGATCCGATGCCCGCATAAGATTATTGCGATGCAACAAATTGTTTCCACAAGGCACATAATCCATCGGGCTTAAAAAAGACTTTTTGCGAAAAATCAAAAGTGAAGCTGTTAGTCGACAAGAATTATTGACGAGATCGAGAACCATTTTGAATACCATCAATAGTTCTTGCTTTAGCCGACCAGTTTTCGCCTATGGTTACAAGCTCAACGGCTCGTCCCCGCACTGTGCGTCCTGCAACGTCCAAAGACGTTTTCCATACTTTTTCCATACAAAGCAAAAAAGGCCTGCAACCGGTCGTCGCAAGCCTTTGATTTCACTACGTATTTTGGTGGGAAGTGCAAGTTTCGAACTTGCGACCCCTGCAGTGTGAATGCAGTGCTCTACCCCTGAGCTAACCTCCCAAAGCGGGGCGAATTATCGCACATCCTTGAAGAAACGTCACGTTTCTGCGTAGCTGCGCCAAAGACATGTTCCTTTTACCTGCTTGTCGAGGCCCTCGAGCAGGCTCGCATGCGCCGCCATTTCGTCGTCCGAAGCGCGCACAACGATAATCTCGGCCAGTGCCACCGCTTCAAGCGCCCCGCCGATGGTAGTCGCTTCGACCTCGATTTCCATCGACAGGCTGTTCTGGCCGCGCGTCATCGACAGGTACACGTCCGCCAGCAGCTCGGCATCGAGCAGCGCGCCGTGCAGCTTGCGGTGCGAGTTTGAAACGCCGTAGCGGTCGCACAGGGCATCCAGCGAATTGCGCTTGCCGGGATGCAGCTCCTTGGCGTTCACCAGCGTGTCGATCACGCCGCTGGAGTGAGAAACAAACGTCGGCAGGCCCAGCAGCTTGAACTCGTGATTCAGGAAGCCAAGGTCGAACGGCGCGTTGTGGATGATCAGCTCGGCGCCCTGCACATACTCGCGCAACTCGGCGGCAATCTCGGCGAACTTCGGCTTATCGCTCAAGAATTCGGTGGTCAGTCCGTGCACCGCCAGCGCGCCTTCGTCCGAATCGCGCTCCGGATTGATGTACCGGTGGAAGTTATTCCCGGTAAGCATACGGTTATTGATCTCGACACAACCGATTTCAATGACACGGTCACCCGTGCGCGGATTCAGGCCGGTAGTTTCGGTATCGAGGACAATTTGACGCATGGAATTTGATGATGTGATGAAACAAGTGCGCGCAGTATAGCAAATGCGCGCATGGCTCCTGGGTTTAGCGAAGGACGGTTTCGACGCCCCGGTTGGCCAGTTGGTCGGCACGTTCGTTGCCGGCATGACCGCTGTGGCCGCGCACCCATTTCCATTCGACCTTGTGTTCCTTCTGCGCCGCGTCCAGCGCCTTCCACAGGTCTTCGTTCTTCACTGGTTCCTTGGCGGAAGTTTTCCAGCCACGGGCCTTCCAGCCGTGGATCCATTCAGAAATGCCCTTCTGGACATACTGGCTATCGGTGTACAGCACGACCTCGCACGGGCGGGTCAGTGCGCCCAGTGCTTCAATAACGGCACGCAATTCCATGCGGTTGTTCGTGGTGTTCCGCTCGCCGCCGAAGATTTCCTTCTCATGTCCATCGGACACAAGCAAGGCGCCCCAGCCGCCGGTTCCTGGATTTCCCTTGCATGCGCCGTCGGCGAAAATCTCTACTTTACTCATCCAGCTGATTACTTTCTGTTAGTTGCGGGCACGGCCTGCGGCGCCTTTGCCGCTTTTTTATTCCATGCGGGGCCAATCAGCGTCATGCCCTTGACCCGCTTTACCGCGTGCACCATGTATACCGCGCCCAGGTAAGGCCACCACCGCTTGCCCGCGTTTTCCATGAAGGCGAAGCGGCCCAGCCAGTGTGCCGTGCGGCATGGCGGCGCGTAGCAGCCAAAATGGCTGCGCGTTACGCCAAGATTCAGCAATTTTAACCAGTCTTTCATCCGGGGCATAGAAATGAATTCGCCGGCGACAGGCAAGTAGGGGCTGCGCGTCACGCGCCGCAAGCCCTGTCTCACTCCCCACAGGCTGGCGGGATTGAAGCCGATGATGATGACCTGGCCCTCGGGAATCAGGACGCGCTCGACTTCGCGCAGCACCTGGTGCGGCTCGGCGGCAAACTCCAGCACATGCGGCAGCACGACGAGGTCGAGACTCTGCGACGCGAACGGCAGTTCGGCAAAGTCGAGCGCCACTGCGATCTGCTTGCCGCCGGCAGCCAGTTGCTGCGGGTCGAGTTCGGTGGCGCGGGTTGCGGCCTGCCACTTGTTCGGCATGCGGTTGGCGGCCAGGGCGTCGATCTGCGGCAGGCCCACCTGTACCGCGTTGAAGCCGAAAATATCGGCCGTCATGTCGTCAAGGCAAGCCTGTTCCCACGCGCGCACGTAGACCCCGGCCGGGGTTTTCAGCCAGCTATCGAGCGCTATAATGGATTTTTCGGATGCCGCACTGTCCATGCCTACCCTATTTTAAAGCAACACTATGACGACTTTACCCCGCAGCGCCTTGACCGTGCTTGCTGTCCCCGCCTTTAAGGACAACTATCTCTGGCTCATCCATGACGGGTTCAATGCGGCGGTTGTCGACCCGGGCGACGCCCAACCCATCCTTGCCGCGCTGGCCGAGAACGGGCTTGCGCTTACTGCCATTCTACTCACCCATCACCATGCTGACCATATTGGCGGTGTGCAAGAGCTGCTGAGACATGCGCGGGTGCCGGTTTTTGGGCCCCGCAACGACGGCATCGACGCGGTCACGCGCCCGCTTGGCGAGGGCGACCGGATTGCGGTGCCGGGGCTCGGCCTGGACTTGCGCGTGCTCGATGTTCCGGGGCATACGCTGGGGCATATCGCCTATGTGCGCGAGACGCCGGGCGAGCATTGGCTGTTTTGTGGGGATACCTTGTTTGCGGGCGGATGCGGACGCGTGTTCGAAGGGACGCCGGCGCAGATGGCCGATTCGCTGGGCAAGCTCGCCGCGCTGCCGGAAGATACCAAGGTTTTCTGCGCGCATGAATATACGCTGTCCAATTTGCGCTTCGCGCAGGAGGTGGAGCCGGGGAACAAGCAGCTGTCGCAACGGTTGATAGAGGACGGCGCAAAAAGGGATCGCGACGAGCCGACTGTGCCGTCGACCATCGGCCTGGAGAAGCTGACCAATCCGTTCCTGAGGTATCAGGAACCGGGGATTGTCAGGACTTTAGTGACCGAAGGGAAACTGGAGAATGGGGCGTCGCCTGTCGAGACCTTTGCGGCGCTGAGGGCGTGGAAGAACACGTTCTAGGCCACAAGCGCCACGGGTGCTAACCGTGGCGCTTGCTACCCTGCGCTGACCGTCAGATCTCTTCGTACAGCGGCAATGTCAGGAACTCAGCAAACGACTCCGACGTCGACATCTCCTCGAAAATCTCCGCAGCGCGAGCATAGTTCGGGCTGCTGCCATCCGGCGCTGCTTCCCTTACCTTCGCCAGCTCCTCCGGAATCATCGCGCGCACCATGTCGGCGGTGACCTTGCGGCCATCGTCCAGCACACCCTTGGTCGAGCGAATCCACTGCCACACCTGCGAGCGGCTGATTTCCGCGGTCGCCGCATCTTCCATCAGGTTATGAATCGGCACGCAGCCGTTGCCACCAAGCCAGCTGCCCAGGTAATGAATGCCCACGTTGATGTTGTAACGCAGGCCCGCTTCCGTAATCGGCGCTTCCGGCTTGAAGTCCAGCAGGTCGGCGGCAGTCACTTCCACATCCAGGCGCTGCTTTTCGATCTGGTTCGGCTTGTCGCCCAGTACTTTCTTAAACTCGGTCATCGCGAGATCGACCAGCCCAGGATGCGCCACCCAGCCGCCGTCGTAGCCATCGGTCGCGTCACGCGCCTTGTCGTTGCGCACGCCGCCCATCGCTGCTTCGTTCTTCTCAGGATCGTTCTTGATGGGAATGAGCGCAGCCATGCCGCCGATCGCCGGCGCGCCCCGTTTGTGGCAAGTCTTCAGCAGCAGCAAGGCATATGCGCGCATGAACGGCGACGTCATCGTCACTTTCGGACGGTCGGCGAGGCAGAAGTCCTTGTCCAGCTTGAACTTCTTGATGCACGAGAAGATGTAGTCCCAGCGCCCGGCGTTCAGGCCAGCGCTGTGTTCGCGCAGCTCGTACAGGATTTCGTCCATCTCGAACGCGGCCAGGATAGTCTCGATCAGCACAGTGGCTTTGATGGTCCCCTGCGGCAGGCCCAGCTCATTTTGCGTCACCACGAAGATGTCGTTCCACAGGCGTGCCTCAAGGTGCGATTCCATTTTCGGCAGGTAGAAATACGGCCCCGCTCCGCGCGCCAACTGTTCCTTCGCATTGTGGAACATGAACAGCGCGAAGTCGAAGATGCCGCCGGAGACGCGCTTGCCGTCGACCAGCACGTGCTTCTCGTCCAGGTGCCAGCCGCGCGGACGCACGACCAGCGTGGCGACCTTCTCGTTCAGCTTGTACGACTTGCCGTTCTGTTCCAGCGAAATGCTGCCGCGCACCGCGTCGCGCATGTTGATCTGGCCGCTTACCTGGTTGTCCCAGTTCGGCGTGTTCGAGTCTTCGAAGTCGGTCATGTAGCTGTCGGCGCCGGAGTTCAGCGCGTTGATGACCATCTTGCGGTCGACCGGCCGGTAATCTCGACGCGGCGGCATTCCAGCGCTTTCGGGATCGGCGCGATCTTCCAGTCGCCGGCGCGGATGTGCGCGGTGTCGGCCAGAAAGTCCGGACGCTCGCCGGCATCCAGGCGCTGCGCGCGTTCCACGCGTGCGGCCAGCAGCTGCTGGCGGCGCGGTTCGAATTCGCGCGCCAGCTTGGCCACCAGTGCCAGTGCCTCTGGCGTCAGGATCTGTTCGTAGCCAGGCTTGATGTCCGCCTTGATTTCCATGCCGGGAGGGGTTGCGATGCTCATGTGTGCTGCTCCTGTAAAGGTGATGGTTGGATGCTGTGCGTTTCCGTTAAGTTGAAGTATATTCACTATCTGGTAGCTAAACTAGACAATTAATACATTCATCTGTGCGTTTTTGTCATAGATGAGGAAGGAACGCACTGCATGGGCCAGTTTCGCCAGATCTCCACCTTCGTCGAAGTCGTCGCACGCGGCAGCCTGTCCGCGGCGGCGCGCGCCGAAGGCATCGCACCTGCCATGATCGGCCGGCGGCTTGATGCATTAGAGGCGCGCCTCGGCGTCAAGCTGCTCCAGCGCACCACGCGCAAGCTCGTGCTGACCAACGAGGGCGCCGCCTTCCTCGAGGATTGCCAGCGCATCCTGGCAGAGCTGGAAGAAGCCGAAACGGCGGTCGCAGAGCGCAGCGCCAAGGCCAGCGGCCACCTGCTGGTGTCGGCCCCCGCGGGCTTCGGAAGGCGCCACGTGGCGCCCCTGCTGCCCTCCTTCCTGGCCGAGCACCAGGACGTCACCATCAACCTCAACCTGTCCGACCGCATCGTCGATGTTATCGGCGAAGGCGTCGATGTCGCCATCCGTATCGCCAGTCTTTCTGACTCGAGTTTGGTGGGGGTCAAGCTGGCCGACAACCAGCGCGTGCTGGTGGCGTCGCCCGCCTACCTGCGGCGCAAGGGCACGCCGCGCACGCTGGCCGACCTGGCCAAGCACAATTGCCTGGCATTCAGCAGCGAAGGCAGCCAGCGCGGCTGGACCTTCAATGAGAACGGAAAGATCGTGACGTTGAAAGTGCCCGGCAACATGGTCTGCAACGACGGCGCGGTGCTGCACGAGTGGGCGCTGGCCGGCAAGGGGCTGGCGTGGCGCTCGATGTGGGAAGTGGGAAGCGATATCGACGCGGGCCGACTGCGCACGGTGCTGAACCAGCATGCCGCGCCGGGCAGCGATATCTACGCGGTGTTCGCGCAGCGCCGCCACCTGCCGCTGCGGATCAGGGCCTTCGTCGACTTCCTGCGCCACACGTATGCGGGCAAGGACTACTGGCGCAAGCGCTGAAGGACCCGCCAGGAAGGCCGCCTGCAAAAGGGACAGGCGAAAAAAAATCCCCGGAAACCGAGGATTTTTTTGCTTGGATTCAGTCGCTATTACAGTGGCTGAATGTTCGAAGCTTGCTTGCCCTTAGGACCAGCGGTTACTTCGAAAGATACGCGCTGGTTCTCTTGCAGCGACTTGAAGCCTGCCGACTGGATAGCCGAGAAGTGAGCGAACAGATCTTCGCCGCCTTCATCAGGGGTGATGAAGCCGAAGCCCTTCGAGTCATTGAACCATTTTACGATGCCAGTTGCCATTACAATTTCCTATTTCAGTTAAGTGGACTTTCGTCCGTTTTCGATCGTTTGAAGAACCAAGTAAGAAATGACAGACAAACTGCACTACTACCTCGAATCCAACGATCCCGTATTATACCGAATAAAACACAAAAAGCACGCCTCACACAAAATAAACTTGCTGTCGACTGAAATAATTCAAAACATCAACTATTTCAGGCACGTGTTCGAACCGGCAGTAGGGTGAATATAGGGCAAGGTAGCGATACAAGTTTGCGCTATATCAAACGATCCGTGCATGAATGCTTGCTTTTTGTAATGCAAATCCGCCACCGATCAATTGTGGCGCAGTTCCCCACTAATATATTGATCGGCTTTCGGATTAGTTTCAGCCCAGGCCACGTACTCGTCCAGTCCTGACATCCAGTTTTCCCAGTCGGCCGCGGAGACCGCGTCGAAGGCCATCAGCACCCGCAGGCGCTGTTCCAGCTGGCGCGCCTGCTGGCCCAGCACGCGGAACCCGAAGGTGGCGGCCGAACCGGCGATCGTGTGCAACATCTGGTGCAGGTCCCCGACCAGGGCGGCGTCCGGGGCGGACGGGTCGAACCGGCCACGCATGTCCTTCAGCCTGGCCACCGTATCCAGCACGCTGGTCGCGAACTTGTCGTTCAGTGCATTGAGCTTGGCAAAGAAGTCCTGGTCGATCAGCGTGGCCATGGCGGGCGCTTATTTGGTGCCGAAGATGCGGTCGCCCGCGTCGCCCAGGCCAGGCACGATGTAGGCGTGGTCGTTCAGGTGCGAATCGAGCGAGGCCACATACAGCTTGACGTTCGGGTGCGACTGCTGGAATACCTCCACGCCTTCGGGCGCCGCCACCAGGGCCAGGAAGATGATCTGCTCGTCGGTGACGCCGCGCTTTTTCAGCACGTCGACCGCGTGCACCGCCGAATTGCCGGTCGCGACCATCGGGTCGCACAGGATGAAGATGCGGTCGCTGGTGTCCGGCAGGCGCACCAGGTATTCGACCGGCTTGTGGGTTTCCGGGTCGCGGAACACGCCGACATGGCCGACGCGGGCCGACGGCACCAGTTCCAGCAGGCCATCGCTCATGCCGATGCCGGCGCGCAGGATAGGCACGATCGCCAGTTTCTTGCCGGCGATGACAGGCGCGTCGATGGTGACCAGCGGGGTTTCGATCTTGCGGGTGGTCAGCGGCAGGTCGCGGGTGATCTCGTAGCCCATCAGCAGCGTGATTTCCTTGAGCAGCTCGCGGAAGGTGCGCGTCGAGGTGTCGCGCTCGCGCATGTGGCTCAACTTGTGCTGGATCAGCGGATGGTTCAGGATAAACAGGTTGGGAAAGCGCGGATCTTGTTTCATTGGGTTGTTCATTATCGTTATGTTGAGGCTATCCAGCCATTATCCCAGCCCGGGGGCCCGTTTGTCCGCATTTTGGCAAATAAATGTCAGTTAGTCACGTCGCGTGATGCAAAAACATCAACAGCACCTCGTCCGCGAGTTGGTCGAGGCTGCCTGGCTCATTCCTGCAACGCCCGCGCCAGGATCGCAGCGCAATCGGCGCCGTCCGGCAGCCTGCCGTAAGCGCCGCCCACGTCGCTTGCAACGCGCGAAGCGACGAATGCATCGACCACGAAGGCTGGCGCATGCCGCAGCAGCAGCGCGGCCTGTACCGCGACCACGATGCGCTCGGCCAGCCGGCGCGCGCCATATTCCTCCTGCGGCTGTTCGAGGTCTGCCAGCAGCCGGCTACGGCAAGCACTGAAGGCGGCATTGGTGTCGCCTGCGAGCGCCAGTTCCGCGGCAAGCGCGGCGCGTGCCTCGGGCGACTTGGCCAGTGCGCGCAGCAGGTCCAGGCACATCACGTTGCCCGAACCCTCCCAGATCGAATTGACCGGGAACTCGCGGTACAGCCGCGCCATCGGGCCGTCCTCGACATAGCCGTTGCCGCCCACGACTTCCATCGCTTCCGCGCCAAAGCCCGGGCCGCGCTTGCACAGCCAATACTTGCCGGCGGGCGTGAGGATACGGGCCAGCAGCACCTGGGCCGGGTCGTCCTGCTGGTCGAAGCAGCGCGCCAGCCGCATGGCGAACGCCGTCGCCGCCTCCGATTCGAGGGCCAGGTCGGCCAGTACGTTCTGCATCAGCGGCTGCTCGGCCAGCTTGCGGCCGAAGGCGGCGCGGCCGCGCGCGTGGTGCAGCGCATGGGTCAGCGCCGCGCGCATGATGCCGGCGGTGCCCAGCACGCAATCGAGCCGCGTATGGCTGGCCATCTCGATGATCGTGGGGACGCCGCGCCCCGGTTTGCCGACCAGCCAGCCGACCGCGCCGCAGAACTCCACCTCGGACGAGGCGTTGGAGCGGTTGCCCAGCTTGTCCTTCAGCCGCTGCACGCGGATATCGTTGCGGCTGCCGTCCGGCAGGAAGCGCGGCACGAAGAAGCACGACAGCCCGGCGCTGCCCTCGCCCTCGGTCTGCGCCAGCACCAGGTGCGCGTCGGATTGCGGCGCCGAGAAGAACCATTTGTGCCCGACGATGCGCCAGGCGCCCTCGCCTTCCTCGCCGAAGCGCGCGCGCGCGTCGGGCGGGGCGATCGGCTCGGCGCGGGTGGTATTGGCGCGCACGTCGGTGCCGCCCTGCTTCTCGGTCATGCCCATGCCGATCAGCGCGCCGCGCTTCTGTTCGATGGGCAGCGAGCGCGGATCGTACTGGCGCGACAGGATCTTCGGCAGCCATTTGGCCGCGAGCGGACCGGCCTGGCGCAGCGCGGGCACCGCGGCATAGGTCATCGTCACGGGGCACTGGCTGCCGTTTTCCAGTTGGCCGAACAGCAGGTACTGGGCCGCGCGGGCCACCTGGGCGCCGGGTTGGCCGGAGTCCCACGGCGAGGCGTGCGCGCCGGATTCGATCAGCATGGCCATCAGCTTGTGCCAGGCCGGATGGAATTCCACCTCGTCGATGCGGCGGCCACTGCGGTCGAAGTTCACCAGCCTGGGGCTGTTGACGTTGGCCTGGCGCGCCAGGTCCAGCGTTTCGGCCCGGCCCAGCTTCGCGCCCAGTTCGCGCAGCATCCCGTCGGCCCATCCGGCGCCTTCGCGCGCCAGCGCTTCCTGCAGCGCCGGGTCGGCGCCGTACAGGTTGACGTTCTCGAAGGGCGTGGCCTGGTTGAATACAGCGTGCGTATCGAATTCGCTCATTGTCTCGGGTCCCGTGTGGATTTCCTGTTCATTGCCCGCTCCACGTTAGCGCAAAGATATCATCGAAGCAAGCAATTGCTTTTCAGGCGCAGAAGGGACGCGCGTGCAGGCCTTGCCAAGTGTTGACCCAGGTCAAAATCAAGGAAATCAACCGCTTGGACCGCACTATTTAATGCGTTTTGGCATCTTTCGATGCTACATTCCACTCTACTTTGGTAAACTCGTATGGATCAACAAAGGCAGCCCGGAAACCGTCGAGCCGACGGCCGTGGCAGCCAACGAATAGAAAGCTGTGATTTTCGAGATGCGTTCCAGTTCACCTCCCGTGCCCGGCACGAACCAGCGGCACGAGCCCGACCCGCTCCTTGAAGCGGCGGGCGACGCCGTTTTCGTGCTCGACCTGGCCGGCGCCATCATGTCGGCCAGCCGGCGCGCGCTGCGCCTGACCGGAATCGCCGGCGACCTGCACGGCAGGCTCCTGACCGCGCTGGTGTCCGACCTCGACCAGCCTGCGCTGCGCAACGGCGTCGCCGACGCAGTCTCGGGCGGCCCGGGACCGGTACGCGTCGAAGCGCGCCTGCGCACCGCAGACAAGGAAACCTGGTTCGAATTCCGCCTGTCCCAATATACGGCCGGCGGCACTACGCTCGTACTCGCGGTGGGCCGCGACATGTCGGTCCAGCACGCGACCGAAGAACGCCTGCGCCACCTGGCGACCCACGACGGCCTGACCGAACTGCCCAACCGGCTGCTGCTGTCGGACCGCATCCGCATGGTGATCGCGCAGTCGCGCCGCTCCGGCCAGGGGTTCGCGGTCGCCACCATCGGACTTGACGGATTCAAGAAAGTGAACGACGGCCTTGGCCATCCGGTCGGCGACGCCGTCCTGCGCATGGCTGCCGAGCGCCTGCGCAAGACCCTGCGCGACAGCGACACCCTGGCACGCATCGGCGGCGACGAATTCGTCGCGGTGCTGCCGGGCACCCACACCGAAGCACAGATCAAGCTGGTCACCGGCCGCCTGCTGGCCACGCTGCAGCCGCCCTTCGAGATCGACAAGCACACGGTCTACCTGGGCGCCTCGGTCGGCGTGTCGATCTACCCGCAGCATGCCGAGGACGAAGTGCGGCTGGTGGCGCTTGCCGATGCCGCCATGTCGCGCGCCAAGGAAACCGGCAAGGCCCGCTGCATTGTCTACAGCGCGCGCCAGAGCGGCCCGCCGGAGCACGACATCTCGCTCGAGGCGGCCATGTTCGGGGCCGTGCGCGAAGGCGAATTCCTGCTGTACTACCAGCCGATCGTCGACACGCGCACGCGCCAGATCCAGGGTTTCGAGACCTTGATGCGGTGGAAGCACCCGACCCTGGGCATGGTGCCGCCGGTACGCTTCATCCCGATCGCGGAGACCAATGGCCTGATCAACCTGCTGGGAGCGTGGGCGCTGAAGGCGGCCTGCGTACAGCTCAAGCAGTTCCAGGAAGCGGCCAAACGCCAGCTCTACATCTCGGTCAACATCAGCCCGCGCCAGTTCCGCAACGATAAATTCCTCGACGTGCTGGACGACGCGCTGGCGTTCTCCGGCCTGGGCGGCGACCAGCTGGTGCTCGAGATCACCGAGGGCACCCTGATGGTCGACCCGGTCCACGCCGAAGCGATCCTGACCCGCATGGCGGAGCGCCGCGCGCGCATCGCGATCGACGATTTCGGCACCGGCTACTCCTCGCTGGCCTACCTGAAGCGCTTCCCGATTTCGGTACTGAAGGTCGACCGCGCCTTCATCAAGGACCTTCCGGACGCGCCGAAGGACGGCGCGATCTGCAACGCGGTGCTCGACCTGGCCAAGCACCTCGGCCTGTCGGTGGTGGCGGAAGGCGTTGAAACCGAAGACCAGCTGCGCTACCTGGACGAGCGCGGCTGCCAGTATGTGCAAGGCTACCTGACCGGCAAGCCGATGCCGGCCCACGTAGCCATGGCGGCCCTGACGGAAGACATGTACACGGCCCTGTTGCCAACCGACCTGCGGGCGGGGACTTAATGACGACGACACCAGCAAATCAAACCCCGGCCATGAGCGCCGACGCCACCCTCGCCCTGCTGTGGGAGCGTATCCGCCGCCAGGGCGACATGCCGGGCTTCGCGCGCGCCATCCACGCCATCCTCGGCGCCATGCGCGGCGAGGATGAGCACGAATTCAACATGACGCAGACGGTGCTGACCGACCCGGTACTGACCCAGAAGGTGCTGCGGCTGGCGAACAGCGGCATGTACGCCGCCTTCGGCCAGCGCATCAACACGGTGTCGAAGGCGGTGCTGGTGCTGGGCACGGAAACCATCGGCCACCTGGCACTCGGCCTGAAGCTGATCGAAGAACTGTCGAAATCGGCGCCCGATGCGGCCGACGCCCACGTCGAGATGGAAAAGGCAGTGCTGGCCGGGATGGTGGCGCAGCAGGTTTCCGCCTGCGCCGGTCCGCGCGAGTCGGAAGAAGCGGTGGTCTGCTCGATCCTGCACAGCCTCGGGCGCATGATGGTGTCGTTCTACATGCCGGAGCGCTGGGTGCTGTTGCGCGGCCGTGTCGGCGCGACCTGCTCCGACACCGACGCCGCTTCGCTCGAAGTGCTTGGCATTTCGCTCGAAGGCGTCGGCCAGGCGGCCGCCGCCCATTGGGGCTTGCCGAAGAACCTGATCAACGGCATGCGCTGCATCGAACCGGGAGAGCGCGGCGACAATTTCAGTCACGAGCAGTGGCTGGCGGCGGTATCGACCATGTCGTCGGCCTGCGCCGACTGCCTGTGGGACGACGAACCGGCAGGTGCCGAAGCGGTGGCGCGGCTGGCCGCCGAGTTTTCCGCGATGCTGGGCATGGCGCCGGACGCATTGCTTGTCGCCATCGAAAAGGCCAGGGTCGCAGCCGCGGCGGACCTGTCGATCGCGCCGCTGGCCAAGCCGGCCGAGAAGCGCGCCAGGGCGGCGGCATCGACCCGCCTGCGCGCCGAAGGCAACAAGATCCTGGTCAGCGGCGTGGCCGACATGCGCGACGCAATCGCCAGTGCCAGCCCGGGCCAGATGATGTCGATGGCGCTCGAAACGGTCTACCAGGGCCTGTCGTTTACCCGCGCCATCGCCTTCCTGCGCAACCGCCGCGAGCAAAAATACCTGGCCAAGATGGGCTTCGGCGAAGGCGCCGCGGACCTGATTCCCGTGCTTCGCTTCGACGACACCTACCAGCCGAACGTGTTCCACGCGGCCTTGAACAGCGACCGCGTGATCTTCATCGAGAACGCGAAGGACCCGAAATTCGCGGCCAAGCTGCCCAACTGGTGGCTGTCGTCGCTGTCGGATGCGCGCAGCTTCGTCATCCTGCCGCTGTGCGCGAACGGCCAGCCGGCCGGCTTCATCTACGGCGACTGGGACGACAGCTTCCCGAGCATCCAGCTAAGCCAGGCCGAATTCGCGATGATGAACGACTTGCGCGCGCTGGTGGTGCAGTCGGTCGAGCGGCGCCACCAGCTCGACGCCGTCAAGTCCGGGTGAGCGGCCGCGCGGCCTCCCACCGGAACGACAGCGCCGCGGCCGCGGCGCCGGCCAGCGACAGGCCGGCCGCGGCGTAATACACCGCTTCCGGCGCCACCTTTTCCCAGCACGCCGCCATGAACAACCCGCCCAGGGTGCCGCCCACGCCGTAGGCGATGCTGATGAACAGCGCCTGCCCGCGTGCCTGCAACGGTCCCGCAAACCAGCGCTGCATCGCCATGATCGACGCCGAATGGTGGGCCGCGAAACTGGCCGCATGCAGCAGCTGCGCCGCCACCAGCACCGCCAGCGATCCTGCCCCTGCCCCGATCATGGCGAAGCGCGCGGCCGCCACGGCGAACGCGAACAGGATCACCTTGCGCGGATTGAAGCGGCGGAACACCGAGGCCTGGAAGTAGAAGAACACGACTTCCGCCGCCACGCCCAGCGACCACATGGCGCCGGTGACAGGCTTGCTGTAGCCGATGCGCTGCAGGTACAGCGAATAGAACACGTACAGCGAGGTGTGCGCCGCCACCGCCAGCGCGGTCGATGCGAAAAAAGCGATTACTTCGGGCTGGCGCAGCACCGGCCCGAGCGGCGGCGCCGGCTGCGGCGCCTCGGTGCGCGGCGCTTCGCGGATGCGGAAACTCGCTGCCAGCACGCACAGCAGCATGGCGCCGGTAATCCACGGGAAGGCCTCCACGCCCAGCCACTCCAGGCCGTACGAGGCGATCATCACCGCCACGATGAACCCGATCGAGCCCCACAGCCGGATGCGTCCGTAGTAACTGAGGTCGCCCTTCATCTCGGCCAGCATCAGCGCCTCGGACATGGGCGTAAACGCGCTGTTGAACAGGTTGAGCGCCACCATCACCACGAAGAACCAGGCAAAGCTGTGGCCGAAGAAGATGCCCACGAAGGCGAAGCAGGCGCACAGCGCGGTCAGGCGCAGCACCTTGATACGCTGCTGCGTGTGGTCTCCGACCCAGCCCCACAGGTTGGGGCCGAAGATGCGCATCACCTGGACCAGCGAAATGAGCACGCCGATCTGCGGCGCGGTCATGCCGCGCGCGGCGAAGAACAGGCTGACGTAGGTGATGAAGGTGCCCGCCTGCGCGTACATCACAAACAGGAACACCGAGAAGTTGAAGAACTGCCTGGGCATGTACGGGCGCGGCAAGGCGGCACGCCTGCCGCGGATCGGATCAGTTGATTTTCGGAGTCGCCACGCGCACGTCGCCGCACTGTGCGCGGTGCATCAGCGCGTGGTCGATCAGCACCAGGGCCAGCATCGCCTCGGCGATCGGGGTGGCGCGGATGCCGACGCAGGGGTCGTGGCGGCCGAAGGTTTCCACCACCGCCGGCTTGCCGTCCTTGTCGATCGAACGGCGCGGCGTGCGGATCGACGAGGTCGGCTTGATGGCGATCGACACCGTGATGTCCTGGCCGGTCGAGATCCCGCCCAGCACACCGCCGGCGTTGTTGCCGACGAAGCCTTCCGGGGTCAGTTCGTCGCCGTGTTCCGATCCCTTTTGCGCGACGCTGTGGAAGCCCGCGCCGATTTCGACGCCCTTGACCGCGTTAATGCCCATCATGGCGTAGGCGATGTCGGCGTCGAGCTTGTCGTAGATAGGCTGGCCCAGGCCGACCGGCACGTTGTGCGCCACCACGTCGATGCGCGCGCCGATCGAGTCGCCCGCGCGCCGCAGTTCGTCCATCGCGTCTTCCATGCGCGCGATCAGGGCGGCGTCGCCGCTGGCGGCGAAGAACGGATTGGCGTGCACGTGCTCCCAGCCCTGGAACGGCACGGCGATGTCGCCCAGCTGGCTCATGCAGCCGTTGAACACGGTGCCGTACTGCTGCTGCAGCCACTTTTTCGCCACCGCGCCGGCGCCGACCACCGGCGCGGTCAGGCGCGCCGACGAACGGCCGCCGCCGCGCGGGTCGCGCACGCCGTACTTGTGCCAGTAGGTGTAGTCGGCATGGCCGGGACGGAAGGTCTCGGCGATATTGCCGTAGTCCTTGCTGCGCTGGTCTTCATTGCGGATCAGGAGCGCGATCGGGGTGCCGGTCGTGACGCCCTCGTAGACGCCGGACAGGATCTCGACGCGGTCGGGCTCCTGGCGCTGGGTGACGTGGCGCGAGGTGCCCGGGCGGCGCCGGTCGAGCTCGGGCTGGATGTCGGCTTCGGACAAGGGCATGCCGGGCGGGCAGCCGTCGATCACGCAGCCGATCGCAGGACCGTGCGACTCGCCGAAGGTTGTAACGGAAAACAGCTTGCCGAATGAATTGCCGGACATGATGAGCGAAGGTGGGATGTCGAAAAGCTCATTCTACCGTACGCGAGCTAATGCTGTCGGCAGTGGCCGCCATCCCGCCCTCAGGACCGGCATGGCGGGTTTCGAAAGATCGGGCCGCTTGCGTTATTTTATTCTCGAAGTTAACGAAAAAACAACGCAAGCCGGGGGACTCAATCTTCCTGCGTGGTCTCGGCCGGCCAGTCGCGGATGTAGGCCTTGAGCATGCGGTTCTCGAAGCTCTGGGCTTCGAGCACGGCGCGCGCCACGTCGTAGAAGGAGATTACGCCCAGCAGGGTCTTGGCATTCATCACGGGCAGGTAGCGCGCGTGCTTTTCCAGCATCATGCGGCGCACTTCGTTGACCTCGATGTCCGGCGTGACGGTGATCGGATGGTCGTCCATGTACTTGCGCACAGTGCCGTTGCCGACGGTGCCGCCGTTCGTGTGCAGCACCTTGATCACTTCGCGGAAGGTCAGGATGCCGACCAGGTCGCCGAACTCCATCACGACCAGCGAGCCGATATCCTTTTCAGCCATGATGTTGACTGCATCAGCCAGCGGCGCGTCCGGGGTGACGGTGTAAAGGATGTTGCCTTTAACCTGGAGGATTTCAGAGACTTTCATGGTGGTCACCCGTGGGAAGAATTTATCTGTGAACTTGTCGAACTGTAAGCTTTATCCGACTGTAGCCTAAGCGTAGCAAAAAATCCAGCATTGCGAAAACTCAAAGCATTCCAGCGCATGCCGGCCGTGCTACGATGCCGCCCATTCAAATTTCTGGATGAACCCCATGAGCGGTCCTAAATACCCAGGCTTCGACACGCTGTCGCTGCACGCCGGCGCAGCGCCCGACCCGGCCACCGGCGCGCGCGCCACGCCGGTTTACTTCACCTCCTCGTTCGCGTTCAAGGATTCCGACCACGCGGCCTCGCTGTTCAACATGGAGCGCGCCGGCCACGTGTACTCGCGCATCTCGAACCCGACCAATGCCGTGCTGGAAGAACGCATCGCGGCGCTGGAAGGCGGCGTGGCGGGCATCGCGACGGCCAGCGGCCAGGCCGCGATGCACCTGGGCCTGGCGACCATCGCCGGCGCCGGCTCGCACATCGTGGCTTCGCGCGCCCTGTACGGCGGCTCGCAGAACCTGCTGGCCTACACCATGAAGCGCTTCGGCATCGACACCACCTTCGTCGATCCGCGCGACGCCGACGCCTGGCGCAACGCGATCCGCCCGAACACCAAGGCGCTGTTTGCCGAGACCCTTGGCAACCCCGGCCTGGATGTGCTGGACATCCCCACCGTTGCCGCCATCGCCCACGACGCCCATCTGCCGCTGATGCTGGACTCCACCTTCACCACGCCTTACCTCCTGCGTCCGTTCGACCACGGCGCCGACCTGGTGTTCCACTCCGCCACCAAGTTCCTGTGCGGGCACGGCACCGCCATCGGCGGCCTGCTGGTGGACGGCGGCACCTTCGATTGGCAGGCGGCCTACGACAAGACCGGCCGCTTCGCCGAGCTGTGCGAGCCGTACGACGGCTTCCACGGCATGGTGTTCGCCGAAGAATCGACGGTGGCCCCGTTCGCACTGCGCGCGCGCCGCGAAGGCCTGCGCGATTTCGGCGCCGTCATGAGCCCGCACAACGCCTTCGCGGTGCTGCAGGGGATCGAGACGCTCGGCCTGCGCATGGACCGCCACGTGTCCAACACCCGCAAGGTGGTCGAGTTCCTGCTCGCGAATCCGGCGGTGGAGTCGGTGTCGTATCCGGAACTGGACTCGCACCCGGACTACGAACTGGCCAAGCGCCTGCTGCCGAAGGGCTGCGGCGCGGTGTTCTCATTTACGCTGAAGGGCGACCGCGCAGCAGGGTGCCGATTCGTCGACGGCCTGAAGGTGTTCTCGCACCTGGCCAACGTGGGCGACGCCAAGTCGCTGGTGATCCACCCCGCGTCGACCACGCACTTCCGGGTGCCGGCCGAACAGCTGGCCGCGTCCGGCATCAGCGAAGGCACCATGCGCCTGTCGGTCGGCCTCGAAAACATCGAGGACCTTATCGAAGACCTGGCGCGCGGCCTGAAACTGTCGCAGAAGGGAGCCTGAGATGAACCTGAACGTACAGGGCCTGCAGGCCTACTGCTACACCGGAGGCAAGGCCTTCGACCCGGCGAAACCGACTACGGTCTTCATCCACGGCGCCCAGAACGACCACTCGGTCTGGGCGCTGCAGTCGCGCTACTTCGCCCACCACGGCTTTAACGTGC
>NZ_QYUP01000171.1 GCF_003590855.1 Massilia cavernae
GGGGGATTAGCTCAGCTGGGAGAGCACCTGCTTTGCAAGCAGGGGTCGTCGTTCGATCCCGTCATCCTCCACCACTACCTACTAAGAGGCAAATGTAAGCCCTGCGGTTTAGTTTGTCTTTTAGAGATCATTGCTGTTTCGTTCTTTAACAATCTGGAAGAAGTAAAGTTTTATTAAGCGTGTGCTGTAAAAGGTACACACTTAGGGTAGTAGTAAAACTCATCAAACACAGTAATAAATGAAGTCTTGCTTGGAACTGTAACGATCCCTGGCAACAGGGGCTAACGTTATAGGGACAAGTGAATAAGTGCACATGGCGGATGCCTTGGCGATTACAGGCGATGAAGGACGTAGTAGCTTGCGATAAGCTGCGGGGAGTGAGCAAACACACTTTGATCCGCAGATTTCCGAATGGGGAAACCCGGCCTTTTAGGTCATTGCATACTGAATACATAGGTATGCAAAGCGAACGCGGCGAACTGAAACATCTAAGTAGCTGCAGGAAAATAAATCAACCGAGATTCCCAAAGTAGTGGCGAGCGAAATGGGATGAGCCTGCATGATTTAGCATGACGCATAGTGGAAGCCTCTGGAAATAGGCGCCATAGCGGGTGATAGCCCCGTACACGAAATGCGACGTGTGGAACTAAGTATGCGACAAGTAGGGCGGGACACGAGAAATCCTGTCTGAACATGGGGGGACCATCCTCCAAGGCTAAATACTCGTAATCGACCGATAGTGAACCAGTACCGTGAGGGAAAGGCGAAAAGAACCCGGGAGGGGAGTGAAATAGATCCTGAAACCGTGTGCATACAAACAGTAGGAGCGGACTTGTTCCGTGACTGCGTACCTTTTGTATAATGGGTCAGCGACTTACATTCAGTGGCAAGGTTAACCGGATAGGGAAGCCGTAGAGAAATCGAGTCCGAATAGGGCGACAGTCGCTGGGTGTAGACCCGAAACCAAGTGATCTACTCATGGCCAGGATGAAGGTGCGGTAACACGCCCTGGAGGTCCGAACCCACTAATGTTGAAAAATTAGGGGATGAGCTGTGGGTAGGGGTGAAAGGCTAAACAAACTTGGAAATAGCTGGTTCTCTCCGAAAACTATTTAGGTAGTGCCTCAAGTATCACCATCGGGGGTAGAGCACTGTTATGGCTAGGGGGTCATTGCGACTTACCAAACCATTGCAAACTCCGAATACCGATGAGTGCGAGCTTGGGAGACAGACGTCGGGTGCTAACGTCCGGCGTCAAGAGGGAAACAACCCAGACCGCCAGCTAAGGTCCCAAAGATTGGCTAAGTGGAAAACGAAGTGGGAAGGCTAAAACAGTCAGGATGTTGGCTTAGAAGCAGCCATCATTTAAAGAAAGCGTAATAGCTCACTGATCGAGTCGTCCTGCGCGGAAGATGTAACGGGGCTAAGCCAGTCACCGAAGCTGCGGATATCCGCAAGGATATGGTAGGAGAGCGTTCCGTAAGCCTGCGAAGGTGTCTTGTAAAGGATGCTGGAGGTATCGGAAGTGCGAATGCTGACATGAGTAGCGATAATGGGGGTGAAAAGCCCCCACGCCGTAAGCCCAAGGTTTCCTGTTCAACGTTCATCGGAGCAGGGTGAGTCGGCCCCTAAGGCGAGGCAGAGATGCGTAGCTGATGGGAAGCAGGTTAATATTCCTGCACCGTCGTATGATGCGATGGGGGACGGATCGCGGAAGGTTGTCTGACTGTTGGAATAGTCAGTTTCTGGTTCATAGAAGGCGCTTAGGCAAATCCGGGCGCGTAATTCAAGGGACTGGGACGAGCTGCCTTGTGCGGCGAAGCAATCGGAAGTGGTTCCAAGAAAAGCCTCTAAGCTTCAGTCATACGAGACCGTACCGCAAACCGACACAGGTGGGCGAGATGAGTATTCTAAGGCGCTTGAGAGAACTCGGGAGAAGGAACTCGGCAAATTGGTACCGTAACTTCGGGAAAAGGTACGCCCTAGTAGCTTGGCTGATTTACTTCAGTAGGGCGAAAGGGTTGCAATAAACTGGTGGCTGCGACTGTTTAATAAAAACACAGCACTCTGCAAACACGAAAGTGGACGTATAGGGTGTGACGCCTGCCCGGTGCTGGAAGATTAAATGATGGGGTGCAAGCTCTTGATTGAAGTCCCAGTAAACGGCGGCCGTAACTATAACGGTCCTAAGGTAGCGAAATTCCTTGTCGGGTAAGTTCCGACCTGCACGAATGGCGTAACGATGGCCACACTGTCTCCTCCCGAGACTCAGCGAAGTTGAAGTGTTTGTGATGATGCAATCTACCCGCGGCTAGACGGAAAGACCCCATGAACCTTTACTGTAGCTTTGCATTGGACTTTGAACCAATCTGTGTAGGATAGGTGGGAGGCTTTGAAGCGGGGACGCCAGTTCTCGTGGAGCCATCCTTGAAATACCACCCTGGTTTGTTTGAGGTTCTAACCTTGGTCCGTTATCCGGATCGGGGACAGTGCATGGTAGGCAGTTTGACTGGGGCGGTCTCCTCCTAAAGTGTAACGGAGGAGTTCGAAGGTACGCTAGGTACGGTCGGACATCGTGCTAATAGTGCAATGGCATAAGCGTGCTTAACTGCGAGACTGACAAGTCGAGCAGGTACGAAAGTAGGACATAGTGATCCGGTGGTTCTGTATGGAAGGGCCATCGCTCAACGGATAAAAGGTACTCTGGGGATAACAGGCTGATTCCTCCCAAGAGTTCATATCGACGGGGGAGTTTGGCACCTCGATGTCGGCTCATCACATCCTGGGGCTGTAGCCGGTCCCAAGGGTATGGCTGTTCGCCATTTAAAGTGGTACGTGAGCTGGGTTTAAAACGTCGTGAGACAGTTTGGTCCCTATCTGCCGTGGGCGTTGGAAATTTGAAGGGGGCTGCTCCTAGTACGAGAGGACCGGAGTGGACGAACCTCTGGTGTACCGGTTGTCACGCCAGTGGCATTGCCGGGTAGCTAAGTTCGGAAGAGATAACCGCTGAAAGCATCTAAGCGGGAAACTTGCCTTGAGATGAGATTTCCCGGAGCTTTAAGCTCCTTGAAGGGTCGTTCGAGACCAGGACGTTGATAGGTCAGGTGTGGAAGTGCAGTAATGCATTAAGCTAACTGATACTAATTGCCCGTACGGCTTGTCCCTATAACCTTAGCAGTTATAGTCAGCAAGACTTCAACACTGATTTGATATAAAACTACTTCTTCCAGATTCAGAGCGCTGTTGCCCCATTGGGAACAGAGCTCGTACAAGTTATGCCTGATGACCATAGCAAGTCGGTCCCACCCCTTCCCATCCCGAACAGGACCGTGAAACGACTTTGCGCCGATGATAGTGCTGCAACCAGTGTGAAAGTAGGTTATCGTCAGGCTAGTTATAAGAGAAAAACCCCCATTAGCCTAAGCGCGCTCAAGATCGCGCTTAGTGCGAATGGGGGATTTTTTCGTCTGTACCATCCGCGCGAATAAGGCCGAAACCCCTAGGGCGGAAAAGGGCGAAGCCCGCCTCCGCCGTTTTGGCATGAATCGATCTTACTCACGCTTATTCGGCAGCACCTGGAAATCCTCGCTGCGGTCCGCGTCCCCCAGTGCCTGCAGCAATCCTTCCGGAGGACAGACCAGCTTTCGCTGCGCCAGGTCGAGCCATCCCGCGGTCGACGTGACACGCGCCGCCAAGATGTCCTTCCTGTAGAAATCGTTGCGAAGCTTCATTCGGCTGCCATCCTCAGACAGGCCGGAGAGCATCATGGTGACCCGCACTTCGTCGAGCAAGTGAAATTCGCGGAAGTACTCAACCTCGTCCTTCATCACGACCGGCCCGATCTTCAGCCGCATGAATTCCGACATCGGGAATCCGTGGTCCGCAAAATACAGCATGCGCAAGTCGGCCGACTTGTCGAGGTAGGCGGTGTTGCGCATATGCGAATTGAAATCCATATCGCCCCAGCCGGCCATGAGTGTTCGTTCGAACATGATGTCGTCCCTTCCATTGATCGAGGCGATCACTTTACCTCGCGCCGTTCGAACGCGCAGGGGACCATGGTTGAGTGTGCTCAATACGCCATATGTCCCTGAAGCGATGATGACCGCGGCGTCCAGTTCCGGCCGCCACTCCCACCCCACCAAGGACGTCATCATGCGCCACGTTGCGTCGAACTCCCTTCAACTCCGGTGTTGCGCGGCCCTCGGCCTTGTGGTCGCACTTGGACTTGGCGCGTGTGGCAAGCTCGACGAAACCGAGCCCAGTCCCAAACCGGAGTTACGTGCCGAAGTGGCGCGTACCTCACATGGAGTCGCCCATATACGCGCCGATGATTTTCGCGGCATCGGATACGGCCTGGCCTACGCCTATGCCCAGGACAACGTGTGCATGTTCGCCGACAGCGTGCTGACGGTGCGAGGCGAGCGCTCGCGCTTCTTCGGCGGCGAAACGCGCGCAACGGAACCGGTCAATGGCGAGTACGGCGTGGCCAGCGACTTCATGGACCTGTCCAACGAGGACAGCGACTTCTTCTTCAAGGGATACCTCGACTCCGAACAGCTGAAGCGCGGCTATGACACAGGCTCGCAGGAGGCGCGCGACCTGCTCGAAGGCTATGTCGCCGGGTACAACCGCTACCTGCGCGATTACGCGGGCAAGATGCCGGCCGCATGCAACAAGGCGGCATGGGTGCGGCCGATCTCCGTCGAAGATATGCACCTGGTGCTCGCCGAGAAAGCGCTGCACGCATCCGGCCAGGTGTTCGCGAAGGAGATAGTGGCCGGCGCACGTGACCCAACGGCCGTCCTTGCGCCCTTGCGTTCCGAAGCGGGCAAGCCCGACGGCGCCTTCCTGCAGGAACGGCTCGCGAAGCTGACGCGCGAACAGCTTGGCAGCAACGCGCTCGCGATCGGCAAGGACCTGTCGGTCAATCGCCGCGGCATCCTGCTTGGCAATCCACACTACCCGTGGACGAGCACCGACCGCTTCTACCAGGCTCACCTCACGATCCCCGGGCACTACGATGCGATGGGCGTGATCCTGGGCGGCATTCCTGTCATCGTCATCGGCTTCAACAAGGACATTGCGTGGACGCATACCGTGACGACCGCAGTGCACTTCACGACATTCAGGCTGGCCATCGACGCGCGCGACCAGTCCGGCACAACGTATTTGTCGGACGGCGTGCCCACGCGCATGACGGCGAAGACAGTGTCCGTCGACAGCCTGCAGCCGGACGGCTCGACGCGCACGCGCAGCAAGACCTTCTACTTCAGCAAGCACGGCGCGGTGATCGTCAAGCCGGACGCCGGGCTCGATTGGGCCAGGTCCAGCGTCAGCGTGCTTGCCGATCCGAACCGCAACAACACCAGGCTGATCGAGCAGTGGATTGGTATCGGCAAGGCGCGCAGCGTGGAGGAACTGAAGACGGCGCTCGGCCGCACCGTCGGCTTGCCTTGGGTGAACACGATCGCCGCGGACCGCGCCGGACATACCTTGTTTGCGGACGCCAGTGTAGTGCCCAACGTGCCGCCTGAACGCTTCGCGTCAGATTGTCTGGTGGTCCCGCCGTTGCTGATGTTCGACGGCGCGAGGGGAAGCTGTGACTGGGCTCCCGCAGGAATCATGGCGCCGGCGAATGGCCCGTGGACAGTGCGGACCGATTACGTCGGTAACTCGAACGACAGCTTCTGGCTGACCAATCCGCGCGGCCTGCTGACGGGGCCGGCGCCTCATGGTTTTTCGCCCTTGTATGGCCGCGTGCGCAACGAGCAGAAGCTGCGCACGCGGATAGGCTTCAAGCAGATGGAGGAGATCATGGCCAGCAAGGTCCGCCTGCAGCTCGGCGACGTGCAGCAACTGGCCTTCGCCAACCGCGTGCATGCGGCCGAGCTGGTGCTACCGGACCTGGTACGGGCATGCCGCGGCACGGCTGACAGCCAGCTGGTAAAAGCCTGCGACATGCTCGCCGCGTGGGACATGAAAGCCGACCTCGACAGCCGCGGCGGTGTCCTGTTCCGGGAGTTCTGGACATCGGCCTCGTTAATCGACGACAAGTGGGAAGTTCCATTCGATGCGAACGATCCCGTTAATACGCCGCGCAGAATGCGGGCGGCCGCGGCGCCGGCCATGTTGGCGGCCTTGAGGGCTGCGGTGCAGAAACTGGAAGCGATGAATGTCCCGCTCGATGTACGCCTTGGCGACTATCAGGTCGAAACGCGCAATGGCCAGCGGGTACCGATCCACGGTGCGATAGGCGATGTCGACGGATCGTATAACTCGATCCATATGAGCCGCGAGCTCGGCCGCACTGGATATGGCAACGTCAGGTGGGGGACAAGCTATGTCCAGGCAGTGGGTTTCGATGACGCCGGGCCGGTGGCGCAGGGAATGCTGTTGTACGGCCAGTCGGTCGATCCCGCGTCGCAATATTATGCGGACCAGCTGACGATGTACTCGCAGAAGCGCTGGATGGACCTGCCGTTCACCGAAGCGCGGATAAAAGCTGATCCTGCCTACAAGTCGACATTAATTTCAGAATAATGTGTGGCTTTTCCGTTCCGGCACTTGTCAACGGCTGTGCCCGTTTGCTATAGTTCGCCTCCCGTTGCGATGCAGCACAACAAAAAGAAGCAACGGGACGATGTAAAAAACGATGTAGAAAAAAGAAGTTGACGAAGATCGCAAAACACCGCATAATCTCATCTCTCTGCTGCTGACAAACAAAACGATTTGTCGATGAGCAGCAAGCAGTTCCGAACAAGTTCTTTAAAAATTAACAGTCGATAAGTGTGGGCGTTTGATGAAAGTGCCGGCCGAGCGTAAGCGAAGCTGATTACTTAAATTATCAAATGTTCACAAAAAAGAAATACGTTACTCAGCAATGAGTGACGGTCAGTATTTTGAGTGAGCGACCCCTTAGAAATAAGGGTGGCAGAAATGCCAACAAACAGAGATTAAACTGAAGAGTTTGATCCTGGCTCAGATTGAACGCTGGCGGCATGCTTTACACATGCAAGTCGAACGGCAGCGCGGGGCAACCTGGCGGCGAGTGGCGAACGGGTGAGTAATATATCGGAACGTACCCAAGAGTGGGGGATAACGTAGCGAAAGTTACGCTAATAC
>NZ_QYUP01000172.1 GCF_003590855.1 Massilia cavernae
CGCGGCAGTTCCAGTACGTGAAGGCGGCCATGCCGCAGGAAGAGCTGGATGCGGTGTGCGAGGTGATGCCGCCGTTGTACCGGGATGTGATCAGGATACGGCCGGTGCAGGTGGCCGATCAAATGTTGATCCAGGCGATTTCATAGGTCGCGGACGGAGCATGGCGGATGGTGGAGCAGGGGTTTCGAATCGCACGCGATTCGCCTGCGGAACGGTATCCGCTTACAAGCGGATACTCCTTGCGAAGCCTCCGCCCTACGCCGCTACGCCACCACGACCAGCATGTTGGCATCCCGCGATAACCGCCACCTCCCATCTGCCTCCCTGCGCAGGATCGACATCGTATCCCCATTGCGCAGCATCGGTGTCTTGCCGTGCTTGGAGGTGATCGTGACCGCCAGTTTGGTCCGCACATACGCCAAATCGCCGCACACCACGATTTCCTGGATGTCGCTGACCGACCGGATCACGTTATCGGTCAGCAGCTTGGTCAACCCCCGCGCAAACGCTTCGCGCCCGACCATCGGCGGCTGTCCCGCCGACATGAACATCGCGTCGGCTGCCATCAGGTCCAGCACCGTGTCCACATCGCCCGCCGCCGTCGCGCTGAGCCACATCTCCACCAGCGCGCGAATCTGTTCTTCGTCCGTGCTCATGCTGCCTCCGTATCCGCTTCCATCATGCCGAAGATATTCCCGTCCGGGTCCTTTGCATATCCAAGCCAGCCGATGCCCGGCACCGCCATCTTCGGCACGCACACCGCGCCGCCGCTGCCGCCCTTGCCGGCGCGTTCAAGCGCATCGTCGATGTCCTCGACGTCGACCGTGATGACGAAGGCGTTCACCCCCTGCATCGCATCCGGCACCGGCCCGCGGCGCGGCAGCAGGCCGCCGTTGATGCCGGGCTTGTCCTCCGGCCCGGTGTGGATCAGCCAGTATTCGCCGCCTTCCCACTTGTTGAAGGACCAACCGAACAGGGCTGTGTAGTAGTCGATCAGCTCCTGCGGATTCGAAGCCTGTATCTCGAAGTGCACTGCGCGTGACATGCTGTTCTCCCTTCTTATGCGTAGGGGTCGTAGGTACCGAAGGTCCAGACGTGGCCTTCGAGGTCGCGGCAGGTGAAGTCGCGGCCGCCATAGTCTTCGTCCTTGATGTCCATGATGATCTCGCAGCCGGCCTCCCTGGCGCGCGCATGGAACGCATCCGCGTCTTCCACGACGATGTACAGCGTTTGCGTGGCCGCGCCGCCGATCTCGCCTGGTTGCTTGATGAGCTTCGAATATTCGCTGTCGGCGCTCGCCGCCGACCCGAGCATGATCATCCCGTTGCCAAACGACAACTGGGCGTGCAGGACGGTATTGTTCTCGCCGGGGACGACCATCTGCTTCTCGAAGCCGAAAGTGTCGCACAGCCACTCGATGGCCCTGGGGGCATCGCTGTAGCGCAGGCAGGGGATGACATTGACCTTGATTTGCCGGGGTGCGACTGACATTTCAATCTCCTCTCAAACAATGGACGGGACCCGCGTCTATGTTAGAGGATTATTCGATCGGCGAGCGCCCGGTGCGGCGCCAAGCCCTACATCTGCTGGAACAGGTACGAGTGGTTGCGGCTTACTTCCAGCAGGCGGGGCGAATTGCGCAGCCTTACCATCTGGCGTCCGCGCTCGTCGCGCATCACTTCGGCGATGGCGTCCACGCGCACCAGGGTCGAGCGGTGGATGCGCCAGAACTCGTCGGGGTCGAGTTCATCAGCCAGTTCCTTGAGCGTCTTGCGGATCAGGAGTTCTGCCTGCGCGGTCTGCACCAGCGTGTACTTGTCGTCGGACTGGAAGAACAGGATCTCTTTCGTGCTGATCATGCGCAGGCTGCTGCCGACCTGCGCCTGGATCCAGCGCAGGTACTGGGGCTTTTGCGCCTTGCCGCGTTCGAGGATCTGCGCCAGCTGCGCGATTTTCGCATCGATGTCGGTGGGCGTGGCGCCGAGGCGCTTTTCCAGCCGTTCGCGCGTCATGCGCAGGCGCTCGGCGCTGACGGGCTTGAGCAGGTAATCCATCGCGCCTTGTTCGAAGGCCTCCACCGCGTACTGGTCGTAGGCGGTCACGAACACGACGTGGCTTTGCTTGTACAGCTGGCGCGCGGTCTCGATGCCGCTGGGGCCGGGCATGCGGATATCGAGGAAGACGATGCCGGGATTGAGCCGGCCGGCCATCTCGATGGCTTCGATGCCGTTGGCGGCTTCACCGGCGATCTGCAGCTCGGGCCATACTTCGCCAAGGCGCAGGCGCAGCTGGTCGCGCATGGGCGATTCGTCGTCGACGATCAGGGCGGTAACGCTCATGGACCTTTCTCCGTTGTGATGAATGGCACGCGGATCGACGCCAGCGCGCCGCCGTCGGGCGGCATCTCGATCACCAGCTCGGCACGGTCGCCGTACAGCAGGCGCAGGCGCTCGCGGATGTTGGCCAGGCCGATGCCTTCGCCGGCGTGCATGTTGAAGCCGACGCCATTGTCTTTCACGTCAACCTGCATCGTACCGTCGATCAGGCTGGCGCGCACGTCGATGTGGCCGCCCTCGATCTTCGGCTCCAGCCCGTGCTTGATCGAGTTCTCGATCAGGATCTGCAGCATCGTCGGCGGGAACACGGCGCTTTCCAGGTAGTCGGGCACGTCGAAGCTGACGGCGAGGCGCTCCTTCATTCGCGCCTGCATGATGGTCAGGTAGGCGCGCGCCAGTTCGACCTGGCGTCCCAGCGTGCCGCTGTTGGCGGCGCGCATTTGCGGCAAGGTCGAGCGCAGGTACTCGATCAGGTTCATGTGGATGCGTGCGGCTTGCGGCGGGTCGGTTTCGATCAGCTGGCCGATCAGGGCGAGGGTGTTGAACAGGAAGTGAGGTTCGACCTGTGCCTGCAGCGCGGCCATCTGCGCTTCCATCAGGCGCCGTTCGAGCGTGGCCACGTCGGCCTGCGCGGTCGCATCCCTGGCCTTCAGTTCGGCCTTGCGCTTGCCGCCGGCGAGCACCTTGACACCGAACGAGATCAGGATGAACCAGATGCCCGGCTCGGCGTAGCCGAGGATGATCCCGAAAGAGAAAACGATGAACCAGATGATGGCGAGCTGGCGCCATTCGACCAGCGCAAGCCAGTCGAAAAAGCGCCACCAGAGTACGCGGGCCTCGGCGAGGACTTCCCGCGCAAGATCCATGAACTTGTTCAAGTCGCTCGCCTTCAACTTCATTCGTTTGTACCGTCCACGTGACGGTAAGGAGTGGCCGGCCCGCGGCGCTTGTGGTTGGCGCAGGAAATGGCGACCATGCGCGCGACCATGAACACGACGAACAGGAACAGGGCCAGCGGCAGGATCGTGATCGCCAGTGCAAGGGCCACGCAGGTGACCAGGATGCCTTGCCAGTGCATGGTTGCAACTGCCCGCGAAATGTAACGTCCCGCGCGCATCAGGGCCCGTCCGATGTCGGCGAGAAGGGCGGCGAAGGCGTCGTAGCTAGCGTTTTTCATTTCAAATTCTCCGGTGGGTGAGTCGATGGTGTAACTGTACCGGTGGGAATAGTTCGCGGCTATTGACGGGCGATGAAATGCATATTTGGTGGGTTAAGTGGTCGTACGGGGGGATCAATGGGGCTCAACCGTGCCAAGGGGTGCGAACGACAGTTGCAAGGACCATATCGGTAATGAGCTTTTCAGCATCGGCGAAGTCATTCCCGCTGAGTTGCTCCGTGCCCAGCACCAATGTCATCTGGGCCGAGAAGTCGGCATATGACTGCGTCATGGCCCAGATCGAAAACAGCAAATGCGTCGCATTGACCGGCGCGATCCGCCCCTCCGCAATCCACCCTTCGAATACTTCAATGTCTTTACGCAGCAGCGGCACCACCCGTTCGCGGATCTGCTGTCCATACAGCTTCGCCCCCGCGATCACCTCCATCGCATATACCCGCGATGCCAGCGGCTGCTCGCGCGAGAAGCGCAGCTTGGCGCTGATGTAGTCGCGCAGTACTTCCGCAGGATCGCGTCCGGGATCCGCCAGCTTCTCCATGCGCTCCAGCCATTCGTCCAGCACCCAATCGAGCACGCGCTCGTACAGCGCCTGCTTGGTGGGGAAGTAGTACATCAGGTTCTGCTTCGACAGCCCGGCATTGTCGGCGATGGCCGCGATGGACGTGCCTTCGTAGCCGCATTCCGCAAACACGCGCACCGCTTCCGCCAGGATGTCCGCCTCCAGCTTGTCGCGGTTGATGACGCGCCGTTTTACCTTCAGGGTCATGGCATCTCCCGCCTTACGGTTTTGAGGAAGTCCGACAGCAGCGGCGCGTCGGCCGCATACGCCACGTTGAAACGGAACCAGATCGAATCGGACTCGCGCAGCATGAAGAATTCGTTCGGCGACAGCAGGATGCCTGCCTTCAGCGCGCGGTCCGCAATCAGCTTGCCGTTGAACCTGGCCGTCGGCTTGATATCCCAGCCGCCGCTGACGAACATGCCGCCGCGCGGTTTGGCGACCGGCGCCATGCCGGCGTCAAGCAGGCGTTCGGTGGTGCGTTCGCGCGCGGTGCGCAGCTGGTCGATCAGCTTTTCGACCATGCGCTTGTAGGGCCGCGCGGAGATCGCGTGGTACACCGCGCGCTCGTTGATCTCGGACGTGGTCAGCCCGGTCAGCATCTTGATGCGCAGGAGTTCCGGGATCAGCGAACGCGAAGCGGAGATGGAACCGACTCGCAGCACCGGCGACAAGGTCTTGGAAAAACTCCCGACCCGGATCACGCGCCGCAATCCGTCCATCGCCGCCAGCGACGCCTCGCCGCGCGCGGCCAGTTCGCGGTAGATGTCGTCCTCCACCAGCCAGAAGTCGAACTGCTCCGCCACACCCAGCAGGCGGTGCGCCTGCGCCTGCGACAGCGAGGTGCCCAGCGGGTTTTGCAGCACGGTGTTCACGAACATCAGCTTGGGCTGGGTGGCCTTGGCCTGGCGTTCCAGTTCGTCGAAATCGAGTCCCGTCTCGCCGCGCGGTATGCCGACCGGGATGCAGCCGTGGTGGCGAACCAGCGACAGCAGGTTGCTGTAGCCGGGATCCTCCACCAACACGGTGTCTCCGGGCTTGGTCAGCGTGCGCAGGATCAGGTCGAAGGCGTGGGTGGCGCCGTGGGTCAGCAGGATCTGGTCGGGCTCCACCGAAAACAGTTCCTCGGCCAGCGTGCCCGCCATGTGCTGGCGCAGCGTCGGGAAGCCGAGCGGATGGCCGTAGCCGCGCAGGCGGTTGGCCGGGATCTTCATCGCATGGCGCACGCAGTCGAGGATGGTGGACTCGCCATACCACTCCGGCGGCAGCCAGCCGGCGCCGACCGGCAGCGCGTCCGATACGCCTGAGTACAGGTCGGGGGTGAGGGCGTCGATGGCGGTGGGACTTGCCGGTACCGCACTCGTTTGGGCGACGGCAACCGCTTCGCTGCGGGCAACGAAAAAGCCGGAACCTCGGCGTGAGGAAAGAAGTCCGAGGTTCAACAAACGGTCGTAGGATTCGACGACGGTGAAAGTGGAAACGCCATTACACTTTGCGAATTGTCTAACCGAGGGCATTTTTGTGCCGACGCGCAATTCGCGCGCATTTACCATCTGTTGGATCGCTGCCACAATCTGGTCGACCAGGCTGCCGCGCTTGCTACGCTCGATCGCCAGCACCGGCCAGGCCGATTTGTCGTTGCCGTCCTCACGCGCTGCCGCCGTTTCTTCCATTCGCAACTCCGTTATCGGCCCTGCAAAACTGTACAGCCCGGTCAACCAATACGGTTGGCTGCTTTTGCAGTTTGTGTATCTGTGCCGTTGGTGGTATTGCTTACTATTATTGCACTACTATTTTGCCAACTGGTAAATTATTTTTCGCCCGTCAAAATTGGAGACCATATGAACGAGACCAGACCTGAATCGATGTCGTCGTTTTGGATGCCATTCACCAACAACCGAGATTTCAAGGCGAATCCGCGCCTGCTTGTTTCCGCCGAGGGTATGTATTACAAGGACGTCGACGGCAACTCCATCCTCGACGGCACCGCAGGCCTGTGGTGCGTTCCATGCGGCCACGCGCAGCCGAAGATTGTCGCCGCCGTGCGCGAGATGGTCGGCCAGCTCGACTTCGCGCCGACCTTCCAGATGGGCCATCCGGCCGCGTTCGACCTCGCTGAAAAGCTGATGGAATACACCAACCACCGCTTCGGCCAGGTGTTCTACACCAACTCGGGTTCCGAGGCGGTCGACACCGCGCTGAAGATGGCGCTGGCCTACCACCGCGCACGCGGCGAAGGCAGCCGCACGCGCCTGATCGGCCGCGAGCGCGGCTATCATGGTGTCGGCTTCGGCGGCATCTCGGTCGGCGGCATCGGTCCCAACCGCCGCTCCTATGGTCCGCTGCTGCCGGGCGTCGACCACCTGCCGCACACCCACAACATTGAAAAGAACGCCTACAGCCGCGCGGAGCCGGAATACGGCGCCCACCTGGCCGATGAGCTGGAGCGCATCGTCGCGCTGCACGACGCATCGACCATCGCCGCCGTCATCGTCGAACCGGTGGCCGGTTCCACCGGCGTGCTGATTCCGCCGAAGGGCTACCTGAAGCGCCTGCGCGAGCTATGCACCAAGCACGGCATCCTGCTGATCTTCGATGAAGTGATCACCGGCTTCGGCCGCCTGACCACGCCGTTCGCGTTCGACTACTTCGACGTCGAGCCGGACATGGTCACCTGCGCCAAGGGCATCACCAACGGCGTGGTGCCGATGGGCGCCGTCTTCAGCAAGCAGCATATCTACGACGCCTTCATGGACTGCCCGGCCGGCATCGAGCTGTTCCACGGCTATACCTATTCCGGCCACCCGCTGGCCTGCGCCGCTTCGCTGGCAACGCTCGAAGTGTTCAAGGAACAGCAGATCATCGAGAACGCCGCAGCGATGCTGGACTACTGGACCGACGCCGTGCATTCGCTCAAGGGCCTGCCGCACGTGATCGACATCCGCACCATCGGCCTGGTGGCCGGTATCGAGCTGGCGCCGATTGCCGGCAAGCCGCCCGGCGCGCGCGCCTTCGCCGCCTTCAAGAAGGCCTTCGCCGACGGCCTGCTGATCCGCACCACCGGCGACATCATCGCGCTGTCGCCGCCGCTCGTCATCGAGAAGAAGCACATCGACGAGTTGTTCGGCAAGCTTGCCGCCGTACTCAAGAATTTGGACTGACCGAAAGAATCATATGACTGACCTCGACACAATCACCCATTACATCAACGGCGCGAAGGCCGACACCACGAGCGGCCGCTACGCCGACGTGTACAACCCGGCCATCGGCGAGCCTTGCGCCCGCGTGGCGTTGGGCACGCCGGAGGAAGTGAATGCCGCCGTCGCCGCCGCGGCAGCGGCATTCCCTTCGTGGGCGGCGACACCGGCGCTGACCCGCGCGCGGGTGCTGTTCAAGTACCTGCAACTGTGCCAGGAGCACACCGACGAATTCGCGGCGATGCTCACCCGCGAACACGGCAAGACCTTCGACGACGCCAAAGGCGAAGTCGCGCGCGGCATCGAGATGGTGGAATTCGCCGTCGGCATTCCGCAGATGATGAAGGGCGAGTTCACCGACCAGATCGCGCGCGGCATCGACGCGTGGTCGATGCGCCAGCCGCTCGGCGTGGTCGCCGGCATCACGCCATTCAACTTCCCCGTCATGGTGCCGATGTGGATGTTCCCGGTCGCTATCGCGTGCGGCAACACCTTCGTGCTGAAGCCTTCCGAACGCGATCCGTCGCCATCGCTGCTGCACGCGCGCCTGCTGGAACAGGCCGGCCTGCCGAAGGGCGTGTTCAACGTGGTCCAGGGCGACAAGGTCACCGTCGACGCGCTGCTCGACCATCGCGAAGTGCAGGCCATCAGCTTCGTCGGCTCCACCCCGATTGCGGAATACATCTATGCGCGCGGAACCGCTTCCGGCAAGCGCGTGCAGGCCCTTGGCGGCGCCAAGAACCACATGGTAGTCATGCCCGACGCCGACATGCAGATGGCGGTCGATGCACTGATGGGCGCGGCCTTCGGTTCCGCCGGCGAACGCTGCATGGCGATTTCGGTGGTGGTGGCGGTCGGCGACGCCGGCGACAAGCTGGCCGACGCGCTGGCCAAGCGGACTGCCGCGTTGAAGATCGGCGACGGCATGGCGTCGGACTCCGAAATGGGGCCGGTCGTTACTTCAGCCGCCAAGCAGCGCATTGAAAAGCTGATCGGCGAAGGCGTGGAGCAGGGCGCCACGCTGCTGGTCGATGGCCGCGGCATCAAGGTGCCGGGGCGCGAGAACGGCTTCTTTGTGGGCGGCACGCTGTTCGACCACGTCACCGACGACATGACGATCTACAAGGAAGAGATCTTCGGGCCGGTGCTGTGCATGATGCGCGCGCCGGACGTGGCCACTGCGGTCGAGCTGATCAACGCCAACGAGTACGGCAACGGCGTCGCCATCTTCACGCGCGACGGCGGTACCGCGCGCGAGTTCGTGCGCCAGATCCAGGTGGGCATGGTGGGCGTCAACGTGCCGCTGCCGGTGCCGATGGCCTTCAACAGCTTCGGCGGCTGGAAGCGCAGCCTGTTCGGCGACCACCACGCCTACGGTCCGGAAGGCGTGCGCTTCTACACCCGCCACAAGGCCGTGATGCAGCGTTGGCCGAACACCGCGAGCGCGGGAGCGGAGTTCTCGTTCCCGCAAATGAAGTAAGCACGGCGCCGTACAAGAAGAACGTAACCGAAACAGGGACGGACATATGATTTCATCTCTCAAGCATTTGCCGCAAGCTGCAGCGTCGGACAGCGAACTTTCCGCTAACTTCACCGACCTGGCGCCGCCGCTGACCTCGCGCCAGGCAGCCATCGAAAGCGCCCGCTGCCTGTATTGTTACGATGCGCCTTGTACGCGCGCCTGCCCGTCCGAGATCGACGTGGCCAGCTTCATCCGCAACATCCACGATGAAAATATCAACGGCGCCGCAGCCGGCATCCTGAAGGCGAACATCCTGGGCGGCAGCTGCGCCCGTGTGTGCCCGACCGAGATCCTGTGCGAAGACGCCTGCGTGCGCAACCACTACGAGGAAAAGCGCCCGGTCACCATTGGACTGCTGCAGCGCCATGCCCTCGACCATGCGTCGTTCGCGGCGCACCCGTTCCAGCGCGCGCCGTCCACCGGAAAGACCATCGCCGTCGTCGGCGCCGGCCCGGCCGGCCTGTCGTGCGCGCACCGGTTGGCGATGCTCGGCAACGACGTCGTCATCTACGAGGCGCGCGAGAAGGCCGGCGGCCTGAATGAATACGGCATCGCAAAGTACAAGCTGACCGATAACTTCGCGCAGAAGGAAGTTGACTTCCTGCTTGATATCGGCGGCATTGAAATCATCCACGGCCAGGTACTAGGCGAGAACCTCCAGCTCAAGGACCTGCACGCGAAATACGACGCGGTCTTCCTCGGCCTGGGCCTGGCCGCCAGCCGCCAGCTTGGCCTGACCGGCGAAGACGCGCCTGGCCTGATGGCGGCTGTGGAATACATCGCCGCGTTGCGCCAGGCCAGCGACCTGTCCGCGCTGCCGGTGCCGAAGCGGGCGATCGTCATCGGCGCCGGCAACACGGCGATCGACATGGCGGTGCAGATCCAGCGCCTTGGCGCCGAAGACGTGACCCTCGTGTACCGCCGCGGCGCGGAAGCCATGAGCGCCACCCACCACGAGCAGGACATCGCCAAGGCCAACTACGTGCGCATCAAGACCTGGGCGGCGCCGGACGAAGTGCTGTTGGACGACGAAGGCCGTGTGCGCGGCATGCGTTTCGAGCGCACCCGCGCCGACGGTGACAAGCTGATCGGCACCGGCAGCTTCCTGGAAATCCAGGCTGACGCGGTGTTCAAGGCCATCGGCCAAGGCATGGATCCGGCCGCGCTGGCCGATCCGCTGGCGCAGCAGCTGACGCGCGCGGGCGACAAGATCCGCGTCGATGCGCAGTTCCGCACCGCGGTGCCTGGCGTGTATGCCGGTGGCGACTGCGTGGCGCCGGGACAGGACCTGACTGTGCAGGCGGTCCAGCATGGAAAACTGGCGGCAATCGCCATCCACAACGACATCCAATCCCGACTGGAGGCTGCATAATGGCTGACCTTAGCATTGAGTTCTGCGGCATCAAGTCGCCAAATCCGTTCTGGCTGGCTTCCGCGCCGCCGACCGACAAGGCCTACAACGTCGTGCGCGCCTTCGAAGCGGGGTGGGGCGGCGTGGTGTGGAAGACGCTGGGTGAAGATCCGGCGGCGGTCAACGTGTCGTCGCGCTATTCCGCCCACTACGGCAAGAACCGCGAAGTCCTCGGCTTCAACAACATCGAGTTGATCACCGACCGCAGCCTGGAAATCAACCTGCGCGAGATCACCCAGGTAAAGAAGGACTGGCCGGACCGCGCGATGATCGTCTCGCTGATGCTGCCGTGCGAAGAGCACTACTGGGCCGATATCCTGCCGAAGGTCGAAGCGACCGGCGCCGACGGCATCGAGCTCAATTTCGGCTGCCCGCACGGGATGCCGGAACGCGGCATGGGCGCGGCCGTGGGCCAGGTGCCGGAGTATGTGGAGATGGTGACCGCGTGGTGCAAGAAGCACAGCAAGCTGCCGGTGATCGTCAAGCTGACGCCCAACATCACCGACGTGCGCAAGCCTGCGCGCGCCGCGAAGAATGGCGGCGCCGATGCGGTATCCCTGATCAACACCATCAATTCCATTACCCACCTCGACCTCGACCGCATGGTCGCCTTCCCGATCGTGGGCGACGCCAGCACGCACGGCGGCTACTGCGGTTCGGCGGTCAAGCCGATCGCGCTGAACATGGTGGCCGAGATCGCACGCGATCCCGAGACGAAGGGGCTGCCGATATCGGGCATCGGCGGCATCGGCAACTGGCGCGATGCGGCGGAATTCATCGCGCTGGGCGCAGGGTCGGTGCAGGTGTGCACGGCCGCGATGCTGCATGGCTTCCGCATCGTCGAGGAGATGAAGGATGGGCTTTCGCGCTGGATGGACGAGAAGGGCTATGCCACGATCGCGGATTTCGCCGGAAAGGCTGTCCAGAATACGACCGACTGGAAGTACCTGGACATGAACTATCAGGTGATCGCGCAGATCGACCAGGACAAGTGCATCAAGTGCGGCAAGTGCTTCGTGGCCTGCGAGGATACCTCGCACCAGGCGATCGCCAGGCTGGTGGCCGACAGCGGCGAGCGCACCTATGAGGTAATCAAGGCGGAGTGCGTAGGTTGCAACCTGTGCGAGATCACCTGTCCGGTCGAGGCGTGCATCACCATGGTGCCGCAGGAAACGGGCAAGCCGTATATGAACTGGACGCAGGATCCGCGCAACCCGAGGGCGGAGCCGGTATTCGAGGCGGCTACCCTGCCTTGATGTATTTTTTCGTGATGTTTGCGTTACACTGAACCGGAACTTTGCCATCACCAAAAATGGAGAAGAACACGTGAGTAAAGACCTGTCGGCAAACACGCACTTGTGGAATGAAGACCTGGCGCCGACTAGCGCGGCGCAGCGCACGTGGCTCTGGTATCACTTTGCCGCGCTGTGGGTCGGGATGGTGATGTGCATCCCCGCGTACACCCTCTCGGCCACCCTGATCGAGGGCGGCATGTCCGGCTACCAGGCCGTGCTGACCGTGTTCCTCGCCAACGCCATCGTGCTGATCCCGATGCTGCTGATCGGCCACGCAGGCACCAAGTACGGCATCCCGTATGCAGTCCTGGCGCGTTCCTCGTTCGGCACCTTCGGCGCGCGGCTGCCCGCGCTGATGCGCGCCATCGTCGCCTGCGGCTGGTACGGCATCCAGACCTGGTTTGGCGGCAGCATGATCTACACGCTGCTCGGCGTGATGATCGGCCATGAAATCGGCGGCGACAAGATTCCCGGCCTGGGCATCAACGGCGCCCAGCTGCTTTGCTTCCTGGGTTTCTGGGCGATCCAGCTGTACTACATCGTCCATGGCATGGATTCGATCCGCAAGCTCGAAACCTACACCGCGCCGCTCAAGATCGTGATCTCCTTCGTGCTGCTCGGCTGGGTGTACAACAAGGCCGGCGGCTTCGGCCCGCTGCTGGACCAGCCGTCGCAATTCGTCGAAGGTGGCAAGAAGGCGGGGCAGTTCTGGGTGGTGTTCTGGCCGTCCTTGACGGCGATGGTCGGTTTCTGGGCCACGCTGGCGCTGAACATCCCGGACTTCACCCGCTTCGCCAAGACCCAGCGCGACCAGATCATCGGCCAGACCGTCGGCCTGCCGGTGCCGATGGGACTGCTCGCCGGCCTTGCCGTCATTGTCACTTCCGCCACCGTGGTCTTGTACGGCAAGGCGATCTGGGACCCGGTCGACCTGGCCAGCCGCATGACCGGCATCGCCGTGCTGGTCGCGCTGATCGTGCTGCTGGTCGATACCATCAGCGTCAACCTGGCCGCCAACCTGGTCGGACCGGCCTACGACTTCTCGGCGCTGGCGCCCAAGCACATCAGCTACCGCACCGGCGGCTACATCACGGCGGGCATCGCACTGGTGATGATGCCGTGGAAGATCCTGGAAACGACCCAGGGCTATATCTTTACCTGGCTGATCGGCTACTCGGCGCTGCTCGGACCCATCGCCGGCATCATGATCATCGACTACTACTTCATCCGCAAGACCCAGCTGGACGTGGACCAGCTGTACCGCCCCGCAGGCATCTACTCTTACCGCAACGGCTGGAACTTCGCGGCCGTCATCGCCTTCGTGCTGGGCGTGCTGCCGAATATCCCGGGCTTCCTGAACGCCGCCTTCCCGGCCTCGTTCCCGGAAGTGGGCGAGACCTTCAAGACCATCTACACCTACGCCTGGTTCGTCGGCGTGGCCATTGCCGCCGTGGTGTACGGCGTGCTGATGAAAGGGCGCCCCCAGCCCGCGCTGCGCCCGATGACCAACCAGTAATCCGATTTACGGGAGAAGCAAATGACGACCATTATCCGTGGCGGCACCGTTGTGAATGCGGACCGCGCCTTCCGCGCCGATGTGCTGTGCTTCGGCGACAAGATCGTCGCCGTCGGCGAAGGGCTGGATGCACCGGCCCATGCCACCGTGATCGACGCCTCCGGCCAGTACGTGATGCCGGGCGGGATCGACACCCATACGCACATGCAGCTGCCGTTCATGGGCACGGTCACCGCCGACGATTTCTATACCGGCACCGCGGCGGGGCTGGCGGGCGGGACCACCACCATCATGGACTTCGTCATTCCCGACCCGAAGCAGTCGCTGCTCGAGGCTTACCATACCTGGCGCGGCTGGGCCAGGAAGTCGGCCGGCGACTACACCTTCCATGTCGCGGTGACGTGGTGGGACGATTCGGTACATGCGGACATGGGCACGCTGGTGCGCAACCATGGCGTCAACAGCTTCAAGCACTTCATGGCGTACAAGAACGCCATCATGGCGGACGACGAAACGCTGGTGAAGAGCTTCACCCGTGCGCTGGAACTAGGCGCGATCCCCACTGTGCACGCCGAGAACGGCGAACTGGTATTCCAGTTGCAGCAGGACCTGCTGCGCAAGGGCATCACCGGCCCGTCGGCGCATCCGCTTTCGCGCCCTCCCGAAGTGGAAGCCGAAGCCGCCAACCGCGCGATCGCCATCGCCAATGTGCTCGGCACTCCGGTGTATATCGTGCACGTGTCCTGCGCCGAATCGCTCGACGCCATTACCCGCGCCCGCGCCAAGGGACAGCGCGTGTACGGCGAAGCGCTCGCCGGCCACCTGGTCATCGACGACAGCGTCTACCACAGCAGCGACCTCGAATTCGCGCGCGGCCACGTGATGAGCCCACCGTTCCGCAGCAAGCACCACCAGGCTGCCCTCTGGCAGGGCCTGCAGGGCGGTAACCTGCACACCACCGCCACCGACCACTGCACCTTCTGCGCCGAGCAGAAGGCGGCAGGCGCCGACAACTTCACCAAGATTCCGAACGGCTGCGGTGGCGTCGAGGACCGCATGTCGGTGGTCTGGGATGCCGGCGTCGGCAGCGGCAAGCTGACGCCGTCCGAGTTCGTGCGCGTAACGTCGGCCAACGCCGCGCAAATTTTCAATATGTACCCGCGCAAGGGCCTGATCGCGGTCGGCGCGGACGCCGACATCGTGGTGTGGGATCCGGAAGGCACGCGCACGATTTCGGCGAAAACGCAGTTTGCCAGGGGCGGGTTCAACGTGTTCGAAGGGCGCACGGTCAAGGGCATCCCGACCTGCACCGTCCACGCCGGGAACGTGGTGTTCGAGCGCGGCGAGCTGCGCGCGGTCGAAGGCGCGGGCCGCCACATCGACCGTCCTGCGTTTTCCCCTGTCACGGCCTGATCGACAACCGGAGCGAAACACATGAACGACATGCGTATCAATGGCGACCGCCTGTGGGCCTCGCTGATGGAACTGGCGAAGATCGGCGCAACCCAGAAGGGCGGCGTCAAGCGGCTGGCGCTGACGGACCTCGACAAGCAGGGGCGCGACCTGGTGGTCGGCTGGGCGAAGGAAGCCGGCCTGTCCATCACCATCGACCAGATCGGCAATGTGTTCATGCGGCGCGAAGGACGCAACCCGGATCTGCCGCCCGTCATGACGGGCAGCCATATCGACACGCAGCCGACCGGCGGCAAGTTCGACGGCAACTACGGCGTGCTGGCCGGCCTTGAAGTGGTGCGTACCCTGAACGACCGCGGCATCGTCACCGAAGCGCCGATCGAAGTCGCGTTCTGGACCAACGAGGAAGGCTCGCGCTTCGTGCCGGTGATGATGGGTTCCGGTGTTTTCTGCGGCGCCTTCAGCCTGGAGACCGCGTACGCGGCGAAGGACACCGAAGGCAAGACCGTGCGCGACGAACTGGCGCGCATCGGCTACATGGGCGAGCAGGTGCCGGGCCAGCACCCGATCGGCGCCTACTTCGAAACCCACATCGAGCAGGGCCCGGTGCTGGAAGACGCGGACAAGGTGATCGGCGTGGTGCCTGCGGTGATGGGCCTGTCGTGGTACGACTGCGTTGTCACCGGCATGGAAGCGCATGCGGGGCCGACGCCGATGGGACTGCGCAAGGACGCGCTGCAGGTGGCCACGCGCATCATGCAGGAGGTGGTGCAGATCGCCAACCGCTATCCGCCGTACGGCCGCGGCACCGTTGGCATGGTGCAGGTGTTCCCGAACAGCCGCAACGTCATTCCCGGCGAGGTGAAGTTCAGCATCGACCTGCGCAACGTCAGCGACGAGCTGCTGAACACCATGCACGAGGAGATGCTGGCTTTCGTCGCGAAGACGCGTGCCGACAGCGGCCTTGGCATCCAGGTCGAGCGCGTGTCGTACTACCCGCCGTGCCCTTTCCATCCCGATTGCGTGGGTGCCGTCCGTGCCGCCACCGAGAAGCTTGATTATTCGACGATGGACGTAGTGTCGGGTGCGGGGCATGACGCCATCTACGCCGCGCGCCTGGCACCTGCGGGCATGATCTTCGTTCCCTGCAAGGACGGCATCAGCCATAACGAAATCGAGGATGCCAAGCCGGACCACCTCGAAGCCGGCTGCAACGTCCTGCTGCATGCCATGCTTGACCGGGCCAAGGTCGTCAGCAACGACCAGTGAGCTTGGAAAATGGCGTAGGGCGGACAAGTGCGAACTCAGTTCGGGGACAGACCTCGATCTCTGGCGAGATCGAGGTCTGTCCCCGATCTATTTCTTGCCCTGGAAATTCCTGAAGAAATCGAGCAGCACTTGCCCTGACACCTCGGCATCATCCGCCGTCATGGTCTCCAGCCTGTTATGGCTGATGCCCCCATTCCCGCATCGCGTAAACAGCATCGCCACATCGGTCATCTTCGCCATCGCCATCGCATCGTGTCCCGCACCTGACGGCAAATCAAATCGCGGCAACCCCGCGCGTTCGACGGCTGCCCCCAGCTGATCCATCATCCAGGGCGCACATGGCGCAGCCGCCGCCGACACCACCTGCCTTACAGTCACCTCAACCTGCCGCCTTGCGCAGATCGCTTCGATCCGCTCCAGCACGTCATTCGCCGCTGCCAGGCGCACCTCGTCAGTCGCCGCCCGGATATCCAGCGACAGCTTGCAATGCCCCGGAATTACATTCACCGACCCGTTCGGCACCTCCAGCTGCCCCACCGTCCCCACCAGCGACGGCGCCTGGCTGCAGCGCGCCTCGACCATCAGCACGATCTCCGCCGCCGCGGCCGCAGCATCCTTGCGCATGTTCATCGGCGTAGTGCCCGCATGGCTGGCCAGGCCGGTGAGATCGACCAGATAGCGCGAACTGCCGGCAATCGCGGTCACCACGCCTACCGCGAGTCCGTGCTCCAGCAGCACCGGCCCCTGTTCGATATGCACCTCGACGAAGCCGAGCAGTTGCGCCGGATCGCGCGCGATGGCGGCGATGGCGCCAGCGTCATGCCCCGCATCCGCCAGCGCTTGCCGCATCGTCACGCCGTCCGCATCGACCGCATCCAGCTGCGCCATGTCGAAGCGGCCCGCGATCGCATTGCTGCCCAGGAAGGTGCTCTTGAAACGCACGCCTTCTTCTTCCGCAAAGCCGATGACTTCGAGGTGGAAAGGCAGCCGTTCGCCGCGCGCGTCCAGGTGGCGCACGATGGCCATCGGCAGCAGGATGCCGAGCCGTCCGTCGTACTTGCCGCCGTCGCGCACGGTGTCGTAGTGCGAACCGGTCATCAGGGTCCTGGCGTTCGGGTCCTGCGCTTCATAGCGCCCGACGACATTGCCGACCGCGTCGATCTGCGCCGTCATGCCCGATTCGCGCATCCACTGCGCGATCTGTTCGGCGGTGCGGCGGTGGATGGGCGTCATGTACGAGCAGGTCAGGCCGTCCTCAAGTTCGCTCCACGCGCCGATCTGTTCCGACCATTCCATCACCTGCGCGCCGAAATTGAGTTCCAGCTTGAGCAGGCCGCCGATGCGCATTTCGGCGATGCGGTGGATCTGGCGCAGGCATTCGGCCATTTCATCGGCGCGCTGGTTCTTCAGGCGGCGCGTGAAGGTGGCGATGATCTCCTGGCGCGTCAGGCCATTGCCGGTCGGGCCCTTCACCGCGAGGATGAAGGGGAAGCCGAACTTGGCGTTGTAATCCGCGTTGAGCTTGTGCAGCACCGCATACTCCTCCGCGCTGCACTGGTTCAAGCCCGATTTGGCTTGTTCGCCGGTCGATTCGGCCGTCAGTTCGCCCGCAATCGCGGCCTTGCCGGCCAGTTCAGGGTGGGCGCGGATCAGGCCAAGCTGTTCGCCGGGGCTTGCCGCCGATACGACTTCCTGCAGCGCGAACTTCAGCGCAGCCGGCGTGGCGAACGGACGCCTGGCGGCAGCACGCTCAGGAATCCACAGCGAGTGCTCGTAGATGCCGCGCAGCGCGTCGACAAATTCCTGCGTGGTGCAGCCGTTCAGGGACTGAAGTGTGGTCATGGCGGTGTCCGATCGTACTTGATGGCCGATGATATCCCTGCCAGCCCTTTAAGTCATAACCACCGGCTGATGGAGCCTGTAGCCACGGGCGTATATTATTTCTGGACCAGCGCCTTGGCCACGGCCGTCAGCTGGTCACGCAGCCACTTGTGTTCGGGCGCCTGGTGCACGCGCTCATGCCACAGCTGGTAGAAGCGCATCGGCGGGAACCTGACCGGCACGGTGAAGGTCTTGAGCGGCAGCGTGCGTTCGTAAAAGCGCATGAACTGGCGCCCGGTGGTCAGCACCAGGTCGGTCTGCATCAGCATGTAGGGGATCAGGCCGAAGTAGGCCGATTCCACCGCCACGTTGCGGCGCATGCCTGCGCGCTCCAGGAAGGCGTCGATCACGCCGCGGTGGCCTGGCATCATCTGGGATGGCGCCACGTGCGGCAGGCTCAGATAGTCCTCCACTGTCATCGCGTCGCTGGCGGTACGGCGCGCGTAGGG
>NZ_QYUP01000173.1 GCF_003590855.1 Massilia cavernae
TTACCAAAATCTCCCGCCCCTTGATGAAGCCAACCTGCTGCAGGCTAGCGGCGTCACAGTTGAGCTTGTTGACCGTCGGCGCCAGGTTGACCATCCGGTCGTAGGCCTTGAAGACCTTGTCCTTCCACATTGCCAGCGCGGAATCGTTGAACTTGTTGTTCTCGAAATAGATCATCACGGTGCCGTCGAGATTGCCGAAGCCGCACAGGCCGGAGCCGTTCTTCATTGCCATGCGTACCGCTTCGTTCGCGTCGGGCCCCGGGACAAACACGCCCGCGCGGCCGCCTGCCGACGGCCGTTCCATCGGCGTGTCCATGCCAAAAACTGTTGTTGCCATTGATTTGATGTTCCTGTTGCAATTGATTGATGGGGTAAATGCCCGAAGCATAACTCTTCTATTGAGATCGGTGAAATTTCAATGCCGATGCCATCGGGGGCGATTGCCGAGAAGGGCGGTTTGCGCTATAATTCGGAGGTTTAGCCATTCATTACACCTACCGTAGCGACTACCCACCATCCCTCATTCAACTTGACCTCTTGCCCTCTGAGTGAAGCTGCTCGGGTAATGCAGGTTGTCGGTCTGACGTGGCGCAACTACGGTAACTTTATCAAGGAGTTGCCCTTGCCGCCATTTTTTTCTGGCCCCGCCGTACCCGCCATCCTGGCCCTCGCAGACGGGACAATTTTTAAAGGTTTTTCCATTGGCGCCGCCGGCCATACGACCGGAGAAGTGGTATTCAATACCGCGATGACCGGTTACCAGGAAATCCTGACCGATCCGAGCTACTCGCGACAGATCGTTACCCTGACCTATCCGCATATCGGAAACACCGGCGTCAATCTTGAGGACGTCGAAGCGACCAAAGTCCACGCCGCAGGCCTGATCATCCGCGACCTGCCGCTGATGGCGTCCAATTTCCGTACGACGCAGTCCCTGTCCGATTACCTGAAGTCCGAAGGTATCGTCGCCATCGCAGGTATCGATACCCGCAAGCTGACCCGTATCCTGCGCGAAAAAGGCGCGCAGAGCGGCGCCATCCTGGTGGGCACCCAAGGCGTGGAGCCGAAGGAATTGCAGGCGCTCGAGCTGGCGCGTTCCTTCCCCGGCCTGTCGGGCATGGACCTGGCCAAGGTCGTGTCGACCCCCACCGCCTACGAGTTCACCGAAACCGAGTGGAAGCTGGGCGAGGGCTACGGCAAGCTGACCGATCCTAAATTCCATGTGGTCGCCTTCGACTACGGCGTCAAGAAAAACATCCTGCGCATGCTGACCGAGCGCGGTTGCAAGGTCACCGTGCTGCCGGCGCAGTCCACCGCGGAAGACGCGCTGGCGCTGAAGCCAGACGGCATCTTCCTGGCCAACGGTCCCGGCGACCCGGAGCCATGCGATTACGCGATCAAGGCGACCAAAGAGCTGATCGAGCGCGGCATCCCGACCTTCGGCATCTGCCTCGGCCACCAGATCATGGCGCTCGCTTCCGGCGCCAAGACGCTGAAGATGAAGTTCGGCCACCACGGCGCCAACCACCCGGTGCAGGACCTCGATTCGAAGAAGGTGATGATCACCTCGCAGAACCACGGCTTCGCGGTCGATGCGGGCACCTTGCCGGCCAACTGCCGCGTAACCCACGTGTCACTGTTCGACGGTTCGCTGCAGGGCTTCGCCCGCACCGACAAGCCGGCCTTCTGCTTCCAGGGCCACCCTGAAGCATCGCCAGGACCGAACGACGTAGCCTACCTGTTTGACCGCTTCATCAGCCTGATGCAAGCGAGCGGAGAAAAAGTAAATGCAGGGGAAAAAGTAAATGCCTAAGCGTAGTGACATTAAAAGTATTCTGATCATTGGCGCGGGCCCGATCATCATCGGCCAGGCTTGCGAGTTCGATTATTCCGGCGCACAGGCGTGCAAGGCGCTGCGCGAAGAGGGCTACAAGGTCATCCTCGTCAACAGCAACCCGGCGACCATCATGACCGACCCGGAGATGGCCGATGTAACCTACATCGAGCCGATCACCTGGAAGGTCGTCGAGCGCATCATCGCCAAGGAGCGTCCTGACGCGATCCTGCCGACCATGGGCGGCCAGACCGCGCTGAACTGCGCGCTCGACCTGCACCGCCACGGCGTGCTGGAGCAGTACAAGGTGGAGCTGATCGGCGCGACGCCGGAAGCCATCGACAAGGCCGAGGACCGCTCCAAGTTCAAGGAAGCGATGACCAGGATCGGCCTGGGTTCGGCGCGCTCGGGCGTGGCGCACTCAATGGACGAGGCGTGGGGCGTGCAGCGCGAGCTGGGCTTCCCGACCATCATCCGTCCTTCGTTCACGATGGGCGGCACCGGCGGCGGCATCGCCTACAACGAAGAAGAATTCGAAACGATCTGCAAGCGCGGCCTGGAAGCGTCGCCGACCAAGGAACTGCTGATCGAAGAATCCCTCATCGGCTGGAAAGAGTACGAGATGGAAGTGGTGCGCGACAAGGCGGACAACTGCATCATCATCTGCTCGATCGAAAACCTCGACCCGATGGGCGTGCACACCGGCGACTCGATCACCGTCGCTCCTGCGCAGACGCTGACCGACAAGGAATACCAGATCATGCGCAACGCCTCGCTGGCGGTACTGCGCGAGATCGGCGTCGACACCGGTGGCTCCAACGTGCAGTTCTCGATCAACCCGGTCGACGGCCGCATGATCGTCATCGAGATGAACCCGCGCGTGTCGCGTTCGTCGGCGCTGGCGTCCAAGGCCACCGGCTTCCCGATCGCGAAGGTCGCGGCCAAGCTGGCGGTGGGCTTCACCCTCGACGAACTGCGCAATGAGATCACCGGCGGCGCGACCCCGGCCTCGTTCGAACCGTCGATCGACTACGTCGTCACCAAGATCCCGCGCTTCACTTTCGAGAAGTTCCCGGCGGCCGACCAGCACCTGACCACCCAGATGAAATCGGTGGGCGAGGTGATGGCGATCGGCCGTACCTTCCAGGAGTCGTTCCAGAAGGCGCTGCGCGGCCTCGAAGTGGGCGTCGATGGCCTGAACGAGAAGACCAAGGACCGCGAGAAGATCGAAGAGGAACTGGGCGAGCCCGGTCCTGAGCGCATCTGGTACGTGGGCGACGCGTTCGCCCAGGGTTTCACGCTGGACGAGGTATACCAGCTGACCCGCATCGATCCGTGGTTCCTGGTGCAGATCAAGGAAATCGTCGACATTGAACTGTGGCTCGACACCCAGAAGCTGGAGCAACTGGACAAGCCGCTGCTGTACAAGCTGAAGCAAAAGGGCTTCTCCGACCGCCGCCTGGCCTTCCTGCTGCAGACCACCGATACCGCGATCCGCGCGAAGCGCCACGAGATGGGCATCCGTCCGGTGTACAAGCGCGTGGACACCTGCGCGGCCGAGTTCGCGACCGACACCGCGTACATGTACTCCACCTACGACGAAGAGTGCGAGTCCAAGCCGACCGACAAGAAGAAGATCATGGTGCTGGGCGGTGGTCCTAACCGTATCGGCCAGGGCATCGAGTTCGACTACTGCTGCGTGCACGCGGCGCTGGCGATGCGCGAAGACGGCTACGAGACCATCATGGTCAACTGCAATCCGGAGACCGTGTCGACCGACTACGATACCTCCGACCGCCTGTACTTCGAATCGCTGACGCTGGAAGACGTGCTTGAAATCGTCGACCTGGAAAAGCCGGTCGGCGTGATCGTGCAGTACGGCGGCCAGACCCCGCTGAAGCTCGCGCTCGACCTGGAAAAGAACGGCGTGCCTATCATCGGCACTTCGCCGGACATGATCGACGCGGCCGAAGACCGCGAGCGCTTCCAGCAAATGCTGCAGGCGCTCGGCCTGCGCCAGCCGCCTAACCGCACCGCGCGCACTGAAACCGAAGCACTGGCGCTGGCGCAGGAAATCGGCTACCCGCTGGTGGTGCGTCCTTCCTACGTGCTGGGCGGCCGCGCGATGGAAATCGTGCACGAGCAGCGCGACCTCGAACGCTACATGCGCGAAGCGGTCAAGGTGTCGAACGACTCGCCGGTGCTGCTGGACCGCTTCCTGAACGATGCGATCGAGTGCGACGTCGACTGCATCTCGGACGGCGAAACCACCTTCATCGGCGGCGTCATGGAGCACATCGAGCAGGCAGGCGTCCACTCGGGCGATTCGGCATGCTCGCTGCCGCCTTACTCGCTGTCGCAGGAAACCATCGATGAACTGAAGCGCCAGACCGCGCTGATGGCCAAGGGCCTGAACGTGGTTGGCCTGATGAACGTGCAGTTCGCGATCCAGAAGCAGGTGGTGGACGGCAAGGAGCAGGACACCGTGTTCGTCCTCGAGGTGAACCCGCGCGCTTCGCGCACCGTGCCGTTCGTGTCCAAGGCCACCGGCCTGCAGCTGGCGAAGATCGCCGCGCGCTGCATGGTTGGCCAGACGCTGGCGCAGCAGGGCATCACGAAAGAAGTCGTGCCGCCTTACTTCAGCGTCAAGGAAGCCGTGTTCCCGTTCGTGAAATTCCCAGGCGTCGACACCATCCTCGGACCTGAGATGAAGTCGACCGGTGAAGTCATGGGCGTCGGCCAGACCTTCGGCGAAGCGTTCGTGAAGTCGCAGATGGGCGCCGGCGTCAAGCTGCCGGAATCGGGCAAGGTGTTCCTGTCTGTTAAATCGTCGGACAAGCCGCGCGCCGTGAAAGTCGCGCGCGACCTGCACGATATGGGCTTCCAGATCGTGGCGACCAAGGGCACCGCGGCCGTCATCAACGCGGCGGGCATCGCCTGCCAGGCGGTCAACAAGGTGATTGAAGGCCGTCCGCACGTGGTGGACATCATCAAGAACCACGAGATCTCGCTAGTGATCAACACGGTGGAAGAGAAGCGCAGCGCGATTGTGGACTCGCGCGCGATCCGGATTTCGGCTTTGGCCGCCGGCGTGACGACATACACTACAATAGCGGGTGCGGAGGCTGCGGTCGAAGGCATGCGCCATCTCGACGAGTTGCGCGTGTACGATTTACAAGGCCTGCATAAAACCTTAAACTAAGTACGAAGCAGCATTACTAACCACAGAGCTCGCGCGGCTTTTGTCTCGCGGGCTCTGTGGTTTTCCATTTTCCAGTTGAGACTCGAACGACATGAACAATACAGTTCCACTTACTAAATACGGCGCAGAACTGCTCAAGGAAGAGCTGCACCAGCTCAAGACGAAAGAGCGCCGCGTCGTGATCGAGGCGATCGCCGAAGCGCGTTCGCACGGCGACCTGTCTGAAAATGCCGAATACGACGCGGCCAAGGAGCGCCAGGCGTTTGTCGAAGGCCGCATCGCGGAACTGGAAGGCAAACTGAGCTCGGCCCAGGTCATCGACCCGGCCACCCTCGACGCCGAAGGGCGCGTGGTGTTCGCATCGACCGTGTTCCTGGAAGACCTGGACAACGGCCAGAAGGTGGCCTACCAGATCGTCGGCCTGGACGAAGCCGACCTGAAGCTGAACAAGATCTCGGTGACCTCGCCGATCTCGCGTGCGCTGATCGGCAAGTACGCCGGCGACGTGGTGGAAGTGCAGGCGCCGTCCGGCCCGCGCGAATACGAAATCCTCGAAGTGAAGTACATCTGATGCTGATTCCGCGCCTGCGCCTCCTGGTTGCTGCGCTGTGGGCGGGCAGCCTGTGGGCGGTTGGCTACCTGGTGGCGCCGACCTTGTCGGCGACGCTGGCGGACCGCAAGCTGTTTGGCACCATCGTTGGGAGCATCTTCAACAGCCAGGCATGGCTGTCGGTGGGCTGCGCGGCGGCGATGCTGGTGCTGGTGTTCATGGCAAAGGCGGTCGACGGCAAGCGCAGGCGCACCTTGTACTGGCTGGTACTGGCGATGCTGGCGTGTACGGTGCTGGGATATTTCGGCATCCAGCCGATGCTGGCCACGTTGCGCGCAGCGGCGGGACCGCAGGAAGTGATGGCGTCGGAGCAGCGGACCTTGTTCGGGATCCTGCACGGGGTGTCGGCGGTGTTCTACCTGGTGCAGAGCGTGCTTGGTGCGGTGCTGGTTGTAAAGGCGGCAGAGGCGAACTTCAAATAAAAAACGTAGGGCGCCGAGCCTTGCGCTTATCCGCCCTACGGGTTTAACCCACGGGTTTAACCGAGGGTATTCTTCTTCGTACTGGTCTGGCGTGGTTTTGCGCGCTTGATATTGCCGCCGGCCGTAACCCGCTCATTACCCTTGATCATGACCTTGGTCACGCTCGGGCGCTTGGTGCCGCTGGCGCTGGCCTTGACGATGGTGACTTCGCGCATGCCTTTGCCTGCCTTGCTGCTGCGCTCCTTGGCCACTTCCTTCTTCGGTCGGTAGATGACGAGCAGCTTGCCAATGTGCTGCACCGGTGCGGCGCCGAGTTCTTCGCAGATGGTCTCGTACATCTCGACGCGCGCTTCGCGGTCGTCGCCGAATACGCGAACCTTGATCAGGCCATGCGAATCAAGGCTGGCGCCGATCTCTTTCATGACCGAAGGGGTGAGGCCGGCTTCGCCGATGATGACGACAGGCTTGAGTCCGTGGGCTTCGGCGCGCAGTGCGCTGCGCTCGACGGGGGTAAGTTTTTGCATAATTTTTTAAGTAATCCTTTAAAAGCAGTATTCTACGCGAATGGCAAAGAACAAATTAAACAAAAACTGGTTGCACGACCACATAAACGATCCCTATGTCAAATTGGCACAAAAAGAGGGATACCGTGCACGCGCCGCGTACAAGTTGAAGGAAATCGACGAAGCGGAAAAGATCATCAAGCCGGGCCAGGTCATCGTCGACCTCGGTTCGACGCCGGGCAGCTGGAGCCAGTACGTGCGGCGCAAGCTGTCGGGCAAGGAGGGCGGGGGCATCAACGGCACGATGATCGGCCTCGACATGCTGCCGATGGAACCGATCGCCGACGTGGACTTCATCCTGGGCGACTTCCGCGAGGCGCGCGTCCTGCGTCAGCTCGACAAAATTCTGGAAGGGCGCAAGGTCGACGTGGTGTTATCCGACATGGCGCCGAACCTGTCCGGCATTCCGACCGCCGACGCGGCCCGGATGGAGCATCTTATCGACCTGGCAATTGAATTCTCCCAATTCCATTTGAAGCCGCCAGGCGTTCTGGTCGTCAAATGTTTTAAGGACATGGGATTCAGCCAGATTGTCGAAACATTCCGGCGCGAGTTTAAAGTTGTCAAACAAGTCAAGCCGAAGGCAAGCCGCGACAAGTCGTCGGAAATATTCCTGGTCGGCCGCGGCCTGAAAAGCCCAACGGAAAAGAATCTGTCCGCCGAGGACGAACCTGCCCTTGATATCTGAGTCCGCACCCGCACATCAGCCGAAGGAAAACCGCGCCTGGCACGGTTTTTCGGCGGTTTTTTGTCCCGGATCGCGGGCGCTCATAGCGTGGCCTGCTGATTGCGGGTAGAATCGGCCTTCTATATTCGGTAAAGAGATGCCTACGGCATCGGAGGAGTTTTCGTGAATAATATGTTTTCCAAGTCCGCCATCTGGGTGGTCGTCGCGCTGCTGCTGTTCATGCTGTTCAAGCAGTTCGACACTACTAGCGTTGCCGGCGGCAGCAAGTCCATCGCTTATTCCGAACTGCTCGATGAGGTCAAGGCGCGCCGCATCAAGGACGTGGTAATCGAAGGCGCAAACATTACCGCAACCCGGGTCGACGACTCCAAAGTACGCTCGACCGCCACCATGCTCGACCGCGGCCTGATCGGCGACCTGCGCGAGAACGGTGTGCGTTTCGACATCAAACCGCCTGAGGAACCATCGTTCCTGCAACAAGTATTCATTTCCTGGTTCCCGATGCTGTTGCTGATCGGCGTCTGGGTATTCTTCATGCGCCAGATGCAGGGCGGCGGCAAGGGAGGTGCTTTCTCCTTTGGCAAGTCCAAAGCGCGCATGATGGATGAAACCAACAACAACGTCACCTTCGCCGACGTCGCCGGCTGCGACGAAGCCAAGGAAGAAGTCACCGAAATCGTCGACTTCCTGAAGGACCCGACCAAGTTCCAGAAGCTGGGCGGACGCATTCCGCGCGGCGTGCTGATGGTCGGCCCTCCGGGTACCGGTAAAACCCTGCTGGCGCGCGCCATCGCGGGCGAAGCGAAGGTGCCGTTCTTCTCGATCTCGGGTTCCGACTTCGTCGAGATGTTCGTCGGCGTCGGTGCAAGCCGCGTGCGCGACATGTTCGAAAACGCCAAGAAGCAATCCCCTTGCATCATCTTCATCGACGAGATCGACGCTGTCGGCCGTCACCGCGGCGCCGGCATGGGCGGCGGCAACGACGAACGCGAACAGACGCTGAACCAGCTGCTGGTCGAGATGGACGGCTTCGAGGCAAGCTCCGGCGTGATCGTCGTGGCCGCCACCAACCGTGCCGACGTGCTCGACAAGGCGCTGCTGCGCCCGGGCCGTTTCGACCGCCAGGTGGTGGTAGGCCTGCCGGACATCCGCGGCCGCGAGCAGATCCTCAACGTCCACATGCGCAAAGTGCCTATCAGCACCGACGTCAAGGCCGACATCCTGGCCCGCGGCACTCCTGGTTTCTCGGGCGCGGACCTGGCCAACCTGGTCAACGAAGCGGCGCTGTTTGCCGCTCGCCGCAGCAAGCGCCTGGTCGAAATGAGCGATTTCGAGGACGCCAAGGACAAGATCTACATGGGTCCGGAGCGCAAGTCGATGGTCATGCGCGAGGAAGAGCGCCGCAACACGGCTTACCACGAGTCCGGCCACGCCGTGATCGCCAAGCTGCTGCCGAAGGCCGACCCGGTCCACAAGGTCACCATCATGCCGCGCGGCTATGCGCTCGGCCTGACCTGGCAGCTGCCCGAGCATGACAGCCTGTCCGGCTACAAGGACAAGATGCTTGAGGAAATCTCGATCCTGTTCGGCGGCCGTATCGCGGAAGAACTGTTCGTCGGCCAGATGTCCACCGGCGCGTCGAACGACTTCGCCCGCGCCACCAAGCTGGCACGCTCGATGGTCACCCGCTTCGGCATGAGCGACGTGATGGGTGTAATGGTCTACGAGGACAGCGAGAACGAAGGCTTCTTCGGCGGCGCTACCAAAACCATTTCGGAAGCGACCCAGCAACAGGTCGACGCCGAGATCCGCGCCATCCTCGACAAGCAGTACGCGCTGTCGCGCCGCCTGCTGGAAGAGAACCGGGACAAGGTCGAAGTGATGACCAAGGCGCTGCTCGACTGGGAAACCATCGACGCCGACCAGATCAACGACATCATGGCCGGCATCGAGCCACGTCCGCCGAAATTCGACGTGCCCGTCAAGCGTACGCCACCGGGCAGCGGCCCGGGCGACGTGTCGCCAAACGCGACCGCACCGGCGTAAATACCCGATTCGTCAGAAGCTTTATAATGCCGTTCAGCTAATTACTGAACGGCATTTTTAATTCTCCCAGCGCAAAATCTCACGCTTTCTCACTTTTCCGAATGCCACAATTTCTGCAATGCGGCCGCTACGGCTTCGACCTCGACACCGGTACGCTGGTGATGGGCATCCTTAATGTCACGCCTGATTCCTTCTCCGACGGCGGGCGCTTCCAGTCGCTCGAGTTCGCGCTGTCGCACGCGGAAGAAATGATCGCCAACGGCGCCGACATGATCGACATCGGCGGCGAATCGACCCGGCCAGGTTCACCGGCCGTGTCGCTGGACGAAGAACTGCGGCGCGTAATTCCGGCCGTGTACGCCTTGCGCGGCCTTGGCAAGCCGCTGTCCGTGGACACGTACAAGGCGGAAGTCATGCGCGAAGCGGTGCTGGCCGGCGCGGACATGATCAACGACATCAACGGCTTCCGTGCGCCGGGCGCGCTCGAAGCCGTTTCCGACAGCGACTGCGGCCTGTGCGTGATGCACATGCAGCGCGATCCGGGAACGATGCAGCAGAATCCCGGGTACGGCGACGTGGTGGCGGAGGTGACGGACTTCCTGCGCCAGCGGGTCGATGAAATGGTCGCGGCCGGCATTGACCGCAAGCGCATCTGCATCGACCCGGGCTTTGGTTTCGGCAAGACGGTTGAACACAACTACGCGCTGCTGCGCAATATCGGCACGATGCAGCAGGAGCTTGGCCTGCCGGTGCTGGCCGGCCTGTCGCGCAAGTCGATGATCGGCGCGGTGACCGGCAAGCCTGTGGAGCAACGATTGGCAGGGAGCCTCGCGGGGGCATTGGCTGCGGTAGCGCATGGCGCTAGAATCGTGCGCGTTCATGATGTAGCCGAGACTGTTGACGCTCTCAAGGTCTGGCAGGCTGCATCCACCAACTAATTATCATAAAAAAAGAGAAATCATGGCACGTAAATATTTTGGAACTGACGGTATACGCGGTCTGGTCGGCGTGGCTCCGATTACCCCTGACTTCGTCATGCGCCTCGGCTACGCAGCCGGCAAGGTGCTGTCACGCAACGGCTCGGGTTCCGGCCGCCCGACCGTCCTGATCGGCAAGGACACGCGCATTTCCGGCTACATGCTCGAAGCCGCGCTAGAGGCCGGCTTCTCGGCGGCTGGCGTCGACGTCCAGCTCGCTGGCCCGATGCCGACTCCGGCGATTGCCTACCTGACCCGCGCGCTGCGCCTGTCGGCCGGCGTCGTGATTTCGGCATCGCACAACCCGTTTCAGGACAACGGCATCAAGTTCTTCTCGCAGTACGGCACCAAACTGCCGGACGCGGTGGAACTGGAAATCGAAGCCGGCATCGACCAGCCGATGGAATGCGTTCCCGCCGAGCAGCTCGGCCGCGCCAAGCGCCTGGACGACTCGCAAGGCCGCTACATTGAGTTCTGCAAGAGCACGTTCCCGAACGAGCTTGACCTGCGCGGCATGAAGATCGTGGTCGACTGCGCGCACGGCGCGGCCTACCACATCGCGCCACACGTGTTCCATGAACTCGGCGCCAAAGTTATCCCGATCGGCAACACCCCGGACGGCTTCAACATCAACGCAGGCTTCGGCGCGACCGCGCCGCAGGCGATGGCCGCTGCGGTGGTCCAGCACGGCGCCGACCTCGGCATCGCGCTGGACGGTGACGCCGACCGCCTGATCATGTGCGACTCGAAGGGCCGCCTGTATAACGGCGACGAGCTGCTGTACGTGATGGTGCGCGACCGCATGTCGGTCGGCCCGGTCGCTGGCGCGGTTGGCACGCTGATGACCAACATGGCGCTGGAAGTGGCATTCAAGGAACTCGGCGTTGGCTTCGCCCGCGCCAAGGTCGGCGACCGCTACGTGCTGGAAGTCATGCAGGAGCGCGGCTGGCTGTTCGGCGGGGAGGGCTCCGGCCACCTGCTGGCACTCGACAAGCACACCACCGGCGACGGCATCGTTTCCGCGCTGCAGGTGCTGTCGGCACTGAAGCGCAGCGGCAAGTCGCTGGACAAGTGCTGCAGCGAACTGACGCTGTATCCGCAGACGTTGATCAACGTGAAGGTTCCCGCCGGTTTCGACTGGACCAAGAACGCGGCAATGGTCGCTGAAAAAGAGAAGGCCGAAAAGGAGCTGGGCGACGCCGGCCGGGTGCTGATCCGCGCCTCCGGCACTGAACCTTTGATTCGCGTGATGGTCGAAGCTAAAAACCAGCAGCTGGCCGAGACCATGGCCCGCCGCATTGCCGACAAAGTAACAGCGTAATATAAAGGAGTGGCAGGGAAGGCAAGCCTTCCCACTCCCCAACACAAGTTTCAAAAACTTTTCCCCGCAACATTGACCCCACGTTTTCGGCGCAGTATAATTGAGTCTTCGGAGTGTGGCGCAGTCCGGTAGCGCACCTGGTTTGGGACCAGGGGGTCCAAGGTTCGAATCCTTGTACTCCGACCAAGTTAAAAGGACGGGCTGTCATTAAGTTGGCGGCCCGTTTTTCTTTTCCGCGATGCTTTCTGCATCACGACACACTGCCCATAGCTCAGTTGGATAGAGCATCAGCCTTCTAAGCTGAGGGTCGCAGGTTCGATTCCTGCTGGGCAGGCCAAACAGCACAAAGCAGTACCCTGATCGTTTCACATTCATCACGCTGGACTATTCACGCAGGAGACATTCGAATGGCGCATTCAGTTACACCTTTCTTAATGTTCGAGGGTACTGCCGAAGTAGCAATGCGATCCTACGTCGCACTGTTTCCCGATTCCGAAATCAAGCAGGTCGAGCACTACGGAGCCGGCGAGCCGGGCCCCGGCCAAACACGCCTTCACTTTTACTCCGTCGGTATCGCTTTTCGTCGAATGCCAGGATGACGCCGAGTTCAATAGGGTATTCGGCGAGCTGTCAACGAATGGCCAGGTTTTGATGCCACCTGATAAATACGGATTCAGCAAGAAATTCGCTTGGGTAAACGACCGTTTTGGCGTGTCGTGGCAAATCAATCTGCAATGACGCTGCACTCCCTCGGGGAGGTGAATTAATTTGGATTGGAACCCGCGGGGCGCAACAAGACTGCGCCACGAAGGACGGGATCTTCATTGCTGATACAGAGTATCGGCGCGTCGCGTTCCAGCACGTGGTGCCGGGCAAGGGCAAGCGCCGTAATGAACGGAACCGCACCGCAAGTGCCGCTCGAAACGCCAACGCTGACGATATCCGCTGCCGCATCCAGCTGTGGCATCGCCGCCGACGCGAAGCCCATCAGCTCCAGTGCGCGGTTGGACCGGTGTCCAGTGTCTGCGACGATCATCGCAACATCAGCTGGGGTCGTTTGACTATGCTTGAGGGCGCGCTCCGCGAGCTCGCCAAGCGACTTGGAATCAGTGCGTTTGCTGTCATCCGCCGACGAATCGCGCTGTGTTTCACATACTTGATCCACCAGGGCATAGACAGCATCGTCGACCGCCCGCGCCTGGCGCAGGTCAGTCACCAGCAAGCCGGCCGCGCCTTCACCGGGGATCAGGCCGTGCGGCCGCGATGGGGTGAACAGCGATGCGCTGCCAGCCCACTGGGCCACGCTTTCTTCGCCGATATGGGATGCGCACGCAAGGACAATCGCAGTCACAGGAGCATTGCCACCTGCAGCTTGATTTGCAAGGCGGCCGAGTACACCTGCCGGCGTTGCTCCATCCGGAGTGTCAGGCGCCAGGGTTATTTGTGCGGCTGGCCATCCGAACTGCGCCACTGTGTGCTTGAGCCACATTCCGGCGGCGCGTCGTTGCTCGCTTCGCCATGCCGGGGGCAGAATTGGTACAAGGTGGAGCGTCGTCGGCACGCCTTCGGCCGGAATCAAATCACCCGCAGCATGGCTGGCCAGTTCGCCAGCCACGGCGGTTGCCAGTGTGATCGCTCGCCATTGTTCGTCATTGAAGTACGGCTCCGGCACGCTGTTCTGAACCAGCCATTCGGTGATTTCTTCCTGCAGGGCATCGTCGCGGGCGCCATCACTGCGTGCGGTCATGAGCGGGAACCCTTCGCCGTCGACCAGGTCCGGGTCAAGATCCGCCCGTGCCTTGTTATCCGCGATAGCGATGGCTAGTTCCTCAGGCGACGTGCCGAGTGGCGAGCGGATTGAAGCCGCCAGGATGGCTAGCGGCGGCGTGCCCGGCGATACTTCCGCCGTCATGGCAGGTTGTGCCGCCGTTGCTACGACCGGTGCTGCCGGTCGCGCCGCAGTCAATTGGCGGCCGATCCAGAACGCCAGCAACAGGCCCGCAGGGAGCGCAACCAAATACAGCAGCAGATCGATGGTGTCGGGCGTGCTGGCACTCGAGCGCCAATGCCAGATGGCGCCAGCCCAACAGACGCCGACAATGGGAACCGCCAGCAGACTGCCTTTAAGCCATCCGGGAATTGGGCTCGAACCGCCGAGCGAGGTAGTCGAAATCATCGCGTCAGCCTGTCACAGCCACCAGTTCCAGCTTCAGCTCCTGCATGCCGGACGGCGCATAGATCGAGATCGATTGCGCCTGCAGCATGCGCTCGTACATCTGGCCTTTCGGGTCGATCGTGAAGTAGCACGTGTCCGGGCGCACCGGCACCGCAGCCGGCACTTGCGGGGTGTACTGCAGGCGCACGCCGGGCAGGGCCGAGAGCACGAATTTCTCGACGTCGTCCGGCGCACCCACCTTGAAGCGTAGCGGCACCACGTCGACCAGTTCGAGCGCCGGCATATTGGCCGACACCGCCAGGTAGAACGTGGTCTTGTCGTCGATCTTGCCCGAGTCGAGCATGCCGTTGTAGTACGACGGCCTCGCCTCGTTCAGCGCGATGGCGAAGTACTTGGACGAGATCACGGTATCCAGCAGCTCGCGGATGATCGTGTGAAGCTTGCCGAACGCCGGGCCCGGGTCCGCATGCTGGTAGGCCGGCAGGTCGGCCAGTGTCCAGCTTTTCGAAAATGTCATCAGCCCGCCGGCCACGTTCAGCAGCTGCGCGTACAGGCGCTCGGGATGCAGGGCCGGATGGTGGAAGTGGTGCGTCAGCGTCGCATAAGCGGAACTGGCGGTGTGCAGCAGCCAGAACGACGACATGTCACCGGAGCGGAATTCGATGACGTTTCGGCTCGGCTCGCGGTGGTGCCCGTACAGGGCGCCCACCTTGGCCTGCAGCGCGTCGAGCAGGCGGCGCAGCTGAAGGAACAGGATCGGCGCGCCGCCGACGGACAGGCTGGGCGGCACGAACGATTCATCCATTTCGAATCCGCCGGTGGCCGCGCGCCGTAGCCGCAGCAGCGGGAAGTGCGTGTACGAGTCGCGCGGTTCGAACTCGGAAATCAGTCGCACAGTCTTCTTCATGTAGGTCAGCTGCGCCTGTGCGGCGTGGGTGTACAAGTCGGGCGTGTCCTGGTTGGCCTGCACGAAGCGCACAGCATTCACGGCCTCGCCCGGCTGCGCGAAGTTGCCGCCGAACGGCTTGAACGCGGGCAGGGCAGCGTAGTAGGTTACGGTTTGCTGCGATTGCTGAAGCTGGCCAAGGTCGACCGGTTCGGGCAGCGCGTCCGCGCCAGGAGCGTTGTACAGTTCGCCATCCTGGAAGCGCAGCGACAGCGCCAGGATGCGCAGCCCGTTGCTCGCCAGCGCATCCTGGTCGACGTGCAGATGGTTCACACCCCACGCGTAGGGATGGACCGCCTTGACGCTCTCATGCAGCCTGTGTTCGTGGTACTGGTCTTGCTGCTGGAAATGCTGGGGGCGCAGGAACAGGCCCTCGCCCCAGAGTACTTTGCTGGTCATGCCGCGTTCCCCTTTTCCGCAATTGTGTGCTCAGCGTCAATTGAACAAAATAACCTTTCCGACGCCCGTACGCAGCGTAACGGCAGGCAATCTTGAGTTCGGTCAACGTGCGCGGCCTTGTCTGAGCAGCTCGCTCTTTTCGGATGGAAATCTGTGATAGCGTCCCGTCTTGGTTCGAGATCACAAGCCCGAGGGGAACGATGAAGGGATTCACGCCTGGATTGTTCGACCGCCTGATGGACGTGCCGGCCCGCGGCGCCTCCAGCGCGACCGTATCGCGCATGTCGATCGACGACCTGAAGGACTCGGTCGCGCGCGACCTCGAGGCGCTGCTCAACACGCGGCTGGCCATCCCGGATGGCATGCTGGACGAGTTCCCCGAATGCAGCCGCTCGATCGTCACCTACGGCCTGGACGACTTCGCCGGCTGCTCGCTGTCCAGCCCCGACGACCGCGCCCACATGTGCGCCTGCATCGAGAAGACCATTGCGCGCCACGAGCCGCGCCTGCGCAACGTCAAGGCCTCGCTCGAGATGCGCGAAGGCGCCGTCAACCGCCTCGATTTTTCCATCGCGGCGCTGCTGGTGGCAAGTTCATCGCAGGAGGCAGTCAACTTCGACGCGGTGCTGCAGCCGTCGACCCTCCACTACAGCATCAGCAAGGCGCGCCGCACCGCGCCCGCGGGAGCCTGACCTTGGAACAGCTACTGCCGTACTACGAAAGGGAACTGGGTTTCCTGCGCCGCCATTCGCGCGAATTCGCCGAGCGCTATCCCAAGATCGCCGGCCGGCTGCTGATCGGCGGCGAGGTATGCGAAGACCCGCACATCGAACGCATGATCGAGTCGTTCGCGCTGCTTAACGCCCGCATCGCCAAGCGGCTCGACGACGACTATCCCGAATTTACCGAGGCCTTGTTCGAAGTGCTGTACCCGCACTACCTGCGGCCTTTTCCTTCGTGCTCGATCGCGCGAATGGACTTCAGCGGCGCCGCGGCGCAGCTGACCACGGCGAGCGTTGTCCCGCGCGGCACCCAGCTGGCAACGCACCCGGTACGTGGCGCCGCTTGCACCTTTCGCACCGCCTACCCGGTCACCATCGCGCCGCTGGCGCTCACCGAAGCCGCGTTCGCGGCGATCATCGACGCGCCCGGTGCCGTCCGGCTCCCGGTTGGGGCCACTTCCGGCGTAAGCCTGACCATCTCCAGTACCGCCGAACAGGTCGCCATCGGCCAGTTGGCGCTGTCGAAGCTGCGCGTGTTCATCGACGGCGAACCTTCGTTCTGCGCGGCGCTGCGCGATGCGTTGTTCATGCGTACCGTGGCCGCCTGGGCCGAGGCGGACCACAGTGGCCGTTGGGTCCAGCTGCCCGCCATTCCGGTCAGCGCCGCGGGCTTCGACGAAGACGAAGCACTGATCGACTTTCCGGCGCGCTCGCATGCGGCGTACCGGCTGCTGACCGAATACTTCTGCTTCCCGGAGAAGTTCAACTTCTTCGACATCGACTTGGCCGTGCCGAATGCCATGCTGCCCGCGGGAGCGAAGTCGGTCACCATCCACCTGGCGCTGTCGGGCATGCGTACCGACTCGAACAGCGCGCGCATGCTCGGCACGCTGTCCACCAACAACCTCCTGCTGGGCTGCACGCCGGTGGTCAACCTTTTCTGCAAGGGCGGCGAACCGATCCGCCTGACCCACGCCACCGCAAGCTATCCGGTGCTGGCCGATGCGCGCCGCGCCTACGCATTCGAAGTCCAGTCGATCGACGCGGTGAAGCTGGTGCGCCAGACGCCACAGGGCGAATCGGTGGTCGACTTCCGGCCCTTCTATTCGCTCAAGCACGGCCAGACGCCGGAAAAGAGCGGCCACTACTGGGTAATGCGGCGCGACGATACGCTGGCCGACCAGAGCCCCGGCTATGAGACCCAGATTTCCATTGTCGATATCGACTTCGATCCGGCCGAAGTCGAAACCAGCACCCTGAGTCTCGAACTGACCTGCACCAACCGCGACCTGCCGTCCTTGCTCACGCACGGCCAGCGCGACGGCGACCTTTTCCTCGAAGGCGGCTCCAGCGTGCGCGCGATCAGCTTCCTGCGCAAGCCCACGCCGTCCAGCCGCTTCGAGCGGGGCAGAGGAGCGCACTGGCGACTGATGTCGCACCTGTCGCTGAACCACCTGTCGCTGGCCGAGGGCGGGCTGGATGCCTTCCGCGAGATGCTGGCGCTGTACGACCTGCCGCGTTCCCCATCGTCGCAGCGGCAGATCGGCGGCATCGCGGCCATCTCCCACAAGGCTGCCAACGCCTGGCTGCCCGGGAATCCCTTCGCCTGCCTGGTGCGCGGCGTCGAGGTGCGCCTGGCTATCGACGAAGAGGCCTTCGTCGGCAGCGGGATCCACGCCTTCGCCCACATCATCGAACGCTTCCTTGGACTGTACGTGCACGCCAACAGCTTCACCCAGCTGGTGGTGGTGTCCGATAAAACCGGAGAGGAGTTACTGAAATGCACGCCACGAAGCGGCGATTTGAGCCTGCTGTAATCGAGCGCCTGTTCCGGCAGCCATACCGTTTCGAATACTTCCAGGCGATGCGCATGCTGGAGCTCTGGCTCAGGCGCCACGGCCAGCCGCAGCCTGGCATGGTGGCGAAATACCTGCGCTTCCAGAATTCGACCTCTCTCGCTTTTCCGGCCAGCCAGGTCGAAGCCATCGGCACCGAACCGCACAGCGGGCACAGTGACGCCGGCGCGCTCTCGGTTGCGCTGCAATCGGCCACGCTCAAGTACGTCAGCATTACGCCCGCCTTCATGGGCCTCCTGGGGTGCAACGGTGCGCTGCCCGCGCATTACACCGAGCGCATCGCGGCGCATGTGCTGTACGAGAAAGACGAAGGTCCGCGCGCCTTCCTCGATATATTCTCGAACCGCTCGCTGGCCTTGTTCTACGAAGCCTGGCGCAAGTACCGGCTGGAGCTGGGCTACCAGGCCGAGGCAAGGGATGGCTTCCTGCCGCTGCTGCTGGCACTGGCGGGCCTGGGTAACGAGTCGCTGCGCAAACGGCTCACCGATCCCGGCGAAGGCGGCGTGCTGGATGAGTCGATCGGCTACTTCGCAGCGTCGATGCGGCAACGGCCGGCGTCCGCGGTTCAGATGGCACGCGTGCTGGCCGAGTACTTCGGCCAGCCGGTGAAGGCGGAACAGTTCATCGGCGCCTGGTATGAGGTGCCGGCCGGCCAACAGACCATGCTGGGCGGCGCCAATGCGACACTGGGCAAGGACGCGCTGGCCGGCGCCCGCGTATGGCAGCGCGACCTGCGCCTGCGTATCGAGGTGGGACCGCTCGACCGCGCCAGCTTCGACGGCTTCCTGCCCGGCGGGGCGTGCGCGCGCGCGCTGAAAAGCATACTGGCGATGTTCTCCGGAGTGTCGCTGGAATATGAAGTGGAGCTGGTGCTGCGCGGACCCGACGTGCGCGGCGTGTCGCTGGGCAGGGACGGGGCGCGGCTTGGGTGGGACAGCTACCTGGTCACCGGCCCGCAAGCGCGCGAGCGCCGCGACGTGCGCTACCAGCTTCACGCACTGTAGGCCGGGTCCGGATCAGCGCCGCCGCTGGTACTGGCAACAAACTCCTCGAACTGGCACGCCGGCACCGGGCGGCAGAACAGGTAGCCCTGGAACGACCTGCAGCCGTGCGCGCCTGCAGGAAGTCGCGCTGTTCGGCAGTTTCCACGTCCTCCGCGATGATGTTCAAGCCAAGGCTGTGGCCAAGTTCGATGACGGTTTGCGCGATCGCCGCGTCGTTCGGGTCGCTCAACACATCGCGTACGAAGGACTGGTCGATCTTCAGCTGGTCCAGCGGCAGCCGCTTCAGGTAGCTGAGCGAGGAATAGCCGGTGCCGAAATCGCCAGTACCCATTGGCCCAGCGCCACGATCTGGCCGCTTTCCTCCGCGATCGGGATGAATACGGCCGGCGACACCGGTCCGCGCCGCGCGCTGTGCCAGCGCAGCAGCGCCTCGGCGCCGGTCACGCGGCCCCGCTGGTCGATCTGCGGCTGGTAATGCAGCAGGAATTCCTGTTTGACCAGCGCATCGCGCAGGTCGGCCTCGAGCGCGGCGCGCGCCGTGATCTCGGTTTGCATCATCGGGTCGAAGAAGCGCATGCCGTTGCGGTCCGCCGCTTTCACTTCGTACATGGCCAGGTCGGTCTGTTTCAGCAGTTCGCCCGCGTTGGCGCGGTGCTTGTCGAATAGTGTCACGCCGATACTCACCGTGATGTGGCGAGCGATGCCTTCAAGCTTGAACGGCTCGGCGAACGAACGCAGGATGCGCTGGCAGATCAGGGTGGTCTGCCTGGCCGCTTCGGGGGGCTGTTCGCTCAGGTTTTCGGCCATCACCATGAACTCGTCGCCGCCGGAGCGCGCCAGCGTGTCGCTCTCGTACACGCAGGAGCCCAGGCGCTGTGGAATTTGCAGCAGCAGCTGGTCGCCCTTGTCGTGCCCGAGCGTGTCGTTGATGGTCTTGAAGTGGTCGAGGTCGATGAACAGCAGCGCGCCCGAGCTGTTGCTGCGCTCGCAGGTCGCGAGCGCGTGCTGCGGTCGAGCAGCAGGCGGTTCGGCAGGCTGGTCACCGGATCGTAGAAAGCCAGCCGCTCGATCTCGCGTTCGGCCGCCTTGCGCTGCGCGATGTCGGTGCTGATCGGGCGCCTGGCCAGCCCGATCGATGCGTCTTCCATCTGCTTCTGGTGAGTGATGTCCTAAACCGCGCCCTGGACTTTCACCACCTGGCCATCGCGCGCCCGCACCGCCTTGCCGGCCGTGCGCACCCGCATCCTGCTGCCGCGCGCGGTGACCGCTTCCAGCGTGAGGTCGTAGGGCGCAAGTCCACCTCCCATCCGCCGAAGTGCGCCGTCTCGGCGGCGATCTCAAGCAGTGCGTCGGCGCGCTCGCGCATCGCCGGCGCAAGGCCGCGCGGCGGCGCCGCGTGGCGGCTGCGGCGGGAGGACCTGAAAATACGGGCGCGGTCTCATAGGAGAGCGCGCGGCCCGGGTTGCAGGCGCGATGAGTAAGATATGCAAAATGGGTAGATGGGCGCGATTTCGGGGAGACTGGCGCTGCTGTTGCCTTCTCCCTGGTGGCGATCCATTCCCGCTGCATCCGAACAGGCTCCTGACATCAATCGACCGAAGGTTTCCGCTCGTTACCGTGCCAAATTGCTGTGTGACTATGGGAAACCGCGCGGCCGGCGTCGAATGGGGCTCGCCGCCGCCTCCGTACAAGGCGTACGAAGGCGTTCCGACGGTTGCGCTGACGCGCGGCGCGGCAGGCGGCGCGGCGCTCGACGCGGCGCTGCGCGGGCCAGCCCAGGTGGCCGGCCCCCTGTCGCTGGACCGGCTGGGCGAGTTGCTGTTTCTGTCGTCGGGCATCACGCTGCACCGCGGCGGCAATGCATTGCGCGCGGCGCCGTCGTCCGGGGCGCTGTTCCCGAGCGAGCTGTATGTGGCCGCGCGCCGGATGGCCGGCCTGGCGCCGGGGCTGTACCACTACGATCCCGAGCACCATCGGCTGCACGCGCTTGGGCCGTTGCCGCCGGCGCTAGGGGCGCAGGCTGAGGACGATGCCGATGCCGTCATCATCCTCAGCTCGCTGTTCCGCCGCACCGGCTACAAGTACCACAACCGCGCCTACCGCTATGCCGCCACCGATGCCGGCCACCTGCTGGAAAACGTGCGCCTGGCCGGGCACCGCGCGGGCCTTCATGCGCGCCTGCTGCCCGCGTTCGATGACGCGGCGGCGGCGCGCGCTCGGCATCGACGGGGTGGAGGAGGGTGTGCTCGCGATGATGGTGCTTGGCCGCGCGATGCCGCCGGCGGCGCTTCCCGCCGCCGGGCCTTACCTGCCGGGCGCGGCTGCCGCATCCACGTCGATCGGCGTCACCGGCGTCATCCAGCGTGCCACCTCGTTGCGCGAGGAAGCTGCGCCCCCGGGCGAATTGATTCCCCTTCCCGCACCGGTTGTGGCCGGGAAGGACCTGTACGCGACGATCGCGGCACGCCGCAGCGAGCGCCGTTTCGGGAGCGGGCCGGTCGCACTGGAGACCCTGTCGTCCATCCTGGACGGCATGGCGCAGCCGCCGCAGCTGTCGGCGGCGGTGCACGCCAATATCGTGGTCAACCGCGTCGCGGGACTTCCCCCTGGCGTCTACCGCTTCCTGCCGCGCCAGCATGCGCTGGTGCGCCTGCGCAGCGGCGATTTCGCCACCGCCGCGCGTTCGGCCGCCCTGTCGCAGGACGTGATCGGCGACGCCGCCGTCGTGCTGGTGTTGTCCGCCGCCCGCGTGCAGGTACTGGCGGAGGGCGCGCGCGCCTACCGCCAGGTGCTGATCGAAGCGGGCCTCGTCAGCGAGCGCTGGCTGCTTGGCGCGGCCGCGCGCGGCATGGCGGCCTGCCCGGTGGGCGCCTTCTACGATGACGAGGCGGCCGCGCTGCTCGGCGCCGATCCGAAAGAGCACTGGGTGCTGCATTTTGCCGCACTCGGACTGCGCCCTTAGCGAAGCCGTTGCGTATTCTCAAACGCCGCGCCAGGCGCGGACCGTACGCTGGAGCGATGACAGGGCGCGCCGTGCTCCATATCTGCAACGACTTCCTGTGGACGAAGGTTCACAGGAACCTGTACGCACAACTGGACCAGATGGGCGTACGGCAGCAGGTGTTTACGCCCTTGCGCAAACATTCGAACCGGGACAGCAACCGCATCGAGTTCCTGGTCCCGGGTTCGGCGATCCGGTTCTCGAGTGTGCTGGGAGGCCACCATCGCATTTTCTTCGGACTCAAGATCGGCAAGCTGTTGCGCGACCTGGAGGCGCTGGACATCATTGGCGGCTGCGACATCGTGCACGCCACCACCCTGTTCAGCGACGGCGCGCTGGCCTGGGAGATCTTTCGCAAGTACCGCAAGCCCTACATCGTGGCGATCAGGAATACCGATATCAACATTTTCCTGAGGTTTAAGCCGCACCTGATCCTGCTGGCCCGAAAAATACTCGACAACGCGCAAAGGCTGGTCTTCATTAGCCAGTCCAACCACGACAACTTCTTCGCGCACCCGCTGCTTCGGATGCACCGCCACGACTACCGGGCCAAGGCGCTGGTCATCAACAATGGCATCGACCGCCTGTGGCTGGACAACGCAAGGACGCAGCGCAGGCAGGCGGCCAGCGACATCCTCTTCATGGGGCAGTTCGACCCGAACAAGAATGTACTGCGCCTGATCCGGGCCTTCCTGCAGCTGCAAGCGACCCGTCCGCACCTGAGGCTCAGGCTGGTGGGCGCGAACGGCAGCCAGCAAGCCGCGGTGAGGAAGGCGGTGGCCGCGCATGCGGGCAAAATCGTGTGGCACGGGCACATGGCGCCGGGCCAGCAGCTGCTGGACGTCGTGCGCTGCTGCGACGTGTTCGCGATGGCCTCGCACCATGAAACTTTCGGCCTGGTCTACGTGGAAGCCTTGTCCCAGGGCCTGCCTGTGCTGTACACGCGCGGGCAGGGAATCGACGGCACCTTCATCCAGAACGTCGGCGCGGCGGTCGATCCAAAGTCGGTGGCCGCTATCCGCCGTGGCCTCGAGCACATCATCGACAATTTCAGCGCCTTTGACACCGGCAAGGTGGCATTCGAGCGTTTCGGCTGGCCCCACATCGCACAACGCTACGCCGGAATGTACGAAGCGATACTATCGTCCCCGGACGAATATCGTTAAAATTCCGACATCGTGTGAGGCCTCGCCTCATACCCACACCCGCGCGAGGCCCGCATGGTTCCGGTCGGCGATCACCCTTTCGTTCTCTGCGGCACCGGCAAATGAGCTTCGACGCCGCCCCCGGCCGCATGCTTTCCCCGGACGCGATGAACCGGAGGCTCGCCACGGGCGTGGTGATCTCGCTGCTGCTGCACGGCTTTGTCCTGTCGCTGCAGTTCGGCATTCCCGGCCTGCCGCTTGCGGGCCGGCCCGCCCCCATCAACGTCACGCTGGCGCCGGCTGCACCGCCGCAGCCGCAGCCTGCCGACATCGTGGCGGAACCGCTACCGTTGCCGTCTTCGCCCGAAACAGTCCGGCGCGCGGCCACCGGGCTGGCGCTGGTCGACCCGGCGCCCCAGCCCGTGCCGCCGCCGGCACCGAACCGCGAAGCGATCGTCAGGAAGGACAAGCCGCGCCGCGAGCGTCGCATCAGCACGCCGGTGCCAGTTCCCGCGCCGGATGCCGCCACGCGCGTCATCGCCCAGGCCGACAGCCCCGCAAGCGAATTTGTTGTCCCCTTGCCGCAGCCCAAGGCGGCGGAGCAGAAAGCGATCGACCCGGCCGAGGCCCGGCACGGCGCCGATGACGTGCCGGAGCCGGCGCCGGAACCGGAAATCCTCGCCAGCGTGGAGCCGGATAAGAAAGAGCTGGAGCAGCGGCTTGCCAATGAGGAACGTATCGCCGCGGAGGTGCGCGAACAGGAGCGCGCAGCAGCATTGGCCCTGGCTGCGCGGCAGGAGCAGCAGGCACAGGAACGGCTGGCGGCCGAAGCGCGCAAACAGGAAGAGCTGCTGGCCGGCCAGCGCCGCCGCGACGAAGCACTGGCCGAGGAGCGCCGGGTTCGCGAACTGCTCGAACGCCAAAAGGCGGAGGAACAGCTTGCGCAGCAGCTGGCCGAACGCCGGAAAGCGGAGGAGCTGGTCGCGCAGCAGCGCCACATGCAGGAACTGGCCGAGCGCCAGCGGCTCGAAGAACTGGCCGCGCGCCGGCTGGCCGAAGAAGGCGCACGCCAGCAGGCCGCGCGCGAGCGCGAGCTGGCCCAGGCGGCGCCGGTCCCGGCGCCGGCCGGCGATCCGTTCGGCGCCGCGGACGGACAGGGCGGTGACAGCCGGACCAGGGCGCCGGCCGCGGCCTACGGCAGCAACCTGGCCAACCGCGTGCGCGAAATGAGCAAGGGCCTCGACCTGTTGAGCGGCGCCCCGCCGGCGCGGCCGCGCATAGACGACAACCGTTCGCGCCGCCGTGTGGTAGCCGACAGCAGCCAGCGCGACGTGCCGCTGCGGATGTACGTCGAAAGCATCCGCCAAAAGCTCGAGCGCAATGGCGCCCTGAACTTTCCCAAGCTGATCGGCGACGTGCGCATCGACCCGCTGGTCAGCGTGTCGGTACGCAGCGACGGCAGCATCGAGGACGTCACGATCGTGCGTTCGAGCGGGCGCGCCGATACCGACGAGGCGGTGCACCGCATCGTGCGCATCAATGCACGCTACTCCGCCTTCCCGCCGGCAATCGCGGCGCGCTACGACGTCATCGAAATCCGCCGCATCTGGACCTTCGACCAGGTGCTCAAGCTGGTCGAAGAGATCCGCTAATCCCGCATTCCCTCCCGTAAATATGCCTGTGGCCGCCGTTTGATATGGGTTAAAGCCATTGTCGGCTTGCTCACTTACTCTGGATCGGTCAGGCAGTGCCGGATTTGCCCAGGCATGGCAACCCGGCGTGCAACGTGGATGGGCATGATCATGAAAACACACCTACCGGTCCGCTGGACCTGCTGCGTCATGCTGCTCATCGCAGCCGCGCTGTGCTCCTGCGCCTCGTCCGGCAGCCGCATCGAGGCGCCGGCAGGTGCGGATGCCGAAGGCGCCGGTGCGCCGCCAACCCAGATGATCACCGAGCAGCTTATCCTCGCCGAAAAGCAGCAGCGCGAGCGGCGCGCCAACCAGGACCTGTCGCACCTGGTGGTGGCGGAGCCGCCGCCCTACAAGATCGGGCCGGGCGATATCCTGGCCATCGTCGTGTGGGACCACCCCGAGCTGGCCGGCCACGGCATGATCGCATCAAGCATCAACGTCGACGCCGGCACGCCCGGCGCACCGGCGCCCGGCTTCGTGGTCGACTACGAAGGCAAGGTGCAGTTTCCGTTCGCCGGCTCGCTCAGGCTGTCCGGCCTGACGGAGGAGCAGGCGCGCAACCTGCTGGTATCGCGGCTGGCGCGCTACATCGCGCAACCGAACGTGACCCTACGCGTGCAGTCCTACCGCAGCAATCGCATTTATATAGACGGCGAAGTGCGCGAGCCCGGACTGCAGGCGATCAACGACATTCCCATGACCCTGCTCGAGGCGCTGAACCGCGCCGGCGGCCTGCAGCCCACCGCGGACCAGAGCCGCATCGCGCTCGAACGCGACAAGAAACGCTACGACATCGACCTGCGCGACCTGGTGCAGAAGGGCGTCAATCCCGGCAACGTGCTGCTGCTGAACGGCGACGTGGTGCGCGTCCATTCGCGCGACGAAAGCAAGGTGTTCGTCTCGGGCGAAGTGGTTTCGCCCAAGGCGCTCACCATGCACAACGGTCGCCTGAGCCTCAACGAGGCGCTGGGCGAGTCGGGCGGCATCAGCCCGCTCACCGGCGACGCGCGCCAGGTCTACGTAGTGCGCAAGGCGCCCGAAGGCACCCGCATCTTCCAGCTTGACGCGCGCCAGACCGGGGCGCTGGCCATGGCCGAGGCTTTCGAGCTGCACCCGAAGGACCTGGTCTACGTCGCCGCTTCGCCGCTGGCCAACTGGCACCGCAGCCTCTCCCTGCTGTTCCCCGGTGCGCTGACGCAAGCCGTCGGCGCAGCCCGGCCGTAAAAATCGCCACGCGAGGGCACCACCATGAACCGTCCTGCCGACCAGCATCCGGTATCGAACGTACTGACCACGCCACCGATGCTCAGCGTGCCGGTCGAGGCGCGCCACGAGCAGGTCGCCGAGGACGACGAGCCGGGGCTCAGGGCGTACTTCAACGTCCTGTTCGACAACCGCTGGCTGGTCGGCAGCGTCACCTTCCTGGTCACGGCGGTGGCGGTGGTGTATGCGCTGGTGGCCAACCCGGTGTACCAGGCCAACCTGCTGATCCACGTCGAGGAGGAATCTCCCAACGCCTCCAAGAACATCCTGGCCGAGGTGTCGTCACTGTTCGAGACCAAGAAGGATGCGATCGCCGAAATGGAGCTGCTGCGTTCGCGCATGGTGATTTCGCACGCGGTCGACAACCTGCAGCTGTACATCGACGTGCGTCCCAAGTACTTCCCCGTGATCGGCTTCTGGTTCGCCGGCCATGGCGACGGCGAGCTGTCCGACCCGGGCATCTTCGGCCACGGCGGTTATGTGTGGGGTGCCGAAAAGGCGGTGGTGTCGCTGTTCGATGTGCCGGAGATCATGCAGAACCGCCAGTTCCTGGTCACCACCATGGGCGGCGGCGTGTATCGCCTCAGCGGCGGCGGCCAGCCGGTGGTGTACGAAGGACGGGTCGGCGAAACCCTGAAGGCGCAGGTCGGTGGCGGTACGCTCGAGCTGCGGATCGACAAGCTCGATGCCCGTCCCGGCGCCGAGTTCCACCTGCGGCGGCTGTCGCGCCTCGGCACCATCGAGGGCATCCAGAACGCGATGGCGATCAGCGAGCAGGGCAAGCAGTCGGGCATTATCGAAGTCAAGCTGCAGGGCGAGGACCCGCTGCGCATCAACAATGTGCTGGGCGAGATCGGCCGCGAATACATGCGCCAGAACCTGGCGCGCAAGACCGAAGAGGCCGAAAAATCGCTGGCCTTCCTCGACCGCCAGCTGCCGGCCCTGAAGCGGCAGCTGGAGCAGTCGGAGGAACGCTACAACCATTTCCGCAACAGCCACGGCACCGTCGACATGCGCGAGGAAGCGCGCATGAGTCTCCTGCAGGCAGCCGATGCGCGCAGCCGCCGCATCGCGCTTCAGCAGAAAAAGACCGAGCTGCTGACCCGCTTCACGGAGGACCATCCTATCGTGCGCGGCGTCAGCCGGCAGAGCAGGGAAGTGGATGACGAGATCGAGGACGTGCAAAGGCGGATCAAGTCGCTGCCGGTGCTGGAGCAGGACGAAGCGCGCCTGGTGCGCGAGATCAAGGTCAACACCGACCTGTACACCGCGCTGTCGAACACCGCCCAGCAACTGCGGCTGGTGTCGGTGGGCCGGGTCAGCAACGTGCGCATGATCGACGCGCCGATGGCGCCGGAAGAGCCGATCAAGCCCAACCGGCCGCTGATCGTGATACTGGCGGCGATCACCGGCATGTTCATCGGCACGCTGGTTGCCTTCACCCGGCGCGCGCTGAACGGCGGCATCGACGACCCGCAGAAAATCGAACGCATGCTGGGCGCGCGCGTGGTGTACGCCAGTGTCCCGCACAGCAATATCGAGGAACGCCTGAGCCGCAAGTCGCGCGGCGACGGCGGCGACCTGCCGCTGCTGGCGCAGGCCGCGCCCGAGGACATCGCGGTGGAAAGCCTGCGCGGCTTCCGCGCCGCGCTGCTGTTCGCCATGCCTCACTTCAGGAACAATATCGTCATGATCAGCGGACCCTCGCGCGCGCTGGCAAGTCCTTCGTCACTGTCAACCTGGCTGCGGTGATGGCAGCCAGCGGCAAGCGCGTCCTGCTGATCGACGCCGACCTGCGCCACGGCCACCTGCATCGTTACTTCGGCGTCGGCCGCGAACACGGGCTGTCGAACGCGATCGCCGGCGCCATGGCGGTCGGCGACATCGTCCATCGCGGCGTGCTCGAGAACCTCGACTTCATCCCGACCGGGGCGCTGCCGCCCAACCGCTCCGAATTCCTGCTGCACCTGAACTTCGGCACGCTGCTCGAAACCGTCAGCGCCGAATACGACCTGGTGCTGCTCGATCCGCCGCCGATCCTGACGGTGGCCGACGCGCTGATCATCGGCGCCCATGCCGGCGCCGTGTTCATCCTGGCGCGCGCCGGGCGCACCACCGAGGAAGAGATCAACGAGTCGGTCAAGCGCCTGAACCACGCCGGCATCTCGCCCCAGGGCGTGCTGTTCAACGACCTGTCGCTGCGCCTGTCCAGCTACCGCTACCAGTTCCACCGCGAGCCCGAGGTGCAGCTCGCGTACAGCAAGTAGCGCCATGCCGCAGGACTTCGGCCAGCCGGCCGGCGGGCAGTATCCCGGCATGGAAGCAAGCGTGCCGTACCGGCGTGCGCTTCCGGCCACGCCCTATACGCTGTACGTGTCGCCGGCCGGCAGCGACGGCAATAGCGGCACCCGGTCCTCACCTTTCAGGTCGATCGCGCGCGCATCGCGCTCGGCCAGGCCGGGCACCACCGTGCTGGTGGCGCCCGGCAGCTACGCGGGCGGTTTCCGCACCAGCGCCAACGGCACCCCGGCCGCGCGCATCTACTACGTGTCGGAGGTGAAGTGGGGCGCCACCATCGTCCCGCCGGCGCGCCCGGCCCGCGACATGGCGTGGGATAACCGTGGCAGTTTCACCGACATCGCGGGCTTCGAGGTGGACGGCGCCGCAGGGCAGGGCGGCGCCGCATGGCGCTACGGCATCTACAACGGCGGCTCCTACGCCGTCATCCGTGACAACTGGATCCATCACATGGCGCAGGGTGTGGCATGCACCAGCGAGGGCGGCTCGGCGATCGGCGTGGACAGCTACTACCGCGGCGTGCAGTCCGAGGTGATCGGCAACCTGGTGCACGACATCGGGCCGCCCGGCTGCCACTACATCCAGGGCATCTACGTGAGCACCTCGGGCGCGGTGCGGAACAACGTGGTGTACCGCGTGGCGCAGGGCGCGATCCACCTGTGGCATGACGCACGCGATATCGTCGTCAGCAACAATACGGTGGCGGCGTCCGGCAGCGGCATCATCGTCGGC
>NZ_QYUP01000174.1 GCF_003590855.1 Massilia cavernae
CCCATCGACCAAGGGCAGCCTGTAAAGAAACTGCCATGAATAAAATTGTTGTAGTCGATTACGGCATGGGCAACCTGCGCTCGGTCGCGCAGGCGCTGCGCGCGGTGGCGCCCGAAGCCAATGTCCTCATTTCCGGCGAAGCCGCCGACATCGACAGCGCCGACCGCATCGTGCTGCCGGGCCAGGGCGCGATGCGCGACTGCATGCGCAGCCTGCGCGAGTCGGGCGTGCAGGAAGCGCTGATGCGCGCCGCCGAAAGCCGCCCGATGATGGGCGTGTGCGTGGGTGAGCAGATGCTGTTCGACCGCAGCGAGGAAGGCGATACGCCCGGCCTCGGCCTGCTGCCCGGCCGGGTGGTGCGTTTCCAGCTCGAAGGCCGCCTGCAGGAAGACGGTTCGCGCTTCAAGGTGCCGCAGATGGGCTGGAACCGGGTGCGCCAGGTGCGCGCCCACCCGCTGTGGGAAGGCATCGCCGACGACAGCTATTTCTACTTCGTGCACAGCTACTACGCCCAGCCGGAAAACGCCGCCGACACCATCGGCGAAACCGACTACGGCGCGCCGTTCTGCTGCGCGGTAGCGCGCGATAATATCGTCGCCACCCAGTTCCACCCGGAGAAAAGCGCCAGCGCCGGCCTCCAGCTGTACAAGAATTTCGTCCACTGGAATCCCTGATTCCGCCAACCACCTACCAAGAACATCGCCATGCTGCTTATTCCTGCCATCGACCTCAAGGACGGTCACTGCGTTCGCCTGAAACAGGGCGACATGGAACTCGCCACCGTGTTTTCAGAAGACCCCGCCGAAATGGCGCTGCACTGGCTGAAGCAGGGCGCGCGCCGCCTCCACCTGGTGGACCTGAACGGCGCGTTCGCCGGCAAGCCGAAGAACGAGCCCGCCGTGAAATCCATCCTCAAGGTGGTGCAGGCGTTCGCCCTTGAAAACGGCATCGACGAGATTCCGGTGCAGCTGGGCGGGGGCGTGCGCGACCTCGACACCATCGAGCGCTACCTCGACGACGGCATCAGCTACATCATCGTCGGCACCGCCGCGGTGAAGAACCCCGGCTTCCTGCACGACGCCTGCGGCGCCTTCCCGGGCCACATCATCGTCGGCCTCGACGCCAGGGACGGCAAGGTCGCCACCGACGGCTGGAGCAAGATGTCCGGCCACGAAGTGATCGACCTGGCCCAGAAGTTCGAAGCCTACGGCGTCGAATCGATCATCTACACCGACATCGGCCGCGACGGCATGATGGGCGGCGTCAACATCGACGCCACCGTCAAGCTGGCGCAAGCCGTGCGCATCCCGATCATCGCCTCCGGCGGCCTGCACAACCTGGCCGACGTCGAGGCGCTGTGCAAGGTGGCCGATGAAGGCATCGAGGGCGTGATCTGCGGGCGCTCGATCTACGAAGGCACGATCAACCTGCGCGAAGCGCAGGAACGCGCCGATGAACTTACCGAAAGCGACCTGGCCTGATGCTTGCCAAACGAATCATCCCCTGCCTCGACGTGACCGACGGCCGCGTCGTCAAAGGCGTCAATTTCACCGAGCTGCGCGACGCCGGCGACCCGGTCGAAATCGCGCGCCGCTACGATGCCCAGGGAGCGGACGAGATCACCTTCCTCGACATCACGGCGTCTTCCGACGGCCGCGACCTGATCCTGCACATCATCGAGCAGGTGGCATCCAGCGTCTTCATTCCGCTGACGGTGGGCGGCGGCGTGCGCAAGGTGGAGGATGTGCGGCGCCTGCTCAACGCCGGCGCGGACAAGGTCAGCATGAACACGTCGGCGGTCACCAATCCGCAGCTGGTGTTCGACGCCTCGCAGAAGCATGGTTCGCAGTGCATCGTGGTGGCGATCGACGCCAAGCAGGTGGCCCCCGGGCGCTGGGAAGTGTTCACCCACGGCGGGCGCAACGCCACCGGCCTCGATGCGGTCGAGTGGGCGCGCAAGCTGGAAAGCCTGGGCGCGGGCGAGATCCTGCTGACCAGCATGGACCGCGACGGCACCAAGTCGGGCTTCGACCTGGGCCTGACGCGCGCGGTGTCCGATGCGATCGGTATCCCGGTGATCGCCTCGGGCGGCGTCGGCGGCCTGCAGGACCTGGCCGACGGCATCAAACAGGGCCACGCCGATGCGGTGCTGGCTGCAAGCATCTTCCACTACGGGCAGCACACGGTAGGGGAAGCCAAGGAATTCATGGCGCGGCAAGGCATCCCGATGCGGATTGCCTGAGCCTGCACAACACGGGGAACAGCGTATGGTCAATGCAACGGGCACTGCGCCGAATGCCAAGTGGCTCAAGAAGGTGAAGTGGGACGAGCACGGCCTGGTGCCGGTGATCGCCCAGGAAGCGGGCAGCGGCGACGTGCTGATGTTCGCGTGGATGAACCGCGACGCGCTGTGCCGCACGGTGGAGCTGGGCGAGGCGGTGTACTGGAGCCGTTCGCGCAAGAAGCTGTGGCACAAGGGCGAGGAGTCCGGACACGTGCAGAAGGTGCTGGAGATCCGGCTCGACTGCGATGAAGACGTGGTGCTGCTCAAGATCGAGCAGGCCGGCGGCATCGCCTGCCACACCGGACGCCATTCCTGCTTCTTCCAGAAGTTCGACGGCGACGCGAAAAACGGCGACTGGCAGACGCTGGACCCGGTGCTGAAGGATCCGGAAACTATTTATACCAATCCAAAGAAGAAAAGATGAGCCAGACCTTGGGCCGCCTGGCGGCCGTGATCGAATCGCGCAAACCGGAAAACGGCGGCGACCCCGCAACCTCCTATGTGGCCAGGCTGATGGCCAAGGGCGACGACGCCATCCTGAAAAAGATCGGCGAGGAAGCCACCGAGCTGGTGATGGCCGCCAAGGATGCACGCCACGGCGCCGGCAGCGAGAACGTCTTGTACGAGTGCGCCGACCTGTGGTTCCATTCGATGGTCCTGCTGGCAAGGTTCGACCTCACGCCGCAGCAGGTGCTCGATGAACTGGCGCGGCGCGAAGGCTTGTCCGGCATCGACGAAAAAGCCTCCCGTAAAGAATAACCAAAGGAAAGCTGCATCATGACCAACTGCATCTTCTGCAAGATCGCCGCAAAACAAATTCCTTCGTCCATCGTTTACGAGGACGACGAGTTGATGGCGTTCAAGGACATCAACCCTGCCGCGCCGGTGCACCTGCTGGTGATCCCCAAGCTGCACGTCGCCACCTTGTCCGAATGCACGGAAAGCCATGCCGCCTTGCTGGGCCGCATGCTGGCGCTGGTGCCGAAGCTTGCTGACGAGTACGGCTGCGCGGTCAGCTACGACGCCGAGGGCACGCCCCAGGGCGGCTACAAGATCCTCATCAATTCCGGCCCCGACGGCGGCCAGGAGGTGTACCATCTGCACCTTCACCTCTACGGTGGGCCCCGCCCCTGGCGAGGTCTGCGTTAAGCAGGACGCGCGCGCGCGCTTCGCGTAAAATAACGTAGGTTTGACGGATACGGGCGAGAGCGTCCCGCAAGGAGAAAATGATGGGTTCAATGAGTGTTTGGCACTGGCTGATCGTGCTGGTCGTAATTTTGCTGATTTTCGGCACCAAGAAGCTTGGCAACATGGGTAGCGATATCGGCAAGGCCGTCAGGGGCTTCAAGGAAGGCGTCAAGGGCGGCGGCGAAGACGACAAGAACGCCGACCCGGCCGTGACGCAAAAAGTCGCGGACAAGTCCACCATCGACGTCGACGCGAAAGAGAAGAACAAGCAGTAAGCACGGCGGGCGTGCGCCGCGCGCCTGTCAGCCCACACTTGCAAAATGAATGATCGATCTCGGACTCTCCAAACTAGCCATCATTGGCGTTGTGGCACTGATAGTCATCGGCCCCGAAAAGCTGCCCAGGGTGGCGCGGATGGCCGGAACCCTGTACGGGCGTGCCCAGCGCTACCTGCATGAGGTAAAGACGGAAGTCAGCCGTGAGATCGAGCTCGACGAACTGCGCAACCTGAAGAAGGAAGTCCAGGACGCGGCACAGTCGATCAAGTCCGATGTCGAGCGCAGCATCCTCGAAGCGAAGGATGACATCGATGCAGCGTGGCGCGGCCACGAAGCCTCGCACGAGGTGCACGCCACCGTGGGCGACCTCGAGCGCAAGGCGAAAGATTTCCGCCGCAAGAAGCTGGTACGCAACTCGGCCGTGCCGGGCTGGTACAAGAAGCGTCATGGCGGCAAGACCCAAATCATGTCCGGCGCGGCGCGCGTGCGCAAGTTCCGCCCCGGCCTCAAATCCACCTCTTCGTTTTTCTAAATGACTGAAAAAACAGCGGGCGAAGAGACCTTCATCTCCCACCTGATCGAGCTTCGCGACAGGCTGGTCAAGGCGTCCATTGGCATCGCCATCATGTTCGGCGTGCTGGCGCTGTGGCCCGGCCCGGCCGCCATCTACGACATCCTGGCCGCGCCGATGATCGCATCGCTGCCGACCGGCTCGAAGATGATCGCCACCGGCGTCATCGCGCCCTTCCTGGTGCCGATGAAAGTCACGCTGGCGATCGCCTTCATCCTGTCGCTGCCGTGGGTGTTCTACCAGGTGTGGGCCTTCATCGCGCCAGGCCTGTACACCCACGAAAAGAAGCTGGTGCTGCCGCTCGTGATCTCGTCCTCGCTGCTGTTCATGGCCGGCGTGGCGTTCTGTTATTTCTTCGTGTTTGGCCGCGTATTCGAATTCATCGCCGGGTTCTCGCCGACCTCGATCGCCGTCACCCCGGACATCGAAAACTACCTCGACTTCGTGATATCGATGTGCCTGGCGTTCGGCGTGACCTTCGAAGTGCCGGTGGTGGTCGTGATCCTGGTGCGCATGGGCATCGTATCGGTTGCCAAGCTGAAGGAAATCCGTTCCTACGTCGTCGTTGGCTCCTTTGTCATCGCCGCCATTGTCACTCCTCCCGACGTGGTCAGCCAACTGGCGCTGGCCATTCCGATGTGCCTGCTGTACGAACTGGGCCTGCTGCTGGCGCCGGTCTTCGTCAGGGCAACCCAGGCTCCCACCGAACAGGGCTGATCCTTCCGCCCTGCGCGCCGCTGCCGGCACGCAGGGATCCAGCCTTGCCTGCCTTAAGGGCAATTTCCAATCACGTAGTAGCCGGCCGAGGTCTGCGCCAGGATAGATCGGGGACAGACCTCGATCTCGACCTGGATGGTGGTCTGTCCCCGAACTTATAGATGGTGGTCTGTCCCTGAGCCTTCCCCTCATATTTCGTACGTCTCGAGCATGGACCCGAGCTCGTTCAACGCTTCGGCGATTTGACGTCGCGTTAAGAGTGCCGAGCTGTGATATTGCAGCCAGTGGCGCGCTAGCGACAGGATGGATAGGGTGGCAGCCGCTTTCTTGCGACTGCCATAGTGAACAGCGAACCCGTTGCGGCGTACGGCCAAGCCGATCAGCCACAGCGCGAACGCAAGCAGCGATGCGATGAGCAACAAGATGGTGAGTCGATGTGGCTTGCGTGTTTGGCTGCTGCTGAGCCCCATTCCCCATTGGGAGCTTTTGAGGTCGCGGAACGTCTGCTCGATCTGCATGCGGCCCTGGTACAAATTAACAACCGCCTTGGCACTGAGCCTCGACAGGCGTGGCGAAACAGCCAGCAACCACGGCTCCCGTTGCCCTGCGCTCTGCTTCTTACTATGGTGGCTCTGCGATTTTTTCCCGAACACAGTCTTGCATGTGCGCCCTTTGGGTACTCTCTTGATCATCACCAAACGGCATGGCACAGGGTTCGAACGGACGTAATTGAAGCTCCCCAGGTCGCGTGCACGTCCCTTCGTGTCCGCGAAATGCTCTTTGCAACCGCGCCAGTCACTTTTGCCACTGGGGGTCACCATGTCGCGGTTTCGGATGCGTCCTATCCAGGCAAACCCGAGTTGATCGAGCATCTTGAACCACGCGGCGCGAAAGCCGGCATCGGTGATGATCAAGGGCTGACAATGGGCTGGCAGCACCGAGCGTAGCGTCTTCATGAACTCGCGGTGCACCGAAGCCGCACCATACTGCGCGGTGGGGTGTATCTCTTCATAGATGACGATAGCGCGGCCCTTCACAACGACAGCCGCACGCAGCACGTGTTGGCTGATGTCGGCTAACAAATCGGACCAGTCCACGATAATGCTGATCTTCGATTGGCCTTGCAAGACGCGCTGCGCGACTGCGCGAAATATCTCCACGCGTTCGGTCGCCAGATGGGGATTGCTCAACAGCCGATCACAGCGCTTGATGCGATGACGCAATGAGCTCGAGCCTTGCACAGACTTACTCATCTTCAGCAAACCAAGCCCGCCACTCCGCGCCGCCTCAATCATCAAGGCAAGGCAATGCCGGCGTTTGGCGTGTATCGATGGGCATTGATCGGCTAACAAATCTTGTATGATTCGTCCTGCATGCATAGTCTGTTCCTTTCGTTCGCAGTTTGGTCGCTACAAACGAAAGGGTTAACACAGCCATGCATGCGCCGTTTTTGGGATTAGAAGTTAACAGGCATCCAGCCTGTTTACAAGCAATTTTTGAGGGGAAGGCTCAGGGTCTGTCCCCGAACTTGCATTGCCGGTGGCATTGGGCGCCAGGATCACTGCGCCGTACTGGTCGGCCACGCCTTTCCAGTTGAAACCGTTGTCGGTGGCGTCGTTGATGACGTCGCCGGCGGCGGTGGAACCGAACGGGCGCAAGGAGGCCGCCGCAGCCGGAAGCCGTGGAAAAACCTGAAGCGGTGAAGGTGCGTGGGCGGCGCGGGGAAGGCGTAGGAAAACAATCACACAAACTAACAGCCCGGGGCAATTCTACTGTGATTGCCTGGCCGGAATAGCGGTGTTTGCAGTTCGTTCCGGCACGCCCCGTGTGCGTATTTGCACACGGACAGGCATGCACCGCTACAATCCGGTTTTCACTTTTACAAGGGAACAGCCGTGGGAATGTGCGCGCACATCGTGAGGATGGCGGAATACAACGAATGGATGAATGCGCGGCTGTACGAGGCTGCTGCGACCTTGCCTGAAGACGAGATACTTGCCGACAAGGGCGCCTTCTTCGGCTCGCTCTACGGCACGCTGAACCATATCCTGCTGGGCGACGTCATCTGGCTCAAGCGTTTCGCCACGATGGCCGACTATCCCGCGCTGGACCCGGTGCGCGCGATGCCGCAGCCGGCAGGGTTCGACCAGCGCAGCGGCAGTTTCAGCGAACTGCGCGCGCTGCGCGCCAGCCTCGACGGCATCATCCGCGCCTGGGCCGGCGAGATCGACGAAGCCGAACTGCCGCGCATGCTGGAACACAAGAGCGTGGCCGGCTTGCCGTTCGCGCGCGAGTTCGGCGGCTCGCTGATGCACTTCTTCAACCACCAGACCCATCACCGCGGCCAAGCCACCACATTGCTGTCGCAGGCCGGAATCGACATGGGTCCGACCGATCTGGTCATGCTGGTGCCAAACGTCGCGCAAGCCTAACGCACCCCAAATGAAAAAAGGCGCCGCAGCGCCTTTTCCTTGTTCGCCTGGCGCAGCTTAGCGCTCGCCACCCTTTGGGAACTCCGGGTTGTTCTGGCCGCCGCCGCCCTCTTTCCTCAACTCCTTGCCGCCCGTGCGGCGCATCGAGTGAGTGGTGGTTTTCACGGGGATGCGGCTGCCGGTGAGCATCTCGCCTTTTTCCTGCTCGAACACTTTGGCATTTTCCGCTTCCCGGGCATCGGCCCCATCGGCCGGAAGTTCAGGCGACGCGCACGCCGTCAGGGCAAACAGGCAGGCGATCGTGCCCGCGGTAATCAAGGACTTCATAATTCCCTTTCAATACATACGTTTTGGTTGTACCTGCCGCCTTCAATCTCGTGAATCGAAGAATTTTTATGGTAGGACAAGATTGATGTTATTGCAATGAATTTTGGGACAATGTTACTCTTCCATGCTTATTGCATAAGTTCGCGGATCATCGGCACCGGCGCACTGCCGTAGCTGAGGAACTGCTCGTGGAAAGCCTTCAGGTCGAAGCGCGGGCCTAATGCCTGCTTGCGCTCTTCGCGCAGGTCCATGATCTCGCTGTAGCCGCTGAAGTAGCTGGTCAGCTGCACCGAGCTGACTTTCGCGCGGTGCCACTTCTCGGCCGCTTCGCTGCGGGTCTGGAAGGCCTGGCGCACCAGCATGTCCAGCCCTTCGGCTTCGCTGATGCCCAGTACGTGCACGCTGTAGTCGAGGATGGTGTTGGTCACCACGCGCAGGTTCCACTTCGACCACATCAGCCACATCTCCGGCGTGTTGCCGCCGTAGCCAGATTCGAGCATCATGCGCTCGCCGTACACCGCCCAGCCCTCGACCATCGCGCCGTTGCCGAACAGGGACTTGACCAGCGACGGCGATTTGTTGGCATACACCAGCTGCGCGTAGTGGCCCGGGATCGCCTCGTGGATATTCAGGATCTGCAGCATCCAGTGGTTGTACTCGCGCAGGCTGCTCTCGGCCTGCTCCGGCGTCATGCCGTCCAGCGGCGTGACGTTGTAGTAGGTGCGGTCCTGCGGACGGTACGGGCCGGGCGCGTCGATGCTGGCGCCGGCGATGCCGCGCTGGTACATCGGGGTCTCGCGCACCACCAGCGGCTTCTTTGGATCGAGGGTGAGCAGATTATGTGTGGTCACCCATTCCTGCAGCTGCGGGATCTGGCGCCGGATCTCGGGGAAGAACTCCTCGCGCGACACGTGGTTGGCCGACAGCTTGTCGATCACCATGCCGATCTTGCGGGTGCGGTCGGCAGGCTTCGGCGTCGAACCCATGGTCTCGGCCCACAGTTCGTCCGACAGCGCGTCCATGCGGGTGAGCAGCTGCTCGCGCGCGGCTAGCGCCTTCTGGTAGGTCTGTTCGGCGCTGCTGCCGGCCTGGATGTCATGCCTGAACTTCGGCTCGTACAGCGCCTTCCCGATGCGGAACGAGCGCGCCGTGCCGGCCGCCTGCTGCTGCTTGTCGAGCGCCGCCAGGAAGTCGACGTAGCCGATCAGGGCATGGCCCGCGTTGGCGATGCGCGAGGCGAACTGGTTCTTCTCGGCCGGCGTCAGGGTCGAGTCCTGCGCTTCCTTGCCAAGGTCGGCCAGCACCGCCAGCGTACCCGGCGCCTGCGTGATCGCCAGCTGCGTGTGTTCGTGGGTCGGGTTGCGGATGCTTGCTTGCGCCGCCGCGAAGTAGGCCGGCACATGCTCGATGCGCTTGAGCAGGGTGCGCAGGCGCTGCGCCTTGGACGCATACGGCGTTGTCAGCACCAGGTCGATCGGCTGCGCGATGTTATACAGCGACGGGTTCCACTCGTATTCCTTGAACGTGGTCAGGTACCAGCGGTCCGATTCGAGCTTGTTGACCAGCAGGGCCAGGTCGGTGCGCTGCTTGTCCGACAGCTTGCGGGTGTCGAACTTGCCGAATTTTTCCAGCCATTCGTTGGCGAACGCCAGCTGCTGCGCGCGCGTCGCGGCGCTCGGGATCACCAGCGTGGCCGCGCCTTCGTACTTGCCCACGACGATCGCGCTGTCCGGATCGATCTTCCACAGCGCGGCGAGGAACTGCATGCTCTGGGTATTGAAGCGGCGATCCTGCGCGCGGTCATTGGCGGCAGGCTGCGCAGCCGCAATCGCCACTGCGGCGGCGGCCGCCGGGACGGCCTTTGCCTTGCTGGACTTGCCCTTTGCTACCGGAGCCTTGGCCTTGCCTGCCTTGCCCTTGACTGTCTTGGTGACCTTGGCCTTGCCCTGCTTTTTCGGCTTGGCGGCGCCCGCAGGCGCCAGCGCGAAGGAAGTAAGCAGGAGAGCCAGGGCTATTTTCGTTTTGATCATTCTGTTCGGCCTCGTATGTACGTGGGATCTGGCGCGCGGAAGCGGACGTGCAAAGGGCGCAGATTAGCACCAAATGCCGCAAGCATGTCCGTTTTGTAACAGCTGCGTGCAGCCTTCCGCTTAGTGCCCGAGGCCCTCTTGCAGCATCTTCAACATGTCGGACGGCGACAGCCGCGCGGCCGCATCGCTGCCCTCGAGCAGGCTGTCGGCCAGGTCGCGCTTGTGCTTGTGCAGGTCGACGATGCCTTCCTCGATGGTGTTCTTCGCCACCAGCCGGTAGATCGTCACCGGCCGCTGCTGCCCCATGCGGTGGGCGCGGTCGGAAGCCTGGTCCTCGACCGCCGGGTTCCACCACGGGTCCATGTGGATCACGTAGTCGGCCGCGGTCAGGTTGATGCCGACGCCGCCCGCCTTCAGGCTGATCAGGAACACGTCGCCGTCACCCGCCTGGAAGGCGTCGACCCGCTCCTTGCGCGCCTGCATGGAGGTGGAGCCGTCCAGGTACTGGTAGCGCACGCCCTTTGCATCGAGGTGCTTGCGGATCAGGGTCAGGTGGTCGACGAACTGGCTGAACACCAGCACCTTGTGGCGATTCTCCAGCAGGCCTTCGAGCAGGCGGCCGAACACGGTCAGCTTGCTGCTTTGCAGGCCCAGCTCCGGCGCCACCAGCTGCGGATTGCAGCAGGCGCGGCGCAGCTTCATCATCTCGGCCAGGATCTGGATCGATTTCTGGCTTTCCGGGCCTTCCAGAGACGCCAGCTTGGCCAGCGCATCGCGCCGCAGCGTCTCGTACAGCGCGGCTTCTTCCGCGGTCTGGTCGACCGGCAGCACGATCTCGGTGCGCGGCGGCAGTTCGGACAGCACCTGCGACTTGGTACGTCGCAGGATGAAAGGCTGGATCAGGCGCTTCAGCCGCGCCCGTGCCGCGGCGGCCGCCCGCTTGTCCTGCGCGCGTTCGATCGGCCCGGCGAACTTCAGGTTGAACTGGTCGTTGGTGCCGAGCAGGCCCGGATTGATGAAGCGGAACAGGTTCCACAATTCGCCCAGGTGGTTCTCCAGCGGCGTGCCGGTGGCGACCATGCGGAAGTTCCCCTGCAGCGCCATTACCGCGGCGGAGCGCTTGGTGGCGTTGTTCTTGATCGCCTGTGCTTCGTCCAGCACGATGGTATGCCACTTCACCTTGGAGAACATCTCCGCTTCGAGCTGCAGCAGGCCGTAGCTGGCGACGACCAGGTCGAATGGCTGCACCTCGTCCAGCATCGCGGCGCGGTCGCCGCCGCCGAATAGCTTGACGTTCAGCGTGGGCGCGAAGCGCGCCGCTTCCGCCATCCAGTTGGTGCACACCGAGGTTGGCGCGACCACTAGCGTCGGCCCCTGCGGCGCGCGCGACAGGATCAGCGCCAGCGCCTGCAGCGTTTTGCCGAGGCCCATGTCGTCGGCCAGGCAGGCGCCCACGCCCCAATGGGCCAGGCGCGCCAGCCAGTCGTAGCCTTCATGCTGGTAGTCGCGCAGTTCCGCCTGCAGGGTGGACGGCAGCTTCGGCTCGAAGGCGGCGCTGCTGTCGATGCGCGAGAGATGCTCCTTCCACAGCTTGTCGGCCTTGACGCCGCCCGCGTCCGCCGCCAGCTCCTGCAGCGCGAAGCTGGCAAGCGGGTGCACGCGCACCCCAATGCCATGCTGGTCGCTGAAGGCGACGAGGTCCATCAGGCGCTTGTGCAGTTCGGTGCTGAGCGCGGCGAACTGGTTGTCGCCCAGTTCCACGAAGCGGCCCTTGCCCGATTTGACCATGTCGAGCAGGGTGCGCAGGCTGACTACTTTGTCTTCGTCGATGGTCACTTCCGCGTCGGCGGCGAACCAGTCCTTGTCGCGCTTGATCGACAGGCGCACCGATGACGACTCCACCTTGCGCGCCACGCGGAACGACTGGCCCTCCGGCCAGGCGATCGTCACTGTGGCCGGATCGAGTTCCTGCAACTGGGCCAGCAGCTCGAGGCAGGCGAGCGGCTGCGCCAGCAGCCACTCGCCGTGGCCGGCCTCGGCCTCTTCCAGCGCCAGGCAGGACGCCACCAGCTGGCGCTCCGCTTCGCGCTCGGCGTTCAGGTCGCGCCGGGCCTCGGTGCGCACGCCCTCGACGTCGGCGATCACGCTCTCGGCCCCGCTGCCTGGTGCGTAGTAGGCTCCGGCGCCGGGCAGTGGCCGCACCAGCACGTGCATCTTGAGGCCGTGCTGGTAGGGCAGCAGGTGTACGTGCAGGCGGCTGTCGGCCTTCACCTGTTCGATGTCGGCGGCGCTGCTGCCGATGTCCGACTGTACCGTCACGATCAAGGAGATCGCGCTGATCGCCTTGAGCACCTGCTTTTCCGCGTGCAGCGGCACCTGCAGGCCTTCGCCGATGATGGCGCCGACGCTGCGGTGCTCCGGCTTGACGCGCACCACGCGCAGCCGTGTCGGTGATTCGCGCGTGACGCAGACGTCGTCGCTGCTGTTGTCGATCGGCGGCTGCATCGTGATCGTCACCATGCTGCCTTGGGCGCGCACCATCAATTCCGGTTCGCCGGGCAACAGCTCGACGCGGGTGCCGGGCGAATCCTTCCAGAACAGCAGCGGGTGGCCGATCAATTCCTGCACGGCGCGGTCGGCATTCAGTTCGTATTGGTCGCCGCGATAGTAGCGGTTGACCTTGATTGCGCCGATCGCGCTGAGATCCTGCACGCTGACGAAATCGAGGCTCCCGCCGTCGCTGTACAGGCGCTTGAGCGCGACCGGCCGCCCCTTGCTCCAGCCGCCCTTCGCATCGCGGCGTTGCTCCAGCGGCTCGATGCCGCGCACGCCATAGCGCGCGTCGTAGTCGATCAGCCACACCAGCCGACCTTCCTTGACCACCTCGGTGGTGATCGCCGGCTGCAGGTTGATCAGCGCATTGAGCTGGCGCTGCCAGCTTTCCTCGCGCTCGAACCAGCCGGTCATGTCGGGCAGGCGGTGGCGCTGGCGCAGCGCGATTGCACGCTGTTCGTGCCCGATGCTGCCCATCTCGCCGAGGACGGCGGCCAGCTGCGACGAGACCAGGTCGAAGCCGGCCAGTTCCGACTGTTCCAGCATCTGTTCCAGCGCTTCGCGCTTGTCCTTCAGCTGGGGCAGCGACAGCCAGTGGTGCATCAGGGCGCGGAACATGAAAGGCTGCAGCGCGGTTTCCCAGTTCCGCGAAGGCAGCACGTCGACGTCGACGGTGCCGCCGCGGATGCGGCGCAGCATGCTCAGTTGTTCGTAGACGGCGGTGTCGTGGCTCTGCACCGCGCGCGTGGCCGCGTCGAGGTAGGCGTCGGCCAGCTTGTCGTGCTTCGCTTCGCCGGTGCGGATCAGGGCCAGCATGTACAGGTGGCCGCCGATGCCCGGGAAGCAGATCTTGCGCTTGCCGGTTTCGCGCCGCAGCAGCTTGAGCGCCTGCTCGAAACCGGTCAGGGCAAGCGCATGGTCGTCGCGCAGCAGCAGGATCACGCTGCGGAAGAACATCGCCAGCGAGTCGTCCAGCTCGCCCAGCATGCGCGCCGCGTCATCCAGCCGGCCGCACAGGATCAGGTGCTCGGCCAGCACGATGCGCAGGTTCATCGAGGCGGCGCCCTGCGCCACATGGCGCTCGGCGAACTCGCGCAGCGCCGGTGCCGTGGCGGGATCGCGCTGCACGTCGTTGACCAGCACTGTCAGCACCATGTCGACCAGCGACGGGTGCATGTGTTCGAACATTCCAGGCTCGAACGGACGTGCGCAGATGTCGACGATAGGGTGCAGGTAGGCCGCTTCGTGGCAGGCCACGCAGGCTTCCAGCAGTGCGCCCACTTCATCCGGCTCGTCGCCCCCGACGAGCGCCATGCGCAGCAGCGCGACGCCCTGGCGGTAGCTGCGCAGGACGACGAAGCCCTGCCAGTCGCGGCGCAGCGGGTTGACCTGGTAGTAGGCACGGCGCAGCGCATGCAGTTTGCCGGCTTCGACCGCATGGCGGATCGCCGGCCAGGCCAGGCCCGCGGAAACGATGGTGCCGCGGCCGTTGATGGTAGCCAGCATGCCTTCCTGGCGCATCCGCAGCAGGCGCGCATCGACGTCGCCGGCATCGATGCCGGCCGCAGCCAGGTATTCGCCCAGCCGGCTTGCGCCCACCGGCTCGCCCACCAGCGCGAGGATGGCGGCGATGATCTTGTCTTCGGGTTCGCTCGCCTCGAAGCGGGCGCGTATTTCAGGTGCCGTCATTCAGTTGCAGCCAGGTTGTCGATGGCGACCGCTTGCGGCGCATCCGGTGGGATCAGGCCGAAGATGCGCTGGTAGAAGTACAGCTCCGCTTCAAGCGTGCGCACGATGCTGTCGGCCCTGCGGAAGCCGTGGCCTTCGCCTTCCAGCGTCATGTAGGCCACCGGCACGCCGGACGAACGCAGCGCCTCGACCATCATTTCCGACTGCGGCGGCGGCACCACCTTGTCGTCCAGGCCCTGGAAGAAGATCATCGGGCGCTTGAGCTGTGCGGTGTGGTTGATCGGCGAGCGCAGCATGTACAGCGCCTCCGCTTCCGGCTGGGGCGCGATCAGGTATTCGTTGTAATGCGATTCGAACTTGTGCGAGTCGGCGTCCAGCCCCTTCAGGTCGGACACGCCATAGTAGCTGGCGCCGGCCTTGAACACGTCATGGAAGGTCAGTGCGCACAGCGTGGTCAGACCGCCCGCGCTGGAGCCGCGGATCACCAGCCGCTCGGGATCCACCATGCCGCGCATGGCGAGATAGCGCGCGCCGGCCACGCAGTCCTCGACGTCGACCACGCCCCACTGGCCCTTGAGCGAATCGCGGTAGGCGCGGCCGAAGCCGGTGCTGCCGCCGTAATTCACGTCCAGCACCGCGAAGCCGCGGCTGGTCCAGAACTGAGTGGCCAGCTTGAGGGTGCTGGCGGCCATGCCGGTCGGGCCGCCGTGGCCGATGACGATCAGCGGCGGCTTGCTGCCCGCGGGCGCTTCCATGTCCACATTGTGCGGCGCGTAGTAGAAGGCGTGCGCGCTGCGCCCGCCCGTGCTCGGGTAGGTGATGCTTTCGGGGATAGACAGGTAGCCGGCCGGCGGCAGCTGGGTGATCGAATGGGCCAGCACCTCGCGCCGGCCATCGGCCAGGTCGATGCGGGCCAGTTCCAGCGGCAGGTCGGGTGCGCCGCCCAGCACGGCCACGGAACTGCCGGACACCCGCAGCTCGCGGATCTCCTGCCAGGGGTTGGCGACGGCTTCGAGCCTGACCGGCGACGTGGAGATGCGGGCCAGCCGGCTGACGCCGTTCTCGATGAAGGTGCAGACGATTTCGGACTCGGAGCGGAAGCCGTACATCGAGCCGCCGAAGGTCCAGTGCGGCGCGCCGAATTCGGCGGCGCGCTTGCACAGCGGCTCTACCTCGCCATCGGCCAGCTGGTACAGGTTCCACCATCCGCTGCGGTCGGAAACGAAGTGCAGCACGCCGGCCGGCGACCATTCGGGCTGGCAGATCGATTCCTCCGGGCCGCCCGCCACCAGCCGCGGGTTCAGCAGCAGGCCGGCCGCGCCGACCTCGGCCACCCACAGTTCGGTGCCCTGCCACGGCATGCGCGGATGGTCCCAGCTCAGCCAGGCCAGCTGGTTCCCATCGGGCGACAGGCGCGGCGCGGCGTAGAAATCGGCGCCTTCCACCAGCACCGTCTCGCTGCCGTCGAAACCGACCGCGCACAGGGTGTTGACCGGGTAGCCGCCGCCGCTGTGGTCCTCGCGCACCGAGACCAGGCGCGCGCGCCGGGTGTCCGCGACGAAGTCCGCAAAGCGCATCGCGCTTGCGGCCGTCAGCGCGCGCGGCGCCTCGCCGTCGGCCGCCATGTACAGGCGGTTGTCGGCAAAGTGGGAGAACCACACCGTGCCGCCGTGGGCCAGGTAGGCGCCGCCGCCGTATTCGTGCACGCGCGAGCGCACGTTGAATGGCGCCGGCGTGATTTCGGTGATGGTCCCGCCGCGCTGGCGCATCAGGGTAGTGCGCCCCGCCTCGCTCGCGCGCCCGGCCAGCCAGTAGCAGTCATCGCCATCCAGCGCGAGCTGCGACAGGGGCACGGCGCCGGCGGCGACCACGCTGGCGCTGATCGGCGAAGGCCAGGCGCCGCAGGGAAGGGCGGGTTTGGCGGAGGGTGCAGTCATGAGGGAACCTCGGTCTAGGGCAGGACAGCATGATAAAGAATACAGGACCCCCGCGCAACGAAGCCGGGCCATGCGCTTCAAGGAGCCGGGGAATGCGATAATAGCGGCTTTCTCCAAGCTTTATTGTCAGCCATGCCACAATTCGCCCCGCTTCAGAACGACACCTTCCTGCGCGCGCTCATGCGCCAACCGACCGACTACACCCCGGTGTGGCTGATGCGCCAGGCGGGGCGCTACCTGCCCGAGTACCGCGCCACGCGCGAGCGCGCCGGTTCCTTCCTGGGCCTGGCCAAGAACCCGGACTACGCCACCGAAGTCACGCTGCAGCCGCTCGACCGCTATCCGCTGGACGCGTCGATCCTGTTCTCCGACATCCTCACGGTGCCGGACGCGATGGGCCTGGGCCTGTATTTCGCCGATGGCGAAGGCCCGAAATTCGAGCGCCCGCTGCGCACCGAAGCCGAAGTGCTGGCGCTGCGCGAGCCGGATATGGAATCGCTCGACTACGTGTTCAAGGCGGTCACCCAGATCCGCACCGCGCTGAACGGCCGCGTGCCGCTGATCGGCTTCTCGGGCAGCCCGTGGACGCTGGCGTGCTACATGGTCGAAGGCGGCGGCTCGAAGGAATTCCACACCATTAAAAAGATGCTGTACAACCGCCCCGACCTGATGCATCACATCCTGGCGGTGAACGCGGCGGCCGTGGCCACCTACCTGAACGCCCAGATCGACGCCGGCGCGCAGGCGGTGATGATCTTCGACTCGTGGGGCGGCGCGCTGGCCGACGGCGCCTACCAGGAGTTCTCGCTGAAATACATGCAGCAGGTGGTCAGCCAGCTGAAGCGCGAAAAGGACGGCGTGCGCATCCCGGCGGTGGTCTTCACCAAGGGCGGCGGCATCTGGCTCGACCAGATCGCCGATATCGGCGCCGACGCGGTCGGCCTGGACTGGACCGTCAACCTTGGCCGCGCACGCGCGCTGGTGGGCGACAAGGTGGCCCTGCAGGGTAACCTTGACCCGGCCATCCTGTTCGCCAGCCCGGACCAGATCCGCGCCGAAGTCGAGCGTTCGCTGACCGCCTACGGCACGCCGGCGGCCGGTCACGGCCATGTCTTCAACCTGGGCCACGGCATTTCGCAGTTCACCCCGCCGGAATCGGTGACGGCGATGGTCGATGCCGTCCACAGCTTCAGCCGCAAGCAACGCGCCGGCTGATGTAGTTCCGCTACAAAAACGAATGGGCCGCAGGCCGGTCCATGCGCCGCAGTCCAGATATTCTCCAGCGTCAAAATCACACTTATGCACAAATTGCATTTTTGCAAACGATTTGTTGGTCCGGCAATTTCCTAATTTGCAGTGTTTTTCTAAGTATTTGATTTTGCAGATAATTTTGCTTGGCCGTTTTGGCGGTAATTGTCCTTTTGACGCGCAGTTCCCGAGTGAAAACGCCAACTTTCCGGCTTTGTCCACAAAGTTATCAACAGGAAGTGTGGATAAAGGAAAAAACCTCAGCGTTTACCGTGACTTAGGCCAGATTGCTCGGTTCGGCGTGAGCTTGCTGTTGCAGCGCATGATATTTTTGTAAATGATTTTCCCTGCATCGGCGGCGCACTTCGGGTATATCTCGCGGTGAATGGCCGGAGCGCAAGTTTAGTGCTTTTTGGCAATGTGAGCGACTACAAACCTGCCCCGAAAACTACCAGTTATGCACAATAAACGCCGGGAAGGTCCCGCAACACCTGTGTAAAAGTACAGTATGCAAGTGACTGAATTTAAAAGAAAAAAATAATTTGATTTTTCTTGGAGCTGTGCATGTCTTGTGCGAAGCACAAATATTTGGACGTTATGGATGGGTTTGTTCACAAAGTTGTCCACAACGTTAGCCAAATGGTGGCGAACGGCGGCGAACCCGCTTCCGGCGCCCTTGTCCAGCCCATGAATGCAGCAAAAAACGCGTCCTGATGACCCATTGCATACTCCGTATTGCGCTCGACACGCCGCTGGACAGCTGCTTCGACTACCGCTGGCCGTGCGAGCCCGGCTCCGAGCCGCTGCCGGGGCAGCTGGCGCTGGTGAGTTTCAGCCACCGTGAAGTAGTCGGGCTCATCGTCAGTGTCGGGCGCGACACCGAGGTTCCGCCCGACAAGCTGAAGGACGCGATCGCCGTGCGCAGCCAGCTGGCCCCGCTGTCCGCGCAGTGGCTGGCGCTGGCCGGCTTTGCCGCCGATTACTACCAGCGCCCGCTGGGCGAGGTGGCGCTGCCCGGCCTGCCGAAGAACTCGCCTGCCCACCACCGTGGCGCTTCGATACCGCGCGCTCAAGAAGATGGACAAGCTGGCCGCCGCGCACGACGCCACCGTTTGCATGCGGTGCTGAAACGCCCGCCAGCGGCAGGCGGCCCGACGCATCGCGGCGCCCGGGGCTTCACAGCCGATCCTGCTATACGGCGTGACCGGCAGCGGCAAGACCGAGGTCTACCTGCAGGCCTGCGCCCAGGTGCTGGAACGCGAGGCTGACGGCCAGATCCTGGTCCTGGTCCCCGAGATCAACCTGACGCCCCAGCTCGAAGGGAATATCCGCGCGCGTTTTCCGGGCGTGATGCTGGCCACCCTGCACAGCAGCCTGTCCGAGGGCGAGCGCATGCTGCACTGGCTGGCCGCGCATCAGGGGCGCGCCCGCATCATCCTCGGCACCCGCCTGTCGATCCTGGCCTCGCTGCCGAACCTGAAGCTGATCGTCATCGACGAAGAGCACGACCCCTCGTACAAGCAGCAGGAAGGCCTGCGCTATTCCGCGCGCGACCTGGCGGTATGGCGCGCGCGCCAGCTGGCGATACCGATCGTGCTGGGTTCGGCCACGCCCTCGCTGGAAAGCTGGCACCACGCCGGTTCGGGGCGCTACCGCAAGCTCGAACTGCGCGAGCGCGCCGTCAAGGATGCGGTGCTGCCGCGCGTGCGCCTGCTCGACATGGAGCGCGACAAGCCGAAGGACGGCCTCACTTCGCACCTGGTGGCGGCGCTGCGCCAGCGCATGGAGCGCGGCGAACAGTCGCTGCTGTTCCTGAACCGGCGCGGCTATGCGCCGGTGATCTCCTGCGACGCGTGCGGGTGGGTCAGCGACTGCACCCGCTGCACCTCCTTCATGGTGCTGCACAAGCCCGAACACCGCCTGCGCTGCCACCACTGCAGCCTCGAGATGCGCATCCCGCGCCACTGCCCGACCTGCGGCAACGTCGACCTGCAGCCGCTCGGGCGTGGCACCCAGCGAGTGGAAGAGGGCTTGCAGCAGCTGTTCCCCGAAGCGCGCATCCTGCGCATCGACGCCGACTCCACCCGGCGCAAGGGCAGCGCGCAGGCGGCCTTCGACACCGTGCACCGCGGCGAGGTCGACATCCTGATCGGAACCCAGATGGTCGCCAAGGGCCACGACTTCAAGAAGCTGACCCTGGTGGGCATCCTGAATCCGGACACCGCGCTGTTCTCGCAGGACTACCGCGCCAGCGAGCGCCTGTTCGCGCAGCTGATGCAGGTGGCCGGTCGCGCCGGCCGCGCCGCGCGCAATGAAGGCGGCAGCGTCAGCGAAGTGCTGGTACAGACCCGCTACGCCACCCACCCGCTGTATGCGGCGCTGGTCAGCCACGATTACGACCGCTTCGCCAACCGCGAGCTGGAAGACCGGCGCGGCGCCGCCCTGCCGCCCTATATGTACCAGGCCCTGCTGCGCGCCGAGGCGCGCGAGCTGGCCATCGCCATCGCATTCCTGGAAGCGGCGCGCGACTGCCTGGCGCACGAAGGCATCACCATCAACGACCCGATCCCGATGACGATGACGCGCGTGCACAACGTCGACCGCGCGCAGCTGCTGGTGGAGTCGCCGTCGCGGCCCGCGCTGCAGGCCTTCCTCAAACAGTGGATCGTGGCGCTGCGCGAGATGAAAAGCCGGGTCAAATGGTCGCTCGAAGTCGACCCGCTCGACATCTGATCCTGCGGGAATGCGCGCCGCGGCCGATTTCACTAAAATGAAAGCCGGATGCAACCCCAACCAAGGAGCGCCATGAACAAGTTGACCGTGGACGTAGCGGTGATCGGAACCGGCACTGCCGGCCTGTCCGCCTACCGGGCCGCGCACGCGCAGGGCAAGCGCACGGTGATGATCGAAAGCGGGCCGTACGGCACCACCTGCGCGCGCGTCGGCTGCATGCCGAGCAAGCTGCTGATCGCCGCCGCCGATGCGGCGCACGCGGCGCGCGCGGCGGCCGGATTCGGCGTGCACGCGGGCGACATCCGCATCGACGGCCGCGAAGTGATGGCGCGGGTGCGCAGCGAGCGTGACCGCTTCGTCGGCTTCGTGCTCGACTCCGTCGACGGCATTCCGGACGCGGACAAGCTGCGCGGCCACGCGCGCTTCACCGGCCCGCAAACGCTGCAGGTGGACGAGCACACGGCGGTCGAAGCGACCGGCATCGTCATCGCCACCGGCTCGCGCCCCTTCGTGCCGCCCGAGCTGCGCGGCGTGGGGCCGGGCGTGATCGTCAGCGACGACGTATTCGATTGGGAAGACCTGCCCGAGTCCGTGGCCGTGATCGGCACCGGCGTGATCGGGCTCGAACTGGGCCAGGCGCTGGCGCGGCTGGGTGTGCGGACCGCCATCTACGCGCGCGGCGGCAGCGTCGCCCACATCAGCGATCCCGAGATCCTGGACGTCGCCGCCCGCGCGCTGGGCGAAGAGCTCGACCTGCGCTTCCAGCACAAGGTGGTGAAAGCGCGCCAGGACGGCGATCGGGTGATGCTCACCACGCGCGACGGCGGCGGCGAGGAACGCACCGAGCGCTACCAGTACGTGCTGGTGGCGGCGGGCCGCACGCCGAATGTCGACGCCATCGGCATCGGAGCCACGGGGCTGGAGCTGGACGCCAAGGGCATTCCGCTGTTCGACCGCCAGACCATGCAATGCGGGAGCAGCCATATCTTCATCGCCGGCGACGCCAACAACGAAATGCCGCTGCTGCCGGAAGCGGCCGACCACGGCAAGATCGCGGGCGACAACGCCGGCCGCTATCCCGGCGTGCATCCAGGACTGCGCCGCACGCCGCTGGCGATCGCCTTCACCGAGCCGCAGATCGCCACGCTGGGCGCGGGCTACCAGGAGCTGTGCGCCGGCGGGCTCCACAAGTTCGCGGTGGGGAAGGTCTCGTTCGACAACCAGGGACGCAGCCGCGTGATGCTGCAGAACCGCGGCATGCTGCGCGTGTACGGCGAATACGGCAGCCGCCGCTTCCTGGGGCGGAGATGGCGGGGCCGCGCGCCGAGCACCTGGCGCACCTGCTGGCGTGGGCCTGCCAGGCCGGCCTGACGGTGCCGGCGATGCTCGACATGCCGTTCTACCACCCGGTGATCGAGGAAGGCGTGCGCACCGCGCTGCGCGACCTCGCCAAAGAGCTGGGCAAGGGCGCGCCTGCGCCCAGCGAGGAACCCGACTGCACGCCGGGCGTGTAGCGCGGGCCGCTAGTTCAGCAGGCCGGCGTTGAGGCGGCCGGCGGCGGCCAGTTCGCGCAGGATGCGGATAGTGTCGATGTCGGCCTCCTGGTAGGCTGAGCGGCGGAAATCGTCGTACATTTCATTGGCCTTGTCTTCCGCCGCGGTGCGGCCATCGTCATAGGAGAAGCGCACGAACAGGCGGTCGTCAGCCGGCTCCTCGATCGCCATCACCAGGGACGAGGCGCCAATCTCGCCCTGCTTCGGCACCTCGTAGCGCACATGCTGCTGCGGCGCGAGCACCACGTGGTCGAGCACCACCAGTTCGCCATAGCGCAGGCGGCGGGTGAATCCGGCGTCGCTGCGGTCGCTGATGGTCACCTCGTCGACCTGCGGGACGAAGATCTTCGGCGACTCCGCGCGCATGACCAGGCCGCGCCACAGCTGCTCGCGGGTGATGGTATCCATCAGGGGGTTCAGCAGGTCGTTAATTTCAATCAGGTGTTCAAATTTCATATTGCTTCGCCATCTAAAGTTGGAGCGTTCGCAACGCTCTATGGTGGGATGGTAACGCATGCGGCGCCCAAGTTGGGCTGCCGCTTTCGAACAATCGGGGACAGACCCCCACCATCGGGGTCTAGCCCCGATGGTGAGGTCTGTCCCGCTTGCGCTACAATGGGCGGCTGTTTCTTCCAAGAAGTCCCTCCCGATGTCCAATGCCCCCAAGTTCGGCCTCAACGTTCCCCAGAGCGAAGCCGTGGTCTATCTCGACGGCCCCTGCCTGGTGCTGGCGGGCGCCGGCTCGGGCAAGACGCGCGTGATCACCCAGAAGATCGCGCACCTGATCGAGGACCGGGGCTACGATCCGCGCACGATCGCGGCGCTGACCTTCACCAACAAGGCGGCCCTGGAGATGCAGGAGCGTATCGCCAAGCTGCTCAAGCAGCCGCGCCAGGCCAAGCAGCTGACGGTGTCGACTTTCCACTCGCTGGGCGTGAAGATCCTGCGCCAGGAGGCGGCCGGCGTCGGCCTGAAGGACCGTTTCTCGATCATGGACAGCGACGATTGCTTCGCGCTGGTGTCCGACCTGGCCATCACCACCGACAAGCAGCTGGTGCGCCAGATCCAGAACTCGATTTCGCTGTGGAAGAACGGCCTGGTCGACCCCGAGGTGGCGATCAAGCAGGCCAAGGACGAGGACGAGGCCCAGGCCGCGCGCATCTACCGCAGCTACGTGGCCACGCTGGCGGCCTACCAGGCGGTCGATTTCGATGACCTGATCCGCCTGCCGGTCGAACTGTTCCGCAACAACGACCCGATCCGCGACAAGTGGCAGCGCCGCCTGCGCTACCTGTTGATGGACGAGTACCAGGATACCAACACCTGCCAGTACGAACTGGTGAAACTGATGGTCACCGGCATCGGCAAGAAGCCGATGTTCACCGCCGTCGGCGACGACGACCAGGCCATCTATGCCTGGCGCGGCGCGTCGGTCGAAAACCTGAAGACCCTGGGCGAGGATTTCCCCGACCTGAAGGTGATCAAGCTCGAACAGAATTACCGCTCCACCACCCGCA
>NZ_QYUP01000175.1 GCF_003590855.1 Massilia cavernae
ACGCGCGTGCGCAGCCAGTTCGCCAAGCTGTTCGAGCAATCGCTCAGCGTCGAACTGAAAAAGCAGGACGTGCGCCTGCTCGATTCCACCGTCCTGCACCGCAAGACGGCGGCGGGCGGCCGCGCCAGCGACATCGAATACGAGTCGCTGAGCCGCTCCGCGCGCTTTGTGCTCGAAGTCGAACTGCTGGTGGTAAACGGCGAAGTCGAGGCTGTGGCCACCCTGAAGGACCTGCGCAGCGGCGACATCGCGGCCAGCGTACGCCAGAAGGTCGACAACCTGGACAACGCGTCCGAGATCGACCGCGTCAACCGCCGCCTGGTGCAGCGCCTGATGCAATACAAGTCGGTGTAAAACCGCACGCCCCAGAACCGTCGCTCCCCGAGCGACGGCGCTATCTTGCATGGCCGATCGTTTATACTTCCGCCACGCAACTTTCCCACCACCATGAAAATCGATAAGAATATTCCCGCGCTAGCCATCAAAGCGGCAGCGGGCGACGTCGACCTGTCCACCCATCCCAAGTACCGCAGCGACATCGACGGCCTGCGCGCCATCGCCGTGCTGGCGGTGGTACTGTTCCACGCGTTCCCCTCGCTGCTGCCCGGCGGCTTCACCGGGGTCGACGTGTTCTTCGTGATTTCCGGCTTCCTGATTTCGACCATCCTGGTCAAGGAACACGCGCGCGGCAGCTTCACCTTCGGCAGCTTCTACGCGCGCCGCATCCGCCGCATCTTCCCCTCGTTGCTGCTGGTGATGGCGTGCTGCTTCGCGTTCGGCTGGTTCGCGCTGTTCCCCGACGAATTGAAGCAGCTTGGCCTGCACCTGCTCGGGGGCGCCGGCTTCGTGTCGAACGCCGTGCTGTGGAACGAAGTGGGCTACTTCGACCGCGCCGCCGACACCAAGCCGCTGCTGCACCTGTGGTCGCTCGCGATCGAGGAGCAGTTCTACATTTTCTGGCCGGTGCTGCTGCTGGTGGCCGCGAAGCGCCGCTTCAGCTTCATGGCGCTGGCGGCCGGCCTCGCGCTGCTGTCGTTCGCCATCAACGTCGGCTTCATCAAGGCCTTCCCCACCGCCGGCTTCTACTCGCCCGCCAGCCGCGCATGGGAGCTGCTGCTCGGCGCCGTACTGGCCTGCGCGATGCTGTCGCCGCGCGGCCTGCCACTATTGACAAATGCCGCCCCGGCGGCGCGCAACCTGCGCGCCGGCGCGGGCGCGCTGCTGCTGGCGCTCGGCCTGGCGCTGATCACGCGCGGCCACGCCTTCCCCGGCTGGTACGCGCTGCTGCCGACCGTTGGCACGGTGCTCCTGATCAGCGCCGGCCAATCGGCCTGGTTCAACCGCGCGGTACTGTCGAACCGCGTGCTGGTGTGGTTCGGCCTGATCAGCTATCCGCTCTACCTGTGGCACTGGCCGCTGCTGTCGTTTGCCCATATCGTCGAGTCGGGCACGCCGTCCGCACCGCTGCGCGCCGGCGCGGTGGCGCTGGCGGTCGTGCTGGCCTGGCTGACCTGGCGCTTCGTCGAGCGGCCGATGCGCTTCGGCGCCAGCCGCTACACGGTGGCGATCCTGGCCGCCGCGATGACACTGCTGGCGGCCATCGGCGGCATGGCCTGGTTCAATAATGGCGTGCCGGAACGTGCCGCCATCCTGGACAACGCGCGCCACCAGAAATCGCTGGTGATGGTCGAGGACAGGGACAACGCCGCGGCCTGCAAGCAGCGCTACGGCTTCGATTCGATGTACGAATACTGCCTGATGGCGCAGCCTGCCAGGGAACCAACGGTGGCCATGGTGGGCGACAGCCACGCCTACCATGTGTCGGCCGGGCTGCTGAAATACTATTCCAGCATCGGCGAAAACCTGGTCTATTTCGGCACCCGCCACCCGTACTGGAACCTGCCTGCGGAGGGCGACCCGTACCAGGAAGCCACCCAGCAGATGCTGGAACTGGCCCTGTCCACGCCGACCATCAAAACCGTGGTGATCTCGGCCCACGTGCGGATGGACGCCGTTTCCCCGTACGGCAAGCGCCTGGCCGACGCTGCACGCGACACGCTGCGGCGCTTCACCGCGGCCGGCAAGCACGTGATCTTCATGGACGACGTGCCGATCCTGCCGTTCGATCCGCGCGCCTGCATCAAGCGCGCCGGCGTGGCATCGTCCGCCACCCGCATCCCGTGCGCGATGCCGCGCGCCGAGGCCGAGGCGCAGACGCCGGAGCACTTCGCCGTGGTCGACGCTTTGATGAAGGAATTCCCGATGGTCGAGCGCTTCCGCCCAACGCCCTACCTGTGCGATGCGAAGCTGTGCTGGGTGATGAAGGACGGCGAACTGCTGTTCCGCGACAAGGACCACCTCAGCTATGAAGGCGACCTGTTCATTGGTAAAAAATTTGCCGAGGAGCAAGCCCTAAAGGCTGCCCGGCGGGCCGGAAAAACCCTACAATAGAATGATTCAGGGCATCACCCTTTCGATTTGAATCTGGAGCATCAACTTAGTGGAAATCCTTTTGTTCGCCCCTGCCGGATCGCTCGGCGCCGCCCTTGCCGCCGCCCTGCTCGGGCTATTGATCGGCAGCTTCCTGAACGTGGTGATCTACCGCGTGCCGACGATGATGCAGCGCGAATCGGACAACTACGTCGCCAGCGAAAGCGGCAAGGAACTGCCCCACACCGACCGTTTCAACCTGATGCTGCCGCGCTCCGCCTGCCCGCATTGCGGCCACCAGATCACGGCGATGGAAAACATCCCGGTGATCAGCTGGCTGGTCCTGCGCGGCAAATGCCGCGCCTGCAAGGCGCCGATCTCGCCGCGCTACCCGCTGGTGGAAGTCTTCACCGGCCTGGTGTCGGCCGCGATGGTCTGGCACTTCGGCAGCGGAGCGATGGGCCTGGCCACGCTGGTGTTCGCGTGGATGCTGATCGCGATGACCTTCATCGACTTCGACACCCAGCTGCTGCCCGACGACCTGACCTACCCACTGCTGTGGCTTGGCCTGCTGGTCAACCTGGACGCCATGTTCGTACCGCTGCGCGAGGCCGTCATCGGCGCCGCCGCCGGCTACCTGGTGCTGTGGGCGATCTACTGGCTGTTCAAGCTGGTGACCGGCAAGGAAGGCATGGGCTACGGCGACTTCAAGCTGCTGGCCGCCCTCGGCGCCTGGCTTGGCTGGGGTATGCTGCCGACGATTATCCTGCTGTCGTCGGTGGTCGGTGCAGTGGTCGGCATCAGCCTGATCGTCTTTACCAAGCATGGCCGCGAGAAGCCGATCCCGTTCGGCCCCTACCTCGCCGCCGCCGGCCTGATCGCCCTGCTGTTCGGGAACCAGGTGACCGCTTTCACCCAGTCCCTGCTGGCCTGATATGACTACCGGCGCTGCCAGCGACAAGACCAGCCGCTTCAGCGTCGGCCTCACCGGCGGCATCGGCTGCGGCAAGACCACGGTTTCCGACATGTTTGCGGCGCTGGGCGCTTCCATCGTCGACACCGACCAGATCGCGCACTCGATGACCGTGCCGCACGGTCCCGCCATGCCGGCCATCCTGGCCGAATTCGGCGCCGGTTTCGCGGCGCCCGACGGCTCGCTCGACCGCGCCAAAATGCGCGCCCTGGTATTCGCGGACAGTACCGCGCGCCACCGCCTCGAAGCCATCCTGCACCCGATGATCCGCGACGCCGCCTACGCGGCGGCCGCCATCGCCACCGGGCCGTACGTGATGTTCGTGGTGCCCCTCCTGATCGAATCGGGCAGCTGGGCTGACCGCGTCAGCCGCGTGCTGGCGGTCGACTGCCCCGAAGAACTGCAGGTGGCGCGGGTCGTCGCCCGTAATGGATTGGCAGAAGAACAAGTGCGCGCGATCATGGCGACCCAGGTAACGCGCCAGGCGCGACTCGCCGCGGCCGACGACGTGGTCGTCAATGACGCCGGACTGGAGGAACTGCGGCCGCAAATCGCCCGCCTTCATGCAAATTACATGGAATTTTCGGAGAGAATGGCTTGAATACCGCTGGAGCGTTTGTAATTTTGCTTCGCTTGGTTCAGAATCACGTGATTGTCGTTCAGCCTACATTAACAGGGATGTCATTTTGATCGTCTACGAATACCCTTTCAACGAGCGCATTCGCACGTTGTTGCGGCTGGAAGACCTGTACGAGAAATTCAAGTTCTTTGTTCATCAAGAACACGCGATGCAGCACCACGTCGCACTGTCGACGATCTTCGACATGCTGGAAGTGGCCGGCCGTGCCGACCTCAAGTCCGACCTGCTGCAGGAGCTCGAGCGGCAGAAACAAAGCCTGCTTAGCTACCGCTCCAATCCCAACGTGGTTCCCGAGATGCTCGACGCCGTGCTGTCCGAGCTGGAGACGGTCAGCGGCGCGCTGGTGGCGGCGCAGGGCAAGACAGGCCAGAACGTGCGCGACAACGAATGGTTGATGAGCATCCGCGGACGCACCATCATCCCGGGCGGCGCCTGCGAATTCGACCTGCCGTCCTACCACGCCTGGCAACAACGCCCGGCGGAGCAGCGCTTCCGCGACATCACCAACTGGTTCGCGCCGCTGGCGCCGCTGTTCGACGCGCTGGCACTGGTGCTGCGCCTGTTGCGCGACTCCGGCGGCCCGGTCAAGATGATCGCGGTGGCAGGCAGCTACCAGCAGATGCTGCAGGGGAAGGTGTACCAGATGCTGCGGCTGTCGATCGACGAAACGCTGGGTGCGATTCCGGAGATCTCTGCCAACAAATACATGTTGTGGGTTCGCTTCACAACGCAGGGCGGCGATTTGAAACCGAAGCCGCTGGAAGACGATGTGCCGTTCGAACTCACGCTTTGCAACTTTTAACGACGTGAGTTATTTATGCCAGTAGTAGCCTGCCCCACCTGCGGCAAGAAGGTCGAATGGACCGAAGCCAACAAGTACCGCCCGTTTTGTTCGGAGCGCTGCAAGCAGATCGACCTTGGCGCATGGGCCGAGGAGAAGTTCGTGATTCCGGGTCCGTCGGTCGATGACGATACGGTGCCGGATAAGGACAACGGTTAAGGTACGTTGAATTCGGCGGATGCGCTACGCTTATCCGCCCTACCGACCGTGGGATTCGAAGACACGTAGGGCGGATAAGCGAAGCGCATCCGCCGTGCACCGCGTTAGCCTATGCGTAACGCAATCTGTCCAACCACTCCAACAACGGTATCGTCGCCGGCAATAACGGTTCGACACCCACCGTCCCCTGCCACGCAAACGCCTGGCCTTCGAGGCTCTGCGGCTCGCCGCGCCATTCGCGGCTGATGAAGAAGTGCAGCCTCACGTGCGCGTGCTCATACACGTGCTCCACCCCGCACCACTCCTCCGCGCTGACGATCTCGATGCCCAGTTCTTCGACGAACTCGCGCTTCAACGCGTCCAGCACCGTTTCGCCCGGATCCACTTTCCCGCCCGGGAATTCCCAGTAGCCCGCATACGGCTTGCCTTCGGGCCGCTGCCCGAGCAGCACGTCGCCATTCGGCTTCATCAAAATACCTACCGCCACGTCGATCGGGGGCACAGTCGTATCGGTCATTCGGGCAGCTTCCCCGCATAGTCCTTTGCGAACTGCCATGCCACGCGCCCCGAGCGCGAGCCGCGTTGCAGCGCCCAGCGCAGCGCGTCGCCGCGCGCCGACTCCACCTGTGCGTCGTCGCAGCCGAAGCTGCGCAGCCAGTGGCCGACGATATCGAGGTAGTCGTCCTGCTTGAATGGATAGAACGATAGCCACAGGCCGAAGCGCTCCGATAGCGAGACTTTTTCTTCCACGGTTTCGCCCGGATGCAGGTCGCCGTCGCCGGTGGCGGTGTAGCCCGCGTTGTCCGACATTTTTTCAGGCATCAGGTGGCGCCGGTTGGAGGTGGCGTAGATCAGCACATTGTCCGACTGCGCCGACACGCCGCCGTCGAGCGCCACTTTCAGCGCCTTGTAGCCGCCTTCGCCCTCTTCGAACGACAGGTCGTCGCAGAAGATCACGAAGCGCTCGGGACGCCCGGCCACCAGGTCGACGATGTCGGCCAGTTCGGCCAGGTCGGCCTTGTCGACTTCGATCAGGCGCAGGCCGTCCGGCGCGAACTGGTTCAGGCAGGCCTTGATCAGCGAGGACTTGCCGGTGCCGCGCGCGCCCGTCAGCAGCACGTTGTTGGCCGGCCGGCCCTGCACGAACTGGCGCGTGTTCTGTTCGATCTGCTGCTTTTGCGCGGCGATGTTGTGCAGGTCGTCGAGCGCGATCTGCGACACGTGCACCACCGGCTGCAGGTAGCTGGCGCCGGTGCCGCGCTTGCGCCAGCGGAAGGCGAAGCTGCGCTTCCAGTCAGGCTCGCGCGGGTAGCTGGGTGGAAGCACCGCCTCCACCCGCTGCAGCAGCGCTTCGGCGCGCTGCAGGAACTGTTCGAGTGGAGTCATGCGGCTTACGAGCGGTAGTCGGCGTTGATGGTGACGTAGTCGTGCGACAGGTCGCAGGTCCACACCGTGGCGGTCGCATCGCCGCGCGCCAGCTTGACGCGCACGGTGATCTCGCTCTGCTTCATCACGCGCTGGCCGTCCGCTTCCTGGTAGTCTGGATTGCGGCCGCCATTCTTGGCCACCCACACGTCGTCCAGGTACATGTCGAGCTTCGTCACGTCGAGGTCGTCCACGCCGGCATAGCCTATCGCGGCCAGGATGCGGCCCAGGTTAGGGTCGGAGGCGAAGAAGGCGGTCTTGACCAGCGGCGAGTGCGCGATCGAGTACGCGATCTTGCGGCATTCCTCGACATCCTTGCCCTCGTCCACCGTGATGGCGATGAACTTGGTGGCGCCTTCGCCGTCGCGAATGATCTGTTGCGCCAGGTTGCGCGAGATGTCGGTGACGGCGTCGCGCAGTTCGGCGTATTCCGGCGCGTCGGTGGAATTCACTTCCAGGCTGCCGGCGCCGGTGGCGATCAGCATGAAGGAATCGTTGGTCGAGGTGTCGCCGTCGATGGTGATGCAGTTGAACGAGTGGTCGGCAGCGTGGCGCACCAGCTGGTCGAGCACCGGCTGCGCGACCTTGGCGTCGAATGCCAGGTAGCCCAGCATGGTGGCCATGTTCGGCTTGATCATGCCGGCGCCCTTGCTGATGCCGGTCATGGTGACGCTGTGGCCGCCGATGGTGACCGTGCGCGACGCCGCCTTCGGCTGGGTGTCGGTGGTCATGATCGCTTCGGCCGCGTTGTACCAGTTATCCAGCTGCAGGTTGGCGATCGCATCCGGCAGGCCGGCGATGATTTTCTGGACCGGCAGCGGTTCGAGGATAACGCCGGTGGAGAAAGGCAGGATCTGCTGCGGGTCGAGTTCGAGCATGCGCGCCAGCACCTTGCAGGTCTCGCGTGCGTTTTCCAGGCCGGACTCGCCGGTGCCGGCGTTGGCATTGCCTGTGTTGACCACCAGCGCGCGGATCTTCTTGCCGCCCGCGCCAGCCGCGGCCAGGTTGGCCTTGCTGATCTGGACCGGCGCCGCGCAGAAGCGGTTTTTGGTGAACACGCCCGCCACGGTGGCGGTCTCCGCCAGCTTCATGACCAGCACGTCCTTGCGGTCGGGCTTCTTGATGCCGGCTTCGGCAAAGCCGATTTCGATTCCGTTGACGGGTTTCAGGTCTTCGGCGACGGGCAGGGGGGAATTGACGGCCATGGCGGGTTCTCTAGCGGTGGAATGGAAGCCGCTATTGTACTGCCTGAAGCGCAAACGTGAGGTTTCGACCACATTCCCCGCTCGCCCCGCTCCTTCTAGCGGCGCGCCGTCGCGTCGGCGCTGGACCACACCTGCATGCACTGCGAGCCGGTCCAGCTGGTGCTTTCGGGGCAGGTGCACTGCTTGTCCCTGATCTCGCTGTTGGCGGGGCACTGGGCCTGCTGCGACTGGCCGACCGGTCCCGCCACCTCAGGCACATGCCGAGGCGGACGCACGCCCCACCACAAGGCGACCAGCAAGCCAGCAACAACGACAACCGCGGCGCGAAGCGAGTTCATGGCATCCTTCGTTATCAGGAATCGATGCTCCACGATTGCAGCAAGCCGCCGCGCTTGAGTTGGGAATAGTCAACTAATGTGCAGGGTGCCGGCACGCGGTACCGGATCGGTCAAGCGTGGGCGCTACAGCGCGGCCATTTTTCGCAGCGGGGCCTGCGGGCTGCCCTTGTAGCGCCGCAGGGCGTCGAGGGCGCGTTCGAAGCCGGCCAGCGAGATGGGCAGGACGATTTGCTGGCCGCCCTGGTGCAGGTAGGCGAAGTGCGCCTGCTTGCCGGTGCACCAGACCTGCAGCACCTCCGGCACCAGCCTGCCGGCCGCCTCGCAGCGGCTGCGGTCGCAGCTGCTGATGACCAGGCGCAGGGCGGGACGGTCGTCGATCCTGATGCCGATGCCGGCCTTCTGTACGGCGCTTGCGGAGAAGCGCGCGCGCAGGGTCGGCACCTGGTCGGAGTCGGCGAAATCGACCGTCAGCCCTACCACCACCTGGCGCTTCTGCAGATTGACGGCGACCAGCTGCGATACCATGCAGCGCTCGGCCTGAGCGCCGTGGCTGTAGCCTGCCACCGCGCATGAATAACCCCACGCGCCGAAGCGCTCCTCTCGCGTGACCCGCGGTTTGCCATCGGCAGGCGCCATGATGCCGCTGTCCTTCCCAGCCGCGCTTGCGGGCGCGGCGGACAGCAGTGCGGCCAGGGCGAGCGCGCCGGTGCAGCCTGCAGCAAGGAGCGCAAACAGCATTGGTATTGTTTTCATTATTTGCTCGCTTGGTCATGAAAGCGTGCCGACGAACCCTGTCCCAGGCCGACGCAAAAACCGTACCAATGCGAATGAATTTTAAAAATCAAACACTTACATGAAAACGTCGTCCATTTATGTAAGTAAAACCGACATGCACGTATGCATGCTGCGCAACAACCTTCGTTGCGACACCTTGCGCGAATGCGCAGGCCCAAAAGGAAAAGCGCCCCAGAGGACGCTTTTCTTCATTCAGGCGGCGGGTTTCAGGCCAGCTTGCCGTGGCACTGCTTGAACTTCTTGCCGCTGCCGCAAGGGCATGGGTCGTTGCGGCCGACCTTCATGCCCATGTAGCCTTCGTCGCCGTTGGCCAGCGCCGGCATTGGTGCCAGCAGGTCCTCCGGCGCCGCGTCCGGGTTGAAATCGGCGTGCTGGTAGTTGACGTTCTCGACGTGCGAGTGGGCCAGCGCAGCTTCGGCCGCATCGATCTCTTCGCGCGACTGGATCCGTACCGTCATGACCATGCGGACCACTTCATTCTTGATCATGTCCAGCATCGATCCAAACAGTTCGAACGATTCGCGCTTGTATTCCTGCTTCGGGTTCTTCTGCGCATAGCCGCGCAGGTGGATACCCTGGCGCAGGTGGTCCAGCGCGGCCAGGTGCTCGCGCCAGTGCGTGTCCACGCTTTGCAGCATGACGTTGCGCTCGAAGCCGCCGAACGATTCCTTGCCGACGATGGCGACCTTGGTGCTGTACGACTCGTCGGCCGCGGCCAGCACGCGCTCGAGGATGTCCTCGTCGTTCAGGCTCGGGTCGGCGGTCAGCATGTCGGCCAGCGGCACGTTCAGCTGCCACTCGTTGGCCAGCATCGATTCCAGCGTCTTGATGTCCCACTGCTCTTCCACCGATTCGGCCGGCACGCTGGTGCGTACCAGGTCGGTGAACACGCCCGCGCGCAGCGATGCGATCAGCTCCGAGATGTCGGTGGTTTCCAGCAGTTCGTTACGCTGGGTGTAGATCACCTTGCGCTGGTCGTTGGCGACGTCGTCGTATTCGAGCAGCTGCTTGCGGATGTCGAAGTTGCGGGCCTCGACCTTGCGCTGCGCCGATTCGATCGAACGCGAAACGATGCCCGCTTCAATCGGTTCGCCTTCCGGCATCTTGAGGCGGTCCATGATCGCGCGCACGCGGTCGCCGGCGAAGATGCGCAGCAGCGCGTCGTCGAGCGACAGGTAGAAGCGCGACGAGCCCGGGTCGCCCTGGCGGCCCGAACGTCCGCGCAGCTGGTTGTCGACGCGGCGCGATTCGTGGCGTTCGGTGCCGATGATGTGCAGGCCGCCCTGCGCGACCACCAGGTCGTGCAGCGACTGCCATTCGTCGCGCAGCTTCTGCGATTGCGCGGCCTTGTCGGCGTCCGCCAGCTCGGCGTTCGCTTCGATGAACTGGATCTGCTTTTCGACGTTGCCGCCCAAAACGATGTCGGTACCGCGGCCCGCCATGTTGGTGGCGATGGTGACCATCTTCGGGCGGCCCGCCTGCGCGATGATCTCCGCTTCGCGCGCGTGCTGCTTCGCGTTCAGGACGTTGTGCTCGATGCCGGCCTTTTTCAGGATGCCGGACAGCAGTTCGGAGTTCTCGATCGACGTGGTACCAACCAGCACCGGCTGGCCGCGTTCGCAGCAGTCGCGGATGTCGACCAGCATGGCGTTGTACTTCTCGTCGGCCGACTTGTACACCTGGTCCTGGCGGTCCTTGCGCTGCGAAGGACGGTTCGGCGGGATCACCACGGTCTCGAGGCCGTAGATTTCCTGGAATTCGTACGCTTCGGTGTCGGCGGTACCGGTCATGCCGGCCAGCTTGGCGTACATGCGGAAGTAGTTCTGGAAGGTGATCGAGGCCAGGGTCTGGTTCTCGTTCTGGATGCGCACGCCTTCCTTGGCTTCGACTGCCTGGTGCAGGCCGTCCGACCAGCGGCGGCCCGTCATCAGGCGGCCGGTGAATTCGTCGACGATCACCACTTCATTGTTCTGCACCACGTACTGCTGGTCCTTGTGGTACAGCGCGTGCGCGCGCAGCGCCGCGTACAGGTGGTGGATCAGGGTGATGTTGGCCGCGTCGTACAGCGATGCGCCTTCCGGCAGCAGGCCCATCTTGGTCAGGATCTCTTCGGCGTGCTCGTGGCCACGCTCGGTCAGCAGCACGGTGTGCGCCTTCTCGTCCTTGGTGTAGTCGCCCGGTACCTCGACCTTGCCCTTGCCGTCCGGCGTCTCTTCGCCGATCTGCAGGGTCAGCATGCGCGGCACTTCGTTCAGCTTGTAATACAGCTCGGTGTTGTTCTCGGCCTGGCCGGAGATGATCAGTGGGGTACGCGCTTCGTCGATCAGGATCGAGTCCACTTCGTCGACGATCGAGAAGTTCAGGCCGCGCTGAACGCGCTCGCCCGACTCGTACACCATGTTGTCGCGCAGGTAGTCGAAGCCGAATTCGTTGTTGGTGCCGTAGGTAATGTCCGAAGCGTAGGCCTTCTGCTTGGTGTCATGGTCCATCTGCGACAGGTTGACGCCGGTCGACAGGCCCAGCCAGCCGTACAGGCGCCCCATCCACTCGGCGTCGCGCTGGGCCAGGTAGTCGTTGACGGTAATCACGTGCACGCCCTTGCCGGACAGCGCGTTCAGGTAGGCCGGCAGGGTCGCCATCAGGGTCTTGCCCTCGCCCGTGCCCATCTCGGCGATCTTGCCGAAGTGGAGGACCATGCCGCCGATCATCTGGACGTCGAAGTGGCGCATCTTGAGGACGCGGCGCGCGGCTTCGCGGCATACCGCGAACGCTTCCGGCAGCAGCTCGTCCAGCGACGCGCCCGCAGCGACACGCGCCTTGAATTCGGGAGTTTTCGCCTGGAGTTCAGCGTCCGACAGCTTTTCGATCTGCGGCTCGAGTGCATTGATCTCTCGTACCGTTTTTTGGTATTGCTTAAGCAGCCGCTGGTTGCGGCTACCGAAAATCTGAGTCAGTAATGACATGCTTGAATTCTTGAAAAAAACGCCGAAAAAGAAGCCCGGATAATATCAAAATTACATCAACCCGTGACCGGCCATGGCAAAAAGTGTGTGATTTTATCACGCGAACCCGTCCCAATTGGGGATTATGGCCTGAAGTACAAGAGGGGTTGGTTCCGGCGCGCACTGGTACACCGGAAACCCGCAGCTGTGATATGTTTCGCGCTATGCATATTTATGGAACCAAGACTTGGAAGACCTTCGGCGCGACTGACTTCTTGCGCAAGAATGAGCGCATGGCAAGCCTGCTGCCGGCTGCGATGCGCATGGCCAGTCTCCAGAAGGACTGCGCTGACGCCCTGCCCCCGATGTTTTCCAGTTGCGATGTGCTGTCCTTCGAACAGGGCCAGCTGGTGCTGGCCACGCCCACGTCGGCGGTCGCCGCCAAGCTGAAGCAGCAGCTGCCGAAACTGCAGGCGGCGCTGCACAAGCGCGGCTGGCAGGTCGACGGCATCAAGCTGAAGGTGCAGGTAACGCGCAGCGCGCCGCCTGCGGTCGAGATCCGCAAGCTGTCGATGCCGGAAACGGCCGTGACGGCCTTCGAGGAACTGGGCGACACCCTGGCGCCGACGGCCCAGAATGAAAAACTGATCGCCGCCATCAAGTCGATGGCGGCCAAGCGCCGCGCTTATTAACTAGGCGACCACTCGCTCGCCATCTGGCGCGCGTACGATGCCGGCGCCTGGTCCAGCGAATTGAAACTGACGATCTCGTACGAGCTCGGATCCTTCAGCAATTCCAGCAGCAGCAGGTTGTTCAGCGCGTGGCCCGATTTGTGGGCGTGGTAGCTGGCGATCAGCGGATGCCCCACCAGGTACAAATCCCCGATCGCGTCCAGGATCTTGTGGCGCACGAATTCGTCCTCGTAGCGCAGCCCATCCGAATTGAGGATGCGGTATTCGTCCATCACGATCGCGTTTTCCAGCGAACCGCCGCGCGCCAGGCCCATGCCGCGCAGGCTTTCCACGTCCTGCATGAAGCCGAAGGTGCGCGCGCGCGCCACGTCGTGCACGTAGGAGACGTCGCCGAAATCGACCTCGGCGCGCTGCATGGTGCCGTCCACCGCGGGGTGGTTGAATTCGATGAAGAAGTCGAGCTTGTAACCGTCGTGCGGCGACAGGCGCGCCCACTTTTCGCTGTTGCCGGTGCCCTGGCGGACTTCGACATCCTTCAGCACGCGGATGAACTTCTTCGGCGCTTCCTGTTCCTGCACGCCGGCCTGCTGCAGCAGGTACACGAAGGACGAGGCGGAACCGTCCATGATCGGGATTTCTTCGGCCGACACGTCCACGTAAAGGTTGTCGATGCCAAGGCCGGCGCAGGCCGACATCAGGTGCTCGACGGTGGACACGCGCGCGCCGTCGCGGATCAGCACCGACGCCATGCGGGTATCGCCCACGACGTTGGCGCTCGATGGGAATTCGACAACAGGGTCGAGGTCGACGCGGCGGAACACGATGCCGGTATCGGCTGCGGCCGGCGACAGGGTCAGCACTACCTTGGTGCCGGAGTGCAGGCCGACACCGGTGGTACGGACCTGCTGTTTGACGGTTCTTTGTTTAAGCATCCCTCGATTATATCCGGCCTGGATTCGGGCTGCATTTACAGGCTCAGGGATGCTCGCTCTCCGCATGCACCTTCTCGTGGCGGATCAGGTAGATGCCGCTGCCGATAATGATCGCCGCGCCCACCAGGGTGTAATGATCCGGCAAGGTTTGCCACAGCATCCAGTCGATCGCCACGCCCCAGGCCAGCGCCGAATACTCGAAGGGCGCCACGCTGGACGCCTCGCCCGAGCTGAACGCCTCGGTGATGGCGATCTGGCCGAGGAAGCCGCTGATCGCGAGGCCCACCAGCAGCCAGGCATCGGAGGCGCGCACCGCCACCCAGTTGGGCGCGGCGATGATGCTGGCGCCCACCGCGATCATCAGGATCAGCCAGAACATCACGTGTTCCGAGCGGTCGGTACGGGCCAGGATGCGCGCCGCGATGGCGGACACCGCATAGGCGACGGCGGAGCCGAGGATGGCCAGCCCGCCAAGGGTGAGCATGCCTTCGCCCGTCGGACGCAGCACGACCAGCACGCCGGCGAGGCCGACGCCGATGGCGATCCAGCGCGGCGCCTCCACGGTCTCCTTCAGGAAGACCACCGACAGGGCCGTGATCAGCGCCGGGGCGATGAAGAAGATGGTGTAGGCCTCGGCCAGCGACAGGTTTCGCAGGCCGAAGGCGAACATGCCGAGCATCGCGATGCCAAGCACGCCGCGCAGCACCTGCAGCGACCAGCGCACCTTCATGATATTGCGGAAGGCGCCGCGCCATGCGAGGTAGCCGACCATCAGCGGCAGCGACGACAGCGCGCGCAGCGCGGCCACCTGCACGGCAGGATAGTGCTGGGACAGCAGCTTCATTGCCGTGTCCATCAGCGAGAACATGGCGACGGCGATCAGCATCGCGTAGATGGAGCGCAGGTTGCCGTTCACGGTTCGTGTTGTTGTGGTGCTCATATCAGGTACTGCAGAAATAAATGTAGGGCGGATAAGCGAAGCGCATCCGCCATGAGTCGCGTGGACGCATGCAATGGCGGATGCGCTTCGCTTATCCGCCCTACGAGGCGGAAAACGAATCTAGCTAGCTAGAATTTACGCCAGTTGCTTCAGCAAGGTTTCGGCATTCGACACTTCGAAGCCGCCGCCCTGCTCCACGTTCAGTTGCTTGACGACGCCATCTTCCACCAGCATAGAGTAGCGCTGCGAGCGCGTGCCCATGCCGTACTTGGAGAAGTCCGCGTCCAGGCCCAGGGCCTTGGATAACGATGCGTTACCGTCAGCCATCATGCGGACGATGCCGCTGGCCTTCTGGTCGCGGCCCCATGCGCCCATCACGAAGGCGTCGTTGACCGAGATGCACCAGATTTCATCGACGCCCTTGGCCTTGAACTCTTCCGCGAACTGGACGTAGCCAGGCACGTGCTGGACCGAGCAGGTCGGGGTGAAGGCGCCTGGCAGGCCGAAGATCGCGACCTTCTTGCCCTTGACGAGGTCGGCCACCTGGAAGGTATTCGGGCCCAGGGTGCAGCCTTCGGTTTCGTTTTCCACGAATTCAGCCAGGGTGCCTTCCGGCAGGCGTTCGCCGATTTTGATGGTCATGTATGACTCCTTCTAGTGTGTTGGGGAGGGTGAAATGCCTAGACAACCAGTATGCCTGATCCGCCATTTTCTTGCTGGCGGCGGGGCAAAAATAAAAACGGCGGACGGGCAAAATGCCCGTCCGCCGTTCGAACCGGCAGCTCGCGGTGCTTAGTCGGCCTGCTTGCGCAGGAACGCAGGAATGTCGTAGGTTTCCACGCCATTGCGCTGCATCGCCTGCACCTGCTCGGAAGCCGACTCGCGGCGCCATACCGCCGGCTGCTTCATGCCGCCCATCGCGTCCAGGCTTGACGCAGCGCCCATCGACATGCCCTGCGACACGGTGGTCGCGCCAGCCGACATGATCGGCTGGTTGTGGGTGCCGGTGCGCAGCATCGGGGTCTGTACCAGCTGCATCGACTTCTTGGCTTTGCCCAGGCCAGTCGCCACCACGGTCACGCGGATGTCGTCGCCCATCTCGTCGTCGTAGGCGATGCCCTGCGCGATCGACGCGTCAGGCGCTGCAAACGCGCGCACCGCAGCCATGACTTCCTTGATTTCCTTGCCCTTCAGGCCACGGCTCGCGGTGACGTTGACCAGCACGCCGCGCGCGCCGGACAGATCGATACCATCCAGCAGCGGCGACGCCACTGCCTGTTCGGCCGCGATGCGTGCGCGGTCCACGCCCGACGCGGTGGCGGTACCCATCATCGCCTTGCCCTGCTCGCCCATGATGGTCTTGACGTCGTTGAAGTCGACGTTGATGTGGCCCGGCACATTGATGATCTCGGCGATGCCTGCAACCGCGTTGTTCAACACGTCATCCGCGTGCTTCATCCAGTCCAGCATGCTTTCGTCTTCGTAGATCTCTTCCAGCTTTTCATTCAGGATGATGATCAGGGAGTCGACGTGCTGCGACAGCTGCTCCAGGCCTTCCTCGGCGATGTCCATGCACTTCTGGCCTTCGTACGAGAACGGCTTCGAGACCACGGCCACGGTCAGCGCGCCCATCGACTTGGCCACTTCCGCCACGATCGGCGCGGCGCCGGTGCCGGTGCCGCCGCCCATGCCGGCAGCGATGAAGACCATGTGTGCACCGCGCAGGGAATCTTCGATGCGGGCACGCGATTCTTCTGCCAGCGCGCGACCGACCGCAGGCTTCATGCCTGCGCCCAGGCCGGTCTCGCCGATCTGGATGATGTTGTGCGCGGACGATGCGGCCAGGGCCTGCGCATCGGTGTTTGCCGCGATGAACTCGACGCCATTCACGCCTTTGTTGATCATGTGCTGAACCGCATTGCCACCCGCGCCGCCAACGCCGACGACCTTGATGACCGTACCCAGTGCTGCGTTATCGACCATATCGAACTCCATGATGTACTCCTGAATTAATGTGCCGTTTCCAAGCGCCAGGGCTCTTATTAATATGAAACCTGGAGATTGAAAACTGCGGTTATTTATAAAAAATCTCGTTCCTGCAAATCCCAAACCGTGCTGCCCGACCCTGCCATTTGCGACTTAAGAAATACCTTAAAAATTACCCAAGAACCATTCCTTCATACGCTGCCACACCGCCTTCACCGAGCCATCCTGACGCGTCACGATGTGCCCCCGCAAATACTGCTTCTTCGCTTCCAGCAGCAGGCCGAGCACCGTCGCATAGCGCGGGCTGCGCACCACGTCCGCCAGCTGGCCGCGGTAGTCCGGCGTGCCGAGGCGCGCCGGCTTCAGGAAGATGTCTTCGGCCATTTCGGCCATGCCCGGCATGATCGAGGTGCCGCCGGTCAGGACGATCCCCGACGACAGCACGCCTTCGTAGCCCGACTCGCGCACCGCCTGGTGCACCATCGCGAACAGTTCCTCGACGCGCGGCTCGATCACGGCGGCCAGCGCCTGGCGCGACAGGTTGCGCGGGCCGCGGTCGCCCAGGCCAGGCACTTCCAGCGTCTCGCCCGGATCGGCCAGCACCTGCTTGGCGACGCCGTAGCGGATCTTGATTTCCTCGGCCTCGGAAGTCGGCGTGCGCAGCGCCATCGCGATGTCGTTGGTGATCTGGTCGCCGGCGATCGGAATCACCGCGGTGTGGCGGATCGCGCCGTCCGAGAACACGGCGATGTCGGTGGTGCCGCCGCCGATGTCGATCAGGACCACGCCCAGTTCCTTCTCGTCGCGGTCAGCTCACATGGTCGGCCGATGCCATCGCTGCAGGATCAGGTCGATATTTCGAGGCCGCAGCGGCGCCGCACTTGGACGATGTTTCTGCACCGCCCGGTACCGCGCCCGGTCACGATTGTGCACCGCCACTTCCAGGCGCAACGCCCGATCATGCCGCATCGCTCGCGCACAGTCTTCTGCTGTCGACTCATTGAACTCTGCGGCACCGTGTGCACAGCTGCTGTCGTCGGCGAATGGGTGACGGGCCCTTCGCAGGTTTTGTATCACGCGCGCTCACGTCGGTCGCGGTCACATTCTTGTCCTTGATGGATCGCGACCATGCCGCTCGAATTGAACGAACGGATATGGCTGCCCGCGATACCGGCATACACATTGCGGATCTTGCAGTCGGCCATCAGCTCGGCCTCTTCGAGCGCGCGCTGGATCGACTCGACGGTGGCCTCGATGTTCACGACGACGCCTTTCTTCAGGCCTTTCGACTCGTGCTGACCGAGTCCGATGACCTCATGCCGTCCGTCGGCCATCACCTCGGCCACCACCGCCACCACCTTGGAGGTGCCGATGTCGAGTCCGACGATCAGATTTTTCGCGTCTTTTGTCATTTTCCTGGCCTACTGTCTGTTCCGGTTTGTGCTGCTGGTTGATTTCGTTTTTTGTGATACAGCCTTTACAGGCTTGCTTATGTCCGACGGCACCTGCAATCCGTGGGCCGATAAAGCCAGCCCGTTTTGATACCGCATGTCCACCGTCGCGATGCCATCCTTCAGGAGGCTGGACAGCTGCGGGTAGATCCCCACCAGCCGCGCCACCCTGTTCTTCAGCGTCGCCGCATCCTGCTCCCTGCCCAGCGCCACTTCCATCCCGTTGCTGAACTGCGCCGTCCATGCATAGCGGCCGGAGAGGTTCAGCGCGGTCGGCACCAGGCTCGCCGGCGCGAACCAGTTGCGCAAGTCGATGAACCGTGCCAGTACTTCCTTCTCGCTCCCCTTCGGCCCATCGAAGGCCGGCAGTTCATGGTCCTCGTCCGCCTCGGCCAGGTTGGCGGTGAAGATGTCGCCCTTCACCGACAGCAGCCTGCCGTCCTCGCCCCACGTGCCCAGCGCTTCATGCTCTTCCACTTCGACGATCAGCTGGTCCGGCCACTCGCGCCTTACCGTTGCGCGCCGTACCCAGGGCACCGATTCGAACGCGGTGCGCACCTGCTCCAGGTCCGTCGTGAAGAAGTTGCCCTTCACCTTGCCCAGCACGCCCTGCGCCAGCGTCAGCCGGTTCACATGCTTGAGCTCCATGCCGTACATGTGCTCCACATACACCGTGCGCAGGTCGAACATCGGCCGCTGCGAAATCCACCAAACACCTGAAGCCAGCAAAGCGATGACAACCAGTGCCATCAGGCTATTCGCCGTTGCGTTCAAGGCCCTTACGTCTTGCCACATTCGCGCTTAGCCCTGTCCCTTCGCCATCTTCAGGCGTGCCGAACGCAGGATTTCCACGCACAGGTCTTCGTAGCTGATGCCCACTGCGCGCGCCGCCATCGGCACCAGCGAATGCGAGGTCATGCCCGGCGAGGTGTTCGCCTCGATCAGGAACGGCTTGTTGTCCGCCTCGCGCAGCATGAAGTCGATCCGTCCCCAGCCTTCGCAGCCAAGCGCGTTGTACGCCTGCACCGCAAGGCGCTGGATTTCGGCGGTGGTCGCTTCGTCCAGCGCGGCCGGGCAGAAATACTGGGTGTCGTCGCTGAAGTACTTGTTCTGGTAGTCGTAGTTACCGCCGGGCGCCACGATCTCGACGATCGGCAGCGCGAGCGCGGTGCGGCCCTTGCCCAGCACCGCCACGGTGAACTCGCGGCCGGTCACGAACTGCTCGGCCAGCACCGAATCGCCCAGGCTCGCGGCCAGGTCGACCGCCGCTTTCAGTTCACCCTCGGCGCTTACCTTGGTGATGCCGATGGTCGAACCTTCGAGCGGCGGCTTGATCATCACCGGCAGGCCAAGCTGGGCGACGACCTGGGACAGGTCGGAGTCCGCATCCAGCGTCGCATACTGCGGCGTCGGCAGCTTGTGCATCAGCCAGATCATCTTGGTGTAGATCTTGTCCATGCCGACCGCGCAGGCCATCACGCCGCTGCCGGTGTAAGGGATGCCCAGCTGTTCCAGCGCGCCCTGCAGGCTCCCGTCTTCGCCGAAGCGGCCGTGCAGCGCGATGAATACGCGGTCGAACTTTTCGGCCGCCAGTTCGGCGATGCTGCGCTCGGCGGGGTCGAAGGGGTGGGCGTCGACGCCCTTGGACTTCAAGGCGGCCAGCACGCCGGTACCGGACATGATGGACACTTCGCGCTCGGCGGAACGGCCGCCGAACAGCACGCCGACCTTGCCGAATTCAGAAAGGGAATTTGCGCTCACTTCGAGGCCTCTGCATAGGTTGTCAGTTTGTTGGGAATGCCGCTGATCGAGCCCGCGCCCATGGTGATCACGACGTCGCCATCGCGCACGACGCCCATCAGGGTCGAAGGCATGTCGGCCATCGATTCAACGAAAATCGGTTCGATGTTGCCGCGCACGCGCAGCGCATGCGCCAGCGCGCGGCCGTCGGCGGCCACGATAGGCTGCTCGCCGGCTGCATACACCTCGGACAGCACCAGCACGTCCGGCGCGGACAGCACCTTGACGAAATCTTCGAACAGGTCGCGCGTGCGGCTGTAGCGGTGCGGCTGGAAGGCCAGCACCAGGCGGCGGCCCGGATAGGCCGCGCGCGCTGCCTTCAGCGTGACTTCGGTTTCAACCGGGTGGTGGCCGAAATCGTCAACCAGCGCGAACGTACCGCCGCCGGGGATGGCGACGTCGCCGTAGCGGGTGAAGCGGCGGCCCACGCCGCGGAATTCGGCCAGGCCCTGCTGGGTGGCCGCGTCGTCGACACCCAGTTCGCGCGCGATCGCGATCGCCGAGCAGGCGTTCTGCACGTTGTGCATGCCGGGCTGGTTCAGCACGAAGTCGGTGTCGTCATAGCCATCCTGCACGACGGTGAAGTGCATCTGCAGGCCGTTGGCGCGCGCGTTCACGGCGCGCACCTGTGCGTCTTCCGAGAAGCCGTAGGTGGTGATCGGCTTGGTCACTTCGGGCAGGATGCTGCGCACGTGCGGATCGTCGATGCACAGCATCGCGCGGCCGTAGAACGGCAGGCGGTGGGTGAAGTTCACGAACGCCGCCTTCAGCTTTTCGAAGTCGTGCTCATAGGTTTCCATATGGTCGGCATCGATGTTGGTGATCACTTCCAGCATCGGCGTCAGGTTCAGGAAACTGGCGTCCGACTCGTCGGCTTCGGCCACGATGTATTCGCCGGTGCCCAGTTTGGCGTTGGCGCCGGCGCTGGTCAGGCGGCCGCCGATGACGAAAGTAGGATCGAGGCCGCCCTGCGCCAGCACAGATGCGACCAGGCTGGTGGTGGTGGTCTTGCCATGGGTGCCGGCGATCGCGATGCCGCGCTTGAGGCGCATCAGTTCGCCCAGCATGATCGCACGCGGGACAATCGGCACCATCGCGGCGCGGGCGGCGACCACTTCCGGGTTGTCGTTATGGACGGCGGTCGAGGTGACCACCGCGTCGGCGTTCGCCACGTTACCCGCGGCGTGGCCGAGCATCACCTTGGCGCCCAGTTCCGCCAGGCGCTGGGTCGCGGCGTTGCTGCCCAGGTCGGAGCCGGATACGTTGTAGCCGAGGTTCAGCAGCACTTCGGCGATGCCGCTCATGCCGCTGCCGCCGATGCCGACGAAGTGAATGTTCTTTATCTTGTGTTTCATGCTTTTTTACCCGTTCCTGCCAGTTGTTCCAACACGTTTGCGATCGCCTCGTTGGCATCGCGTTTACCCACAGCCTGCGCCGCCACTGCCATCGTGCGGCAGGCGTCGCGGGTGAGCGATTGCAGCAGGGCCGCCATGCTCTTTGCGTTCAGTTCCGATTGCGGCAGGTGGATCGCCGCGTTCTGGTTCGCCATCCACACCGCGTTGTCGCGCTGGTGGCTGGTGGTCGACGCCATGAAGGGCACCAGCACGCTCGCCACGCCGGCCGCGGTCAGCTCGGACACGGTGATCGCGCCGGCGCGGCAGATCACCACGTCGGCGTCGGCGTAGGCGGCCGCCATGTTGTCGATGAAATCGACCACATTGGCCTGCACGCCCGCTTGCGCGTAGGACGCGCGCAGCGCGTCGATGTTCTTCTTGCCAGACTGGTGAGTGACCACCGGCCGCGCATCGGCAGGCAGCATCGCCAGCGCGGCCGGCACGCTGTCGTTCAAGACCTTGGCGCCCAGGCTGCCGCCCACCACCAGGACGCGCAGCACGCCGGTGCGCGCGCCGAAGCGCGTCTCGGGCGACGGCATGTCGAGGATCTCGCGGCGCACCGGATTGCCGGTGACGATGGCCTTGGCGGCGGCGCGGCCGAAGTCCGCCGGGAAGCCGAACAGCACCTTCTGCGCAACCGGCGCCAGGGTCTTGTTCGACAACAGCAGCGCGGCATCGGCGTTGACCAGCGCCAGCGGCACGCCGGCGCAGCGCGCCATCAGGCCGCCCGGCACGGTGACGTAGCCGCCCATGCCCAGCACCACGTCCGGCTTGCGGCGGCGGACGATGCCCATGCAGGTGGCGAAGCTGGCCGCCATCTTGAACGCGCCGCGCACGGTGTGGCCGAGGCCCTTGCCGCGCAGGCCGGCGAAGTCGATCGTGTCCATCGGGATGCCGGCTTTCGGCACCAGGTCGGTTTCCATGCCGTGGGCGGTGCCCAGCCAGCTCACCTCCCAGCCGCGCTGGCGCATGGTCTGCGCGATCGCGATGCCGGGGAAAATGTGGCCGCCGGTGCCGGCCGCCATGATCATCAGTTTTTTCACAGGCGCCCTCCACGCATCAGGACGCGGTTTTCGTAGTCGATGCGCAGCAGGATCGCCAGGCCGACACAGTTGATCAGTACACCCGAGCCGCCGTAGCTCATTAACGGCAGGGTCAGGCCCTTGGTCGGCAGCAGGCCGAGGTTCACGCCCATGTTGATGAAGGTCTGGACGCCGATCCAGATTCCGATGCCCTTCGCAGCCAGGCCGGCGAAAGTCTGGTCGATAGCGATCGCCTGGCGGCCGATATCGAAGGCGCGCTTGACCAGCCAGTAGAACATCGCGATCACGACCAGCACCCCGGCCAGGCCGAGTTCCTCGCCGATGACGGCCATGATGAAGTCGGTGTGCGCTTCCGGCAGGTAGTGCAGCTTCTCGACGCTGGCGCCGAGGCCGACACCGAAGAATTCGCCGCGCCCGAAGGCGATCAGCGAGTGGGTCAGCTGGTAAGCCTTGTCCAGCGCGTTATCTTCCTGCCACGGGTCGAGGTAGGCGAACATGCGCGCGCGGCGGAACGGCGACAGCGCGATGATCGCGCCGAAGATCGCCACCAGCAGCATGCCGATGCCGCCGAACCAGACGATGTTGATCCCGCCCAGGAACAGGATGCCCATCGCGATGCAGACGATCACGCCGAAGGCGCCGAGGTCGGGCTCGAGCAGCAGCAGCCCGCCGACCAGCGCGATGGCGGCGGCCATCGGCATGAAGCCCTTGGTCAGCTTGTGCATGTATTCCTGCTTGCGCACGGTGTAGTCGGCTGCGTACAGCACCGCGGCGATCTTCATCACTTCTGATGGCTGCAGGTTGAAGATCTTCAGGTTCAGCCAGCGCTGCGCGCCGTTGACCGACACGCCGATGCCCGGGATCAGCACTGCCGCCAGCAGCACCAGCGTGGCGACGAACAGGACGGGCGCATAGCGCTGCCACACCGCGACGCGGACGCGGAAGGCGAAGGTGGCGACGATGATCGACACACCCACGAACATGGCCTGGCGTTTCAGGAAGTAGTTATTGGTGTAGTTGGCGAACTTGGGCGAATCGGGCAAGGCGATCGAGGCCGAATACACCATCACCATACCGAACAGCATCAGCAGCAGCGTGACCCAGACCAGCGGCTGGTCGTATTCCATCATTTTCGACGGACGCGCGCTGCCACCCGACAGGGCGGCGGTCGACGATCCGGAGAATTTGAATGGAAGCTGGATGGCCATCAGATCTCCTGCCCCTTGTCGAGCGCCAGCTCGCGCACCGCGTCGACGAACACCTGCGCGCGGTGCGCGTAGTTGGTGAACATGTCCATGCTGGCGCATGCCGGCGACAGCAGCACGGCGTCGCCCGAATGGGCCAGCGATGCGGCCTTCCGCACGGCTTCAGGCAAGGTGGCGCAATCGACCATGTCGACGCCGGCCGGCTCGATGGCGGCGCGGACCAGCGGCGCGTCGCGGCCGATCAGCACCACCGCGCGCACATAGCGCGAAGCCGGTTCCGCCAGCGGGTCGAATTCCTGGCCCTTGCCGTCGCCGCCGGCGATCAACACGATTTTTTGATGCTCGGCGCCGAAGGCCTTGCCCAGGCCATTCAGGGCCGCGACGGTGGCGCCCACGTTGGTTCCCTTGCTGTCGTCGTAGAAGTCGACGCCGTCGATGGTGGTCACCAGCTCGACCCGGTGCGGCTCGCCCTGGTATTCGCGCAGGCCGTGCAGCAGCGGCGCGAACGGCAGGCCGATGGCGCGGCACAGGGCCAGCGCGGCCAGCGCGTTCGATGCGTTGTGGATGCCGCGGATGCGCAGCGCGTCGGCAGGCATCATGCGGTTGACGATGGCAGGCACTTCTTCCACCGGTTCGTTCTTGCGGCGTTTCTTTTCGCTTTCCTCGCCCGGCGTGGCGTTGGCCAGCCACAGCACGCCGCGCTCGTTGACCAGGCCGAAGTCCCCTGCCTTCACGGGTTCGCCGATGCCGAAGGTGACCACGCTGGCGGTCGGCGCGGCCATGCGCATGACGGCGGCGTCGTCGCGGTTAAGCACGCGTACGGTGCCCTCGCCGAAGATGCGCGCCTTGGCGTTGGCGTAGGCGGCCATGTCGCCGTGCCAGTCGAGGTGGTCCTGGGTGACGTTCAGCACGGTGGCCGCGTCGGCGGCCAGGCTGAAGGTCGCGTGCAACTGGAAGCTGGACAGCTCAAGGATCCATGCCTGCGGCAGCGCGTCGGCGTCCATCGTTTCGCGCAGCACGTCGAGCGCCGCCGGGCTGATGTTGCCCGCCACGCGCGTCGCCAGGCCGGCGCGCTGGCACAGCAGGCCGGTCAGGCTGGTAACGGTGGTCTTGCCGTTGGTGCCGGTGATCGCGATGACCTTCGGCGCGTAGCCGCGCTCCTGCTTCAGGTGGGCCAGCGCCTGGGCGAACAGTTCGATCTCGCCCCACACGGGGATATTCCTTTCCAAGGCAGCCGGGGTGATGTCGGCCAGTTCGCGCTGCGGCATCAGGCCGGGGCTGACGGTCACGAAGTCCATGCCGTCGACCAGCGACGCGGCAAACGGCCCGCCGACGAATTCCGCGCCGGGCACGGAATCGCGCAACGCGGCCAGTCGCTGCGGCGCTTCGCGCGTGTCGGCGACGCGGACAAGCGCGCCGCAGCGCGCCAGCCATTGCGCCATCGCGAGGCCGGATTCGCCGAGCCCGAGCACCAGTGCTTTTTTGCCGTCGTAGATCATTCTCGTATTAGCGCAGCTTCAGGGTGGACAGGCCGATGAGGACCAGCATCATCGTGATAATCCAGAAGCGGACCACGACCTGGGTCTCCTTCCAGCCTTTTTGTTCGAAGTGGTGGTGCAGGGGCGCCATCAGGAATACCCGGCGTCCGGTGCCGTAGCGTTTCTTGGTGTACTTGAACCAGCTCACCTGGATCATCACCGACACCGTCTCGGCCACGAAAATGCCTCCCATGATGAACAGGACGATTTCCTGGCGCACGATGACGGCGATGGTGCCGAGCGCGCCGCCGAGCGCCAGCGCGCCGACGTCGCCCATGAACATCTGCGCCGGGTGTGCGTTAAACCACAGGAAGGCCAGGCCCGCGCCGGCCATCGCGCCGCAGAAGATCAGCAGTTCGCCCGCGCCCGCAATGTGCGGGATGAACAGGTATTTCGAATAGGTGGCGCTGCCGGTCAGGTAGGCGAACAGGCCAAGCGCCGAGCCGACCATCACGGTCGGCATGATCGCCAGGCCATCGAGGCCGTCGGTGATGTTGACCGCGTTGCTGGAGCCGACGATGACGCAATACGTCAGCGCGATGAAGCCCCACACGCCGACCGGATAGCTGATGGTCTTGAAGAACGGGACGATCAGGTCGGCCTTGGGCGGAAGGTCCATCGAGAAGCCCGACTGCACCCACGCGTAGAACAGCTCCCACACCTTGGCCGGAGTAGCCGCCGATACCGAGAACGCCAGGTACAGCGCCGCCGCGATGCCGATCAGCGACATCCAGAAATACTTTTCGCCGGAACGCATGCCTTCCGGATCCTGGTGCACCACCTTGCGGTAGTCGTCGACCCAGCCGATCGCGCCGTAGCCGAGCGTGACGACCAGCACCGGCCAGATCAGGCGGTTCGACAGGTCGGCCCACAGCAGCGTGGAGGTACCGATGGCGATCAGGATCAGCACGCCGCCCATGGTCGGGGTGCCGTGTTTTTTCAGGTGGGTCTGCGGACCGTAGGTGCGCACCGCCTGGCCGACCTTCATCTCGACCAGCTTGCGGATCACGGCGGGGCCGGCAATCAGGCCGATCAGGACCGCCGTGATGGTGGCGAACACCGCACGGAAGGTGATGAAGTTAAAAACGCGCAGTGGACCGAATTCGTCCTGGAACATTTGTGCGAGCCAGAGCAGCATATTAGTGGGCTTCCTTGCCAGTGTTGTGTTGACCAAGCAGGTGCTGGACCACGCGTTCCATCTTCATGAAGCGCGATCCCTTCACCAGCACGGTTGCGTCGGATTTGGTGCCCAGTTTTTCGTCCAGTGCCGCCAATAATTCGTCGAACTTCTCAAAATGCCGTGCGCCGGCGGCAGCCATGTGGCGCGCCAGCTCGCCCGTCGCCAGCACCGTGGCAATGCCGCGGCTGGCGGCGTAGGCGCCGATCTCTTCGTGGAACTCGCGTCCCTGGGTGCCGACCTCGCCCATGTCGCCCAGCACCAGCACGCGCGGTTCCGGACAGGCGGCCAGCACGTCGATGGCGGCGCGCACGGAATCGGGATTGGCGTTGTAGGTGTCGTCGATGACGGTCGCGCCGTTTGCGGCCTGCTTGCGCTGCAGGCGGCCGCTGACCGGCACAAAGGCTTCGAGGCCGCGCACGATGGCGTCGCGGCCGATGCCGGCCGCCACCGCGCAGGCGATCGCCGCCAGCGCGTTGCGCACGTTGTGCAGGCCGAAGGCGGCCAGGCGCAGCGCGAAAGTCCCGTCGCCCATGCCGATGCCGGCCACGGTAACAGTCATCTCGCTGCCGAAGTCCGCCGCGCGGTGGGTCGCGCTCACATTCGCCTGGTCGTCGAGGCCGAAGGTAACAATCTTGCGCCGCCCGCGCGACCGCGCCAGGCCTTGCCATAGCGCGGTGTAGGTATCGTCGCTCGGGAACACGGCGGTGCCGTTGTCCGGCAGGCCCTTGATGACCGAGCCGTTTTCCTGCGCCACCGCTTCCACGGTGTGCATGAATTCCTGGTGCTCGCGCTGGGCGTTGTTGACCATGCCGATGGTGGGCGCGGCGATCGTTGTCAGGCGGCCGATTTCGCCGGGGTGGTTCATGCCCAGTTCGATCACGGCCGACTTGTGCGAGGCTTCCAGGCGCATCAGGGTCAGCGGCACGCCGATCTCGTTATTCAGGTTGCCGCGCGTGGCCAGCCGGCCTTCTTCGCCGTGGGCCGCCGCGAGGATCGCCGCGATCATTTCCTTGACGGTGGTCTTGCCGTTGCTGCCGGTGACACCGATGACCGGGATCTCGAAGTTCGCGCGCCAGAAGTTGGCGATCTGGCCCAGCGCGGTGAGCGTGTCCGGCACCACGATGGCCGGCACCTTCAGGCCGGCCGGCAGCTGCTCGACCACCACCGCCGCCACGCCCTTGCCTGCTACTTCCTCGAGGAAGTCGTGGCCGTCGAAGGTCTCGCCGCGCAAGGCGACGAACAGCGCGCCCGGGCCTGCCGTGCGGCTGTCGGTCGATACCGATTCGAAGCTCGCGTTCTGCGTCATGCGCGCTTTGACAATCGACGGAATCATCAGGGCAAGGGAACCGCGCATCAGTGAGTCCTCATCATGGTGACGCGGGCGGCAAACGCCAGCGCCGCGTGTTCGGCGTCGGAGAAAGGCATCTTCCTGCCCTTGATTTCCTGGTAAGGCTCGTGGCCCTTGCCGGCGACCAGGATGACGTCGGCCTTGCCCGCATGCTTGACGGCCGACAGGATGGCCGCCGCGCGGTCCTCGATCGCCTGGTAAGTGGAGGTCGGATGCGCCGGATCCATGCCCGCCACGATCTGGGCAATGATCGCGCCCGGTTCTTCGCTGCGCGGGTTGTCGCTGGTGACCAGCACGTGCTCCGCGATTTGTGCGATGGCGCCCATCTGCGGACGCTTACCCGGATCGCGGTCGCCGCCGCAGCCGAACACGCACCACAGCTGGCCGCCGCGTTCATCGGCCACCTGGCGCAGCGCCTGCAGGGTTTTCTCGAGCGCGTCCGGGGTGTGGGCGTAGTCGACCACCACCATCGGCGCGTCATGGCCGCCGACCTGCTGCATGCGGCCCGGCGCCGGGCTCAAAGCTTCCAGCGCCTCGACGACGCTCTTGAGCGTGGTGCCCTTGGCCAACAGCGCACCCAGTACCGCCAGCGCGTTACTGATGTTGAAGTGGCCGACCAGGTGGGTCTTGACGTTGGCCGCGCCGAACGGCGACTCGAGGTGGAACTCGGTGCCCCCGTGGCGGCTGCGGAACTGCGAGGCGCGCAGGATCGCCACGCCTTCGATGGCCGGCTGGGCGGCGCTGTCGCGCAGCGTATAGCCGGTCAGCGGCAGTGCGTCGCCGAATTTGCCGCGCAGGTGGGAGACGAGGCGCAAGCCTGCCGGATCGTCCAGGTTGAGGACCGCGGTCTTCAGGTTAGGCCATTCAAACAATTTAATCTTGGCCGCTTCGTAGCTGGCCATGTCGCCGTGATAGTCGAGGTGGTCGCGCGTCAGGTTGGTGAACACCGCGACGTCAAAATGCATGCCGGAGGTACGGCCTTGCTCCAAACCGATAGATGATACCTCGATGGCGAGAGAAGCGGCGCCCGCTTGGCGTACCTGTGCAAGCTTTCCTGCGAGCAGCACCGCATCCGGGGTGGTGTAGCCGGTGACGTCGTATTCCGGTTCGCCGAGGCCACTGAACAGGCCGACACCGAGGGTACCGATGACGGCGGTCGGGCTGCCCAGCCGCGAGAGCGCCTGGCCGAGCCACACCGCGCACGAGGTCTTGCCGTTGGTGCCGGTGACGCCAACCGTAAACATGCCCTGGTCGGGCATGCCGTACCACGCGTGGGCTATTTCGCCGGCCTGCAGCTTCAGGCCGTCGACAGCCAGGTGCGGCACGTCGATGGCGTCGTCCCAGGCGAAACCGGCGCCGTCATACACGACAGCGGCCGCGCCCTGCCCCAAGGCGGCGTTGATGAAATTACGTCCATCGCCAGCTTCGCCCGGATAGGCGAAGAATACATCGCCCGCCTTGATGCGGCGCGAGTCGGAGGCCAGCTGCGCATTCGGCGCCGCTGCCTTGATCCACTGGCAGATCTCCTGGATTGTCACAGGCCTTCCTCCAACGGATGTTCAGGAATGATGATGTCCTTGATAGTCGAATCCGGCGTGATGTTCGCCGCACGCAGCGCACTGCCGGCCAAAGCCGCAAAAGTCGGCGCCGCCACCCAGCCGCCGGTGCGGAAGGCGCCGGCCGGATCGTCCACCATGACGGCGATGACGAAGCGCGGTTTCGACATCGGCGCGATGCCGACGAAGGAACCGACGTTGCGGGTGTTCGAGTAGCGGCCGTTGATCAGCTTTTGCGCGGTGCCGGTCTTGCCGCCCACGCGGTAGCCGGGCACCTGCGCCTTGGACGCGGTGCCTTCCGGGCCGACCACGCTTTCCAGCATGGTGCGCAGCTGGCGCGCGGTCTGCGGGGAGATCACCCGCTGGCCCATCGGCGGCTCGGTCACCTTCTGGAACGACAGTGGGATGATGTCGCCGTCGCGCGCGAAGATCATGTACGAACGGGCCAGTTGCAGCAGCGATACCGAGATGCCGTGGCCGAAGGCCATATTGGCCTGCTCGATCGGGCGCCACGACTTGTAGGGGCGCACGCGGCCCGCCACCGCGCCGGGGAAGCCGAATTTCGGTTGCTGGCCGAAGCCGGACTTGGTGAAGATCTCCCACATTTCCTGCGGCGGCATCGGCAGCGCGATCTTCGCCATGCCGATGTTGGACGACTTCTGGATGATCTTCGATACGCTGAGCATGCCGTAGCGGTGCATGTCGCGCACGCGCTTGTCGCCGATGACCATGTAGCCCGGCGCGGTGTCGAACATCGTGTCCGGGGTGACGCGCCTGGTTTCCAGGGCCAGCGCCACGGTGAACGGCTTCAGGGTCGAGCCAGGCTCGAAAGTGTCGGTGATGACGCGGTTGCGCAGCTGCTCGCCGGTGAGCAGGCGGCGGTCGTTCGGATTGTAGGTCGGGTAGTTGGCCAGCGCCAGCACTTCGCCGCTATGCACGTCCAGCACCACGGCCGCACCGGCCTTGGCGTTGAACTTCTCGACCGCTTCCTTGATGCTGGAGAAGGCGATGTACTGCAGCTTGCTGTCGATCGACAGGGTCAGGTCCTTGCCGTCATGCGGCGGCTTGGACAGGCCCACGTCCTCGACGATACGGCCGAGGCGATCCTTGATCACGCGGCGGCTGCCGGTGGTGCCCTGCAGCGTCTTCTGCTGCGCCAGCTCCATGCTCTCCTGGCCCGCGTCTTCGACGTTGGTGAAGCCCACCACGTGGGTCATCACTTCGCCCTGCGGGTAGAAGCGCTTGTATTCCTTGCGCGTGTCGAGGCCCGAGATCTTCAGCTTCTCGATCTTTTCGATCACGTCCATCTCGACCTGGCGCTTCAGGTAAACGAAGGTGCGGTCCGAATCGAGCTTCTTGCGCAGCTCGGCGTCGGACATTTCCAGCAGCCTGGCCAGCGCCGCCAGTTTTTCAGGCGGCGAAGCCAGTACGTCTTCGGGAATCGCCCACACCGCCTTGACCGGCAGCGAGGAGGCCAGCACCTGGCCGTTGCGGTCCATGATCTTGCCGCGCGTGGCAGGCAGCTCGATGGTGCGCTCGTAGCGGCTCTTGCCCTGCTTTTGCAGGAATTCGTTGGACATCCCCTGCAGCCACATGGCGCGGATGCCCAGCGCCGCGAACGCGGCGAACAGCACGAACAGGACCACGCGCGAACGCCAGGTCGGCAGGCTGACCGCCAGCACCGGGCTTTTCGAGAACGACACGCCTTTCGAGGCGGCGACCCGCGATCCGCTTACGCCGTTTGCGCCGCGCTTCATTCCTTGCCTTCCGTGAGGTACTGCGTGCGCGCCGGCGACAACGGAACCATGTTCAGGTCGGTGCGCGCGATCTGCTCGATGCGCGAGTTCTTGCCCAACGTGGACTGGTCGAGCTGGAGCTGCGCCCAGTCGATGTCGAGCTGGCGCGACTGCTGCTGCAGCTTTTCCAGTTCGATGAACAGGTTGCGGGCGCGGTACTGCGAGTTGACCAGCGCCAGCGCGCAGGCCACCAGGAGGGTCACCAGCAGGATATTCAGCTTCGAGCTCACGCCGCGCCTCCTTCCGGCAGGCGTTCGGCCACGCGCAGCACGGCGGAGCGCGAGCGCGGGTTGGCCTTGACTTCGGCGTCGGACGGCTTGATCTTGGCGATCAGCTTCATCAAAGGCTGCGGCAGGTCGACCGCGCGGATCGGCAGGCGGCGGTCGGGCTGGGCCACTTTCGCTTTGCTGGCAAGGAACTGCTTGACCATGCGGTCTTCCAGCGAATGGAAGCTGATGATCGACAGGCGCGCGCCAGGCGCGAGCAGCGCGTAGGCTTCGCTCAGGCCTGTTTCGAGATCTTCAAGCTCTTTATTGACGAAAATCCGGATAGCCTGAAAGGTACGGGTGGCCGGGTCCTTGCCCTTCTCGCGGGTCTTGACCGCGTTTGCCACGATACCGGCAAGCTGTCGTGTGCTTGAAATTGGCTCGACTGCCCGGCCAGCAACAATCGCCTTTGCAATCTGAAAAGCAAACCGTTCTTCCCCATAATCGCGTATTACCTTTTCCAGTTGTTGTTCGGTCGCCGTGGCCAGCCACTCGGCCGCCGACTGGCCGCGCGTGGTATCCATGCGCATGTCGAGCGGGCCTTCCTTTTGGAAGCTGAATCCGCGCGAGGCGTCGTCCACTTGCGGCGACGAGATGCCCAGGTCGAGCAGGATGCCGTCGACGTGGCTGATGCCACGTTCATGCAGCGCCGACTTCATGGTGGCGAAGCTGTCATGGACGATCTCGAAGCGCGGGTCGGTGATCTGCTGGGCGGTGGCGATGGCCTGCAGGTCCTTGTCGAAGCCGAACAGGCGCCCCTTCGGGCCGAGCCTGGACAGGACCAGGCGGCTATGGCCGCCGCGGCCGAAGGTGCCGTCGATGTATACTCCGTCCGCGCGCGCACCGCCGAGGTTGAGCGCATCGACCGCTTCGTCAAGCAGCACCGTACGGTGCTGAAATTCAGGCGCCGCCACTGTCGTCATCGGCGCCCTTAGAAGGAGAAATTGGAAAGAACGTCGGGCATGGCACCAGCCACGGCTTCCTGCTCGTTTTCAGCCAGCTTGGCGGCGTCCCAGATCTCGAAGTGCGTGCCCATACCGAGCAGCATCACGTCGCGGTTCAGGCCGACGGCCGTGCGCAGTTCAGGCGAAATCAGGATGCGGCCGGCCGAATCCATCTCGACGTCGATCGCATTGCCGAGGAAGATGCGCTGCCAGGCCCTGGCCGACATCGGCCAGGCGGCGATTTGCTCGCGGTGGGATTCCCACACCGGACGCGGGAAGAACAGCAGGCAGCCATGCGGGTGTTTCGTGAGCGTGAGGCGTCCTTCGCACTGGACCGCGAGGGCGTCACGATGCTTGGCAGGGATGGACATCCTGCCCTTTGCATCGAGATTGATTGCTGACGCGCCTTGAAACACGTGTTTGCCTAGGTTTTGGAATTAAGTTTTATGAAACTGCTGTTTTCTTGTGGGCTATCTTTCTCCCACAAAACTACACTTTTTCACACAGTTTCCCACTTTAGAGGAACGCAAAAGGGTGGTCAAGCGGTTTCCGTAACGAAAATCCGAAATTTTCCAATGAACTCAAGGACTTAGCGCACATCGCTCAAGTCGCATATACAGAAAATGTGTCATAAAACAGGCACTTAGAAAAGACATTGAATGTGCTACCTCATCTATGAACATGGGTTTCCTTACGTTTGATGGGGCTCGAAATAAATACGCCCGTTACTTTTTGACAACGGACGCTACGGTTGCGCAAAATTGCGTGAAGGTGGGTGCCGGGTTAGGATAAAGGTGCAGGCAGCAGGCTTTTACCGCAGGAGATCGTCATGAACATCACCCTGGCCCGGACCCGCGCCGTGTACGACCTGAACGACGTGCAGGGCGCGCTCGAACGCAGCAAAGGGCGCTCGCCCGAACTGGACGCGTTCTACGAGCGCATGCTCGACAAGGGCGCCGAACGCTTCGTCACCACGCCCTCCTCCAGCGGCGCGCTCACTCCCCTGATGGACGAATGCCCCAACTTCGGCGAAGTGGTGGCCGACCTGCGCCGCTACGTGGCACTGGCCAACGCGGGCGACGCCGGCATCAACGTCATGCCGATCCTGCTCCTGGGCGACCCGGGCGTGGGCAAGACCCACTTCGCCAAGCGGCTGGCCAGGGCGATGGCGACCGAGTGCGAGTTGATCAGCATGAACGCGCTGTCGGCGGGTTTTGTCATCACCGGCAGTTCGGCCAGCTGGAAAGGGGCCAAGTGCGGCAAGGTGGCCGAGCGGCTGGTGCGCGGGCAGTACGCGAACCCGGTGGTGGTGCTCGACGAGGTGGAAAAGGCGACCGGTTCGTCGCAGTCGGATCCGCTGGCCGCTTTATATCAGTTGCTGGAGCCTGAGACCTCGCGCGCCTTCCGCGACGAATTCATCGACGTGGAGATCGACGCCAGCCAGATATTCTGGGTGCTGACGGCGAACAGCACCGAGGGGATTCCGTCGCCGCTGCTGAACCGGATGGCGGTATACGACGTGCCGGCGCCGACCAGGGAGCAGGCGGCGGGGATCGCGCAGAGGATTTATGCGGGGCTGCTGGCGGAGTTGGGGCTATCGAAGTTCGGGCCGGAGCTGTCGCAGGGGGTGCTGGATAAACTGGCGGGGGTGTCGCCGCGCGATATGCGCAAGACCTTGCTCGATGGGCTGGGGTATGCGGCGGCCGAGGGGCGGGATGAAGTGGCCGTGGCCGATATACGGTTCAGGGGTGGAGCGGCTAAAGGACGGATCGGCTTTTAAGCGGTGGAGCGCTGCTACGCCCACCCTTTGGAGCGCACCACCGCCTCATTCCATCGCCCCATCAACGCACGCCGCTGCTCATCCCCGATCGCCGGTTCGAACACCCGCTCCGCCCTCCACTGCGCCGCAATCTCCTCCTGCGACTCCCAAAATCCCACCGCCAGCCCGGCCAGGTAGGCCGCGCCCAGCGCCGTGGTCTCGGTCACCTGCGGCCGCACCACCGGCACACCCAGCACATCGGCCTGGAATTGCATCAGCATGTCGTTCCTGGCGGCGCCGCCGTCGGCGCGCACTTCCGCCACCGGGCAGCCGGTATCCCTGCACATCGCATCGAGCAATTCCGCGCTCTGGTAGGCGATGGCCTCCACCGCCGCGCGCGCGATGTGGCCGCGGTGCGTCCCCCGCGTCATACCCACCAGCGCGCCGCGCGCATACGGGTCCCAGTGCGGCGCGCCCAGTCCCGCGAACGCGGGCACCAGGAACACGCCGCCGTTATCGGGCACGCTGGCCGCAAGCGCTTCCACCTCGTGCGACTCGCGGATGATCCCGAGCCCGTCTCGCAGCCACTGCACCGTGGCGCCGCCCATGAAAACGCTGCCTTCGATCAGGTAGTCGGTCCGGCCATCGACGGTCCAGCCGACAGTGGACAGCAACCGGTTGTGCGACACCGCAGGGCTGCGACCGGCGTGCATCAGCATGAAACATCCAGTGCCATAGGTGTTCTTGACCATGCCGGGCTTGTGGCAGGCCTGGCCGAAGGTGGCCGCCTGCTGGTCGCCCGCGATGCCGGCGATCGGCACGGGGCCGCCGAACCACTCGGATGAGGCGGGGCCGATATCGCCGGAGCTGGCGACGACCTCGGGCAGCATCGCTTCGGGAATCGAGAACAGTTCGAGCAGGCCGGCGTCCCACTGCATCGTGTGAATATTGAACAGCATCGTGCGCGACGCGTTGCTGGCGTCGGTCACGTGGCGTCCGCACAGCTTGAATACCAGCCAGCTGTCGACGGTGCCGAAAGCCAGCTCGCCGCGTTCTGCCCGTGCGCGGGCGCCCGGCACGTGTTCCAGCAGCCAGGCCAGTTTGCTGGCCGAGAAATAGGCGTCGAGTTCCAATCCGGTTTTCGCCTGGATGCGTTCTGCCCATCCTGCCTCGCGCAAGTGGTCGCAGGCTTCGGCGGTGCGCCTGTCCTGCCAAACGATGGCCGGCGCGATGGGCTCGCCGCTGTGGCGGTCCCAGACGACGGTGGTTTCGCGCTGGTTGGCGATGCCGATGGCAGCAAGATGGAAGCTGCCGACGCGATGCGCGCGCAGCACCTCGCGCGCCACGGCGAGCTGGCTGTTCCAGATATCGCGGGGATCGTGTTCCACCCATCCGGGCTGGGGAAAATGCTGGGGGTATTCCTGCTGCGCGCTGCCGTGGATGCGGCCGTCGCGGTCGAACAGGATGGCGCGGGAACTGGTGGTGCCCTGGTCGAGGGCGAGGATATATTGACTCATCAATCAGGTCCCCAGCGCGGGCCCGCGGATGTGCCGGGGGCCTTGAATATCAGTGTAAAGCAGGCCGGTAGGCCGGATTCTGTATACGGCGCACGCCCTTGCGGACGTACGCTATGACAGCCATTCCTCTAGGCGCCGAATTACTCCGGCGCTCAAGCTTCCTACCCGCACGCTCCGCGAGCAACATCAACGCGTGCCTATTTGGAATTGCTCCAGGTGGAGGTTACCGCGTTTCACCGTAACTTAATACGCTCGTCTCTGTGGCCCTATTCCTCGCCTTATACCCCCGCTTGCGCGGAAAGCTTTCAGCGGACGGCCGTTAACCGTCACCCTGCTCTATGGAGTCCGGACCTTCCTCCCGCCGGGCATTACGCACCGGCCAGCGGCTGCCTTGGCCTGCTTCACCGGGCGTATTGTAACAGGCGGGTTCGAATTCTTAAATTTGGTGTCGTTATTTCAAAAGCCCTGCCGCGCATGGTTCGCATAGAATCAGGCATACCAAACATCAGAGGCGAGACACATGACGCACCCTTCCCGTACCGGCGGCCAGATCCTGGTCGATGCGCTCAAGATCCATGGCGTGGACACTGCCTTCGGCGTGCCCGGCGAGAGCTATCTCGACGTACTGGACGCGCTGCACGATTCGAGCATCCGCTTCATCATCAACCGCCAGGAAGGCGGCGCGGCGTTCATGGCCGAGGCCTACGGCAAGATGACCGGCAAGCCGGGCATCTGCTTCGTCACCCGCGGCCCTGGCGCCACCAATGCGTCGATCGGCGTACATACCGCCTACCAGGACTCGACCCCGATGATCCTGTTCATCGGCCAGGTCGGCGGCGACTTCATCGACCGCGAAGCCTTCCAGGAAATCGACTACCGCCGCATGTACGGCCAGATGGCCAAGTGGGTCACCCAGATCGACCGCGCCGACCGCATTCCCGAATACCTGGCGCGCGCCTTCCAGGTGGCCACCAGCGGCCGCCCCGGCCCGGTAGTCCTGGCCCTGCCGGAGGACATGCTGACCGAAATGGCCGCTGTCGGCGACACCCGCAGCTACCAACCGGTGCAGGCCTCGCCTTCCGCCGCGCAGATCGAGACCCTGCGTACGATGCTGGCCGAAGCCCAGCGTCCGGTGCTGCTGCTGGGCGGCGGCACGTGGAACGCGCAGGCCTGCGCCGACCTGCGTACCTTCGTGGAAGCGAACGCACTGCCGGTCGGCTGCACCTTCCGCTTCCAGGACCTGCTCGATAACGCCCACCCCAACTACATCGGCGACGTCGGCATCGGCATCAACCCGAAACTGGCCGCGCGCGTGAAGAACTCCGACCTGGTGATCGCCATCGGCCCGCGCCTGGGCGAGATGACCACCGGCGGCTATACACTGCTGGCTTCGCCCGTACCGCAGCAAAAGCTGGTGCACTTCCACTGCGACGCCGAGGAACTGGGCAGCGTGTTCCAGGCCGACCTGATGATCAACAGCGGCGCGCCGCAGGCCTGCGCGATGCTGGCCGCGATGGCGCCGGTCGATGCAGCCGCATGGCGCGCCACCGTCGCCGAAGCAAAGGCGGAACTGGCCGCGTACCAGGAGCAGCCGCCGGTCTTCAAGGACGGCAAGGCGCCGCTCGACCTGTGGCAGGTAGTGCAGGACCTGATGAAGGCGGTCCCGCATGACACCATCATCACCAACGGCGCCGGCAACTACGCGTCGTGGGCGCACCGCTTCTACCGCTATGGCGGCATGCGCACGCAACTGGCGCCGACCAATGGCGCGATGGGCTATAGCGTACCGGCCGGCGTGGCCGCAAAGATCATCGACCCGGCGCGCACCGTCGTCACCTTCGCCGGCGACGGCGAATTCATGATGAACGGCCAGGAGCTGGCGACCGCTGTGCAGTACAAGGCCGGCGTGGTGATCATCGTGTTCAACAACAACATGTTCGGCACCATCCGCATGCACCAGGAGCGCGATTATCCGGGCCGCGTGTCAGGCACCGAACTGCACAATCCCGATTTCGCGGCGCTGGCGCGTGCCTACGGCGGGCATGGCGAGCAGGTCGACAAGACCGCCGACTTCGCGCCGGCGCTGGCGCGCGCACTCGAACATGCGCGTTCGAAGAACCTGCCGGCGCTGATCGAGTTGCGCTACGACGGCAACCTGATCACACCGAACGCCACGCTCGAGACGATCCGCCAGACCGCGCAGGCGGCGAAGGCAGCAAAGTAAGTGGAACGAAGGGCTGGCCGGATGGCCGGCCCTTGTAGTTTAGACATCGCAGCGGGAAACAGCGGCCCGCTCTGGTAGAATACGCGCGATCGATTTCACCGTGCCCGGCGCCGCCCGGCATGTTCATGCAGCGCCCGCTCCCACATACCAATGTTTAGTTTTTTTAAGAAGAAACTCTTCTCCTCGGAGACTCCGCAGCCGGAGCCAGTCGAAACACCCGCTCCCGCGCCGATTGAACCCGTACCTGTAGCGCCGCCACCGCCCGCACCTGCCGTCACCGAAGCGCCGGCAGCCGCGCCGGTAACCCACGCGCGCCGTTACGGCACCACGTCGACCTTCCATGCACCGCCGACGCCCGCACCAACCACGGCTCCGACTATTGCGCCAACCGCGGCTCCGACGCCCGCTCCGACTGCGGCTCCGGCTCCGGCTCCGGCTCCGACTGCAGCACCTGCGCCCACCCGCGCCCCGGCTCCTCCTCCTACGCCGACCCCGGCCCCGGCGCCTGCCTTCGAAGCGGCCGAACTGATCCCGGAAACCGCCGAACGCCTCGGCAGCGAAGCGGAGAAGAAAAAATCGTGGATGGACCGCCTGAAGGCCGGCTTGTCCAAGACATCGAGCAACCTGAGCCTGCTGTTCGTGGGCGCGCGCATCGATGAAGACCTGTACGAAGAACTCGAGGCCGCGCTGTTGATGTCCGACGCCGGCATGGACGCCACCCAGTTCCTGCTCGACGGCCTGCGCCGCAAGGTCAAGGAAGACAAGCTGCTCGACGCCGCCGCCGTCAAGGCCGCGCTGAAGGTGCTGATGACCGACATGCTGCGTCCCTCGAAAAGCCGCTCGAACTGGGCCGCCACGAGCCGCTGGTGATGATGATCGCGGGCGTCAATGGCGCCGGCAAGACCACCACTATCGGCAAACTGGCCAAGCACATGCAGCGCTACGAGCAGTCGGTGCTGCTGGCCGCCGGCGACACCTTCCGCGCCGCCGCGCGCGAGCAGTTGATGGTCTGGGGCCAGCGCAACAACATCACGGTGATCTCGCAGGCTTCGGGCGACCCGGCCGCCGTCGCTTTCGACGCGGTCCAATCGGGCAAGGCGCGCGGCATGGATGTGGTGATGGTCGATACCGCCGGCCGCCTGCCGACGCAACTGCACCTGATGGACGAACTGAAGAAGATCAAGCGCGTGATCGGCAAGGGCATGGACGGCGCGCCGCACGAGATCCTGCTGGTCATCGATGGCAACACCGGCCAGAACGCGCTGGCGCAGGTCAAGGCCTTCGACGATGCGCTGAACCTGACCGGCCTGGTGATCACCAAGCTTGACGGCACCGCCAAGGGTGGCGTGCTGGCGGCGATCGCGCGCACGCGCCCAGTGCCTGTGTACTTTATCGGCGTCGGCGAAAAGATCGACGACCTGCAGCCGTTCAAGGCTGACGAATTTGTCGAAGCGCTGCTCGGATAAGGCCACATGATCGAATTTCAGTCGGTATCAAAACAGTACTCCGCAGAGGCAGTGGCGCTGCGTGACGTGTCCCTCAGCGTCGCCAAGGGCGAGCTGGTCTACCTGGCCGGGCCTTCGGGCGCGGGCAAGTCCACGCTGTTCAAGATGATCGCGGCGATCGAACGCCCGACCACCGGCAAGGTGCTGGTCAACGGCGAAGACATCGGCAAGCTTGGCAAGGCCGCCGTGCCTTTCCTGCGCCGCAAGCTGGGCCTGATCCTGCAGGAACAGCGCCTGCTGACCGACCGCTCGGTGCTGGCCAATATTATGCTGCCGCTGCTGGTCACCGGCGCCCCGAAGCGCGAGGCCGAGCAGCGCGCCCGCGCGGCGCTGGACAAGGTCGGCATGCTGGACCGCGCCAATGCGGCCCCGCTCGAACTGTCCGGCGGCGAGCAGCAGCGCGTGGCGATCGCGCGCGCCATCGTCAACCGCCCGCAGATCATCCTGGCCGACGAACCGACGGCCAACCTCGACCGCGCCAGCGCCGACAAGGTGCTTGACGCCCTGCGCGCCTTCAATGCCGTCGGCGTCACCTGCATGATCTCGACCCACGACGAACAGGTGCTGGCAAGCGCTTCGCGCGTGATCCACCTCGATCACGGCCAGCTGGCAGGAGGTGCGGCATGAAGAGCTGGTTCCGCCAACACCGCTTCGCCTTCGACGGCGCCCTGGCAACCCTTGGCCGCGCGCCTGGAAGCTTCTTCTTCAATGTGATCGTGGTCGCCATCGCGCTGGCGCTGCCGTTTGCGGGACTGACGGTGCTCGATAACGTGCGTCCGCTGTCGCAGCAGCTGGCGGTCGATCCGGAGATCAGCCTGTTCGTGTCGCCGGCGGCCACGCGCGAAGCTTCGCGTGCGCTGGCGCCGTCGCTGCAGAAAGCGCTGGGCTCGCAGCGCGCGCAAGTCACCTTCGTTTCGCGCGAGGATGCGCTGGACAAGCTGAAAGCCAAGAGCGCGATGGCCGACGTACTGGGTACGCTGGGCGAGAACCCGCTGCCGGACAGCTATGTGATCAAGCTCGATGGCTACGCCAGCACGAAGGATGCGGCCGGCATCGACGCCATCGCTGCGCAACTGCGCGCGCTGCCGAACGTCGACGCGGTGCATGTCGATTCGGCCTGGGTCAAGCGCCTGGCGGCGCTGCTGAACGTCCTGCGGCTGGTGCTGATGCTGCTGGCCGTGACGCTCGGGACGGTGGTGATCGCGGTGGTGTTCAACACCATCCGCCTGCAGGTGCTGACCCAGCGCGACGAAATCAACGTCGCCAAGCTGCTGGGCGCGACCGATATCTTCATCCACCGGCCGTTCTATTACACCGGTGCGCTGCTGGGCCTCGCGGCGGGAGCCGTGGCGCTGGGCGCGGTGGCCTTGTCGCTGCAGCCGCTGAATGGGGCGATCGGCGAATTTGCACGCCTCTATGCGTCCGAATTCCAGCTGCTGCCGCTTGGGCCGCTGGAAAGCGCCGGCCTGCTTGCGATCAGCGCCGGCCTCGGACTCGTCGGCGCCATGCTGTCGATCCAGCGGCATCTGGCCCGGGTCAAGTAACCCTCACCCCAAAACCGTCGTTTCCGGCAGTGCCGGAACGACGGTTTTGCGGCCAACGCTCTCCACACGCCCCCTGTGAAACGTCGTACAGATTTCTCCCGCCCCCTTGCATAAACTGCATTCGTCGCCATTTTTGACAACTGATGAGTTCGACCGCGATTTTTCCGCAGCGCTGTTGAGCCAAGTCAAGCCACGGTTTCCATGCGCGGCTAGAGTGAAATGTGCGTAGAAATTTCCACAGAGCAATTTAGCACTATCCGGAAAGCAAGAAAGGGCATCCTTAGCACTCTTGGCTTGGGAGTGCTAATATATGGAAACGCAACGCGGGGTAGCTCAAAAGTCCACCGCTAGCGTCCGGTAAGAAACCGTAACAATCGTGCCATGGGCCTGATGGACATGGCAAATTGACGATGCAAGCAGCGCTCAAATTAGAGGGAAATAGATGACTATGACGTCCGCACAATCCGCACTGGTTCCGATGACCAGCAGCCGTGCTCTCGGACTAGGGTTTACTGGCAATCTTGGCAATATTGACGCCTACATTTCGGCCGTCAACCGCCTGCCTATGCTGACGCAAGAGGAAGAAGTTTCGCTGGCCAAACGCCTGCGCGACAACAACGACCTCGGCGCCGCGCAGGAACTTGTGCTTTCCCACCTGCGCCTGGTGGTGTCGATCGCGCGCGGCTACCTCGGCTACGGCCTGCCTCACGCCGACCTGATCCAGGAAGGCAATATCGGCCTGATGAAGGCCGTCAAACGCTTCGACCCGAACCAGGGCGTGCGCCTGGTGTCGTACGCCATGCACTGGATCAAGGCGGAAATGCATGAATACATCCTCAAGAACTGGCGCCTGGTAAAGGTCGCGACCACCAAGGCCCAGCGCAAGCTGTTCTTCAACCTGCGCAGCAACAAGGTTGGCCTGGACGCGATGACGCCAACCCAGATCGATGCGCTGGCCAAGCTGCTCGACGTCAAGCGCGAGGAAGTCATCGAGATGGAAACGCGCCTGTCCGGCCGCGACATCGCGCTGGAATCGCCAACGGACGACGAAGACGACAAGTTCGCGCCGATCGCCTACCTGTCGTCCGACCTGTCGGAGCCGACCAAGGTGCTCGAAGCCGCACAGGTAACGCGCCTGCAGTCCGAAGGACTGGAAACCGCGCTGTCCAGGCTCGACCCGCGTTCGCGCCGCATCGTCGAAGCGCGCTGGCTGGCCAACGACGACGGCTCCGGCGCCACGCTGCACACGCTGGCCGAAGAATTTGGCGTGTCGGCCGAGCGTATCCGCCAGATCGAGGCGGCCGCGCTCAAGAAGATGAAAGGTGCGCTGTCGGCTTACCTGTAAGCCCCGGCCACCCGGATACAAAGGCGCCTGCGGGCGCCTTTTTGTTTGCCCGCGCGCGGGCGGATGATGGCAAATGATATACACTCATTGCTCCACCCAGACTGGATCGAGCCATGACCGCCCTCCGCGCAAGTCTCCTGGTTTTCGCAGCCATTGCCGCCGTCATAGCCGCCGGCTGCGCGACGAAGCCTGCCGCCGATGCACCAGTACGCGACGCCGTCCTCACGCTGCAGGAAATGCAGACCCTGCCCCTGGGCGACACCATCAGCCTGCGCTATGAGCGCGCCGACGACAGCCGCTGCCCGTCCAACGTCAAGTGCATCTGGGCCGGCAAGATCGTCTACCAATTCACCCTGATCGGCCGCGCCGGCGCCGAGCCGCTGGCGCTCGAAGCCGACACGCCCGCATTCGAATCGCAGATCTTCAAGGGCGTGCGCCTGGTCCTTGGCGCCACCGAACCGCCGCCAAGGGGCATGGCGCACGAGACGCCGCCACACCCGGTCACCGTCAGCATCACCAACACCTGAAACACGGCCCCCACTCCCTATGACATCCAGGCACCTCACCAAAACCGTCCTCGCCGCTTCCCTTTCCCTTTTTCTCTGCGCTGGCCATGCCAGGACCCCCGTCGCCGTCGGCACCGGCGGCGCGGTCGCGACCATCAGCGAGCAGGCCTCGCAGGCCGCGATGACCATCCTTAACAAGGGCCGGCAATGCGGTCGATGCGGCGGTTGCTGCGGCGGCCACGCTGGCATCACCGATCCGTTCAG
>NZ_QYUP01000176.1 GCF_003590855.1 Massilia cavernae
GGCAATGTATGCCCTGATCCAGGCTGGCGCCGTGATCCGCGTTGCGGCCGGCATGGCGCCGCCGCAGTGGTATGCAGTCGGCCTGGCCGTGTCGGGCGCTTGCTGGAGCCTGTCATTCGCCCTGTTCCTGTTGGTGTACGCGCCTTACCTCTGGCGGCCGCGGATTGACGGGAAGGAAGGCTAGTCGAACGAGCGTCGTGCCAGGCCGGACGCCGACTCGGGACACTGATGCCGCCCATTTCGCCAGAACCTGCCGTATGCGGGTCTTGTTCGTGTGCCCGGCATGGGTGCTCACATTAAGGCGCAAGTCCCTGGCCAACCCGGCAAGGGCAGACGTGGCTAATTTCTAATTTCGCCTATTTCAGCTTTGAAGCGCTATCGGAGCGCACACTGATCGGGCAGCGGGTAAAGTACACTGTACGGCAAGCTTGAGCGAATGCCCGGCGCCCTGCACATGAATGGCCTTCCCAAAATCGATCATCAGTGCGATAACTACTGTCGCCACGTGCACAGCTGCGCCAGCTTCAGGCGACTACATGAGCCGCCGTTCGCGGAACCGTAGGTGCGGCGGTGCGGGAGGACGCCGGGGTAACTCCGCGTCCTGCCCGATTTACTGCAGTTCCGGCTTTCACTGCCATTTTTCGAAAGACGCATCATGCTCACGTCAAAAATCGACCCGCGCGAATTCCTCAGGCGCCTGCCGCTGTTCGCCGACTTCACGCCCGACGAACTGCAGGACATTGCCGCGGGAACGCAGGAGCTGCACGTACCCCGCGGTAAGACCATCTTCCACCGTGGCGACGCTTGCCGTGGTTTTCACATCGTCGTTTACGGACAGGTCAAGCTGGGCTTCCTGTCGGCACGGGGCGATGAAAAGATCATCGAGATCGTCGGGCCGGGTTCCAGTTTTGGAGAAGCCCTGATGTTCATGGAAAAGCCCTACATCGTTGGCGCCACGGCGCTGGCCGATACGATGCTGCTGCACATCGCCAAAGAGGCGGTATTCGAAACCCTGGAGCGCAACCCCGCCTTTGCGCGCCGCATGCTGGCCGGGATGAGCCGGCGCCTGCATGGGCTGATCAAGGATGTGGAGTCTTATTCGCTGCGCTCCGGCAGCCAGCGCATCGTCGGCTACCTGCTCAAGAACGAACCGGACGGCGACGGCGCGCAGGTCACGCTGGAAGTGAGCAAGAAATTGCTGGCCTCGCGCCTGAACCTGACGCCCGAGTATTTTTCGCGCGTGCTGCACGATCTGACCGAACAGGGAATGATCGCAGTCCAGGGCAGGCAGGTCACCATCCTCGACGTCGGACGCTTGCGCACCTACGAGGGCTGAAACCGCGCCTGTATGCGGCGGCACCGAAGCGCCGCGCTGCCGAGGTCCAGCGCCAGGCGCAAGCTGGCGATTGCCAGCAATGCCGCGGCTGGCCTGGCCAGCCACAGCGGCCAGTGGACGGCGGCCAGCAGCGCTGCCAGGGCGGCGGCATGCCACCAGAACTGCCGCCGCCCGCAAGCGTCGGGCAGGATGGCACGGATCGGCGGCACGTCGCCCTTCTTTGCATGCGGATCATGCTGCATGTGGTACCACAACAAGAAGGGAACGATTTTATACAGCATGCCGTTGACCGCACCCATCGCGAAGCCGCCGACAAACGTAATGCCAATAAATAGCGCCATGTTCTCGCCGGCGGGCATCAGGTACAGCACCGCACTGCCTGCCAGGCATCCCAGCGACAGGCGCCAGTACAGCGTAGTCGCATCAGCCTCCTTGCGCTTGCGCCTGGCGAGCAGCCACGCGCTCAGCGCGGCAAAGGCGGCCATGGCGGCAGCGGCCGGCATCCCTGCCATGGCTGCGAAATCCGGGGCGCCGATCCAGGCAGCGCTCCAGACAAGCAGCGCCCCGGCGAGGATCCAGGGCCCATAGCGAGTCACCGGAGGCGGATAGATTTGCGACGACTGGAACATGGGAATGACCTGGAATGCCACGCACACCACCAGCATGGCGACCCAGCCGACCAGTCCCCAGGCGGCATGCAGGTCTGCCAGCATTACTACGGGAAGGACCGTGTGCCCGCCAAAGTGAAAGGTCAGCGCAACGCCAAGCGCCACCGTCGCCACCAGGCCGCCAAGCGCAATGCGCATTCCCCGCACCATGGGAATGGCCGGCCGCGGCGCCGGTGCGGCCAGCGCCTTCGCGATCGGCATGGCAAAAAGGATAAAGGCGGCCGACAGCAGCAGCGCGGCAGGCAGGAACAGGCTGCTGGCGTTCAGGCCCAAGGCCGCCGATAGCAGCATTGCCCCCACCGCCAACCCGCCCCAGGCCCCTGCGGCGCTGGTGCGTGATGGCGCGAGCGGCGTGCCGGTGACAACCGGGATCAGCTGCAGCATCGAACCGGCCATGGCCATCGACAGGTAGCCCAGCGTGAGGAGGTGGGTGGCGCCAAGCGTGGCGCTGGACCAGCGCGAGGCGAACGCCGCTTCGCCGGCCCATAGCAGCACCAGGGCCGCCATCAGCGCAAACCAGGGTGCGGTCAGCAGGAAGCGCAATGGCACTCCCGGCGCCGGTGAAAGCGCATATGCAAGCGCCCGTTGCATCAGCTCTCCTGGATGACGACCTGGTACAAGCCGGGCTCCGGCTCGGTGCAGTGCCAGCTGTAGCCATTGCGCTCCAGCATGCGGAACAGCGGATGTGGCTCACGTTCGATCATCATGCGTATCTGCTGCCCGGTTTTCAGGCTTGCCAGCGCGTCGAGTACGCGCTCCATAGGCTCGGGCGGGAACAGGCCGCGCAGGTCAAGGAATACTTCAGGGAGGTCGGTTGACTGTGACATGGCGTTTTCAAAGGAAGAACAGGGGATTTTTCGTCATGGCCGTGGCGCCGATGTAGGCGAAGCAGCCGAGCGCGGCGATGAAGGCGCCTGCCCGCACCAGACGCGTCTTGCCATGCTTGAGGGCGACAGATCCAAGCAGGATATAGGCGACCAGGGCTACCACCTTTGCCCCAAGCCAGGGGCTGGACACTGGCGACTGGCCGCTCCACCACGCCAGCGCAATGGCCGTGGTCAGCAACAGCGAATCGACCAGGTGCGGCATGCTGCGCACCCACGCGCGCTGGAGCATCGACGAGGCGGCCAGCATCCACATTCCTCGTATCAGGAAGAAGGTGCCGCTGATGGCAGCCAGCGTCATGTGTGCATGTTTAAGCATGAGGTAGGACATATGTACGATCCATCGTCGTTGTGAAAGGCTGGCAACCGAGCTTGCCTTGGCCCGGTGGAAACGCGAGCAGGGTCGACAAGGGGACGCGGTCGAGCCGGTCGAGGAAGGCACTGGTCGCTTCAGTGAGCAGGCGTTTGAGCACGCAGCGGCCCGCCAGCACGCAGCTGCTATCCCGCTCGGAAAAGCATTCGACCATCTGGAAATCGGGTTCGGTCATACGGATGACTGTACCGAGCATGATCTGCTCGGGGGCGCGTGCCAACTGGATGCCGCCTGCACGGCCGCGCAGCGTACTTAATACGCCGAGCGTACCGAGGTGGTAGACAATCTTGCTCAAGTGGTTATGCGAGATACCGTGAACGGTGGCGATTTCGCGAATGGTGATCGTCTTGCCGGGGTAAGTCCCCAAATGCATGAGCACCCGCAGTGCGTAGTCGGTGTAGTCGGTCAGGCGCATGTCGATCTCCGGACCAGTCTTAGCTTACAACCTTGAAATCAAGGATGATTTCACCGGGGTCACGGGCCACGTAGACAAGCTCCAGACGCGGGCCGAAGTGCTGGGCCAGTTGCTGCAGCAGCGGCAGCGGATCGTGATCATTGTAGAAGCGCATGGTTTCGCCCGCGGTCAGCGCGCTGAGTGCGCCGAAGATGGCAGCATGCCGGAAGCGCCGGGCGACGCCGCGGGCGTCGAAGTAGTATACCCCGCCATCGGCGTTGGGGGAGGAGCAATCGTGGGACATGGTTGGTCTCCAAAGTGCGGTGAATAAATGCCGGCTGCGCCATCGGCACAGCCGGCAACAGTGCAGGACTTACTTGGCGCCTGCCAGCGAGCTAGCGGCGGCTTTGCGTTCAGCCCGGTTCTGGAACACGAGGCGCCACATGAACAGGATCAGGAACGCGACGCCGATCGAGAACACGATGTCACCCGGCACGCGCAGCCAGACCATGGTTTCCATGAAGGGCGAGTGAACCACTTCCGGCGAGCGGGCGAACCAGACACCGCGGGTGATGCTGGCCCATGCCTGGTAGATGCCTGCAGGCAGGAGCGACATGAACACCATCATGGACAGGCCGAGATTGAGCATCCAGAACATCGGACGCAGGGCGGCATCGGACCATGCCAGCCGGCTGGTCAGGCCGCGCAGGCAGAACAGCATCAGGCCGATACCCAGCATGCCATACACGCCGAACAGCGCCGCGTGGCCGTGGGCAGCAGTCATGTTCATGCCCTGCATGTAGTACAGCGCGATCGGAGTGTTGATCGCAAAGCCCAGCAGGCCGGCGCCGACGGTGTTCCAGAAACCAACCGCGATGAAGCAGAGGATCGCCCACTTGTAGTTCTGTACCCAAGGCGCCGCTTGCGAACGCTTGTAGTTGCGGTAGGCTTCGATGCCAATGATCGACAGCGGTACCACTTCCAGCGCCGAGAACATGGAACCGATCGCAATGACCGAAGTCGGCGTACCCGTGAAGTACAGATGGTGCAGCGTGCCCAGGATGCCGCCGAACAGGAACACGATCGTTTCCAGCACGATGGCGCTGTTGGCCGAAGCGGCGCGGATCAGACCGAGGCGGGTGAACAGCAGTGCGATGACGGCGGTAGCGAATACTTCGAAGAAGCCTTCCACCCACAGGTGGACTAGCCACCAGCGCCAGTATTCAACCATCGAATAGTGGGTGTGCTTGCCCCAGGTCAGTGAGGTGGCATAGAAGCCGCCGATGCACACCGCAGCCAGGAACACCATGGCGATCAGGCCGCGGCTTTCCGAAGGCTTCCTAAGCGCCGGCCACAGTCCGCGGCCGAGCAAGGTGGCCCAGAACAGCAGGCCGACGAACAGCAGGATCTGCCACACGCGGCCCATGCTGGTAAATTCCAGGCCCTGGTTGCCGATCCAGAATGCGAAGTCGGTGCCCTGCTTCTGCAGGGTGCCCAGCCAGCCGAATACGGTCGAACCGGCCACGATGAACAGCAGCGCGTAGAACAGCACATTCACGCCGAGCGCCTGGTATTTCGGCTCGTGGCCGGAAATGGCAGGGGCGATGTACAGGCCGGTGGCCAGCCAGGCGGTCGCAATCCACAGCACCGCGAACTGGGTATGGATGGTGCGACTGACGGTAAATGGCAAGATGTCGGCCAGCGGATATCCGAAGAAGCTCGTGCCTTCCACCGCATAGTGGGCGGTAATCACGCCCATGCCCACTTGCGCCAGGATCAGGGCCGCCACCACGAAGAAGTACTTGCGCGTGGCTTTCATCGACGCGGTCGGCTTGAGATCGAACAGGGGATCGTTCTTTGGCGGGACCGGATCTTCCTCTTCCTTGTGCGTCGAGTGGAAGAAGACCATGCCGGCGATCGCGCCAATCATCAGGATGACGCTGGCAATCGACCAGATGCCCGCGCCTGCGGTCGGCGTGTTGCCGACGAGCGGTTCGTGCGGCCAGTTGCTGGTATAGGACAGGCCGGTCTCATTCGGACGGTCGGCCGCGGCGGCCCACGAGGTCCAGAAGAAGAAACCTGTCAGCGACTTGCGGTCATTCGCGTCCGGCAGGGCGTTGGGCGTCATGGCGTACTGTTCGCGCAGCGCGTCGAGGGCGCTGGCGTTGCCGAACAGGTCGTCGAAATGGCGCGCGGTGCGGCGAACCGCTTCGGCGCGAATCGGCGAGAGCACCAGCGCGTCGGCCTTGGCGTCATAGGTATTGTTGCGCAGCTCGGTCTTCACCAAGGCGTCGATGCGCGCCTTGGAACCGGCGTCGAGCTCCGCGTAGGCGCTCTTGTGATCGCGCTCGGCGAACAGGTCTTGCAAGGCGAGTGCCTCGCGATGCAGCCAGTCGGCCGACCAGTCGGGGGCAAGGTAGCTGCCGTGGCCCCAGACGGTGCCGAGCTGCTGGCCGCCGGCTGAGAGCCAGGCCTGCTGGCCATGCTGAACATGGTCTTTGGAGAATAGTACCTCTCCGTTGGTGCTGCGTACCTGCATCGGGATCGGCGGCGCCTCCAGGTAGATTTCGCGGCCGACCCAGAGCAGGACGGCGAACGAAAGTACGCAGATGACAGCCAGCCATGTCCATAGTTTGCGCGTGGCGTGCATGACGGTTTCCTTATTGATGTTGTGAAGATAAAACAGGTGGAGCTGGAAGATCCATCTTGTTGGTTTGGTTATAAGCTGCAGAAAAAATGCATGTTTAAAATGATGCTGATCAGTTTTGGCCGGGTCCTTAGAGAATCGAACATACAAGGGATGCTGCCGGCAGCAGGAAGAGACCAGAACTGACCAGCACGGGGCGATGTTATCCGGCGGCGCAGCAAGCTGCACATGATGCAGATCAAGTTTTGCCGAATAGCCCAGTTATGCGCAAAAATATTTCGTGAGAGCGTGTTTGTTATTGCAGCGTGCCGGGCAGGCCGATAACATGAATCTGAGATACCTGTTAAAACTGCCGGCGAAGCCGGCCGACCGACCCTATGGAGAACACAATTGAGTGACACCACCCTGGCAACCGGCCAAGCCGGCGCGACCCCGCCTGCCGTCCACTTCGATGCCCAACTGATCGCCAAAATGAGCCAGCAGGGGCCCCGCTACACCTCCTACCCTACAGCCGACCGCTTTCGCGCTGGGTATGGCCACGCCGAGTATGCCGCGGTGGTGGCCGGCCTGGGCCAGCAAAAGGCGCGCCTGCCGCTCTCGCTCTATCTGCACATCCCATTTTGCGAATCGCTGTGCTACTACTGCGCATGCAACAAGATCATCACCAAAGAGCACGAGAAGGCCGCCATCTACCTCGGCTACCTGATGCGCGAGATCGACATGCAGGCCGCTCTTCTGGGAAGCGGGCAGCGCGTGGAACAGCTGCACCTTGGCGGCGGTACCCCCACCTACCTGTCCGATGCCCAGATGGCGCAGCTGATGGCGCACCTGCGCAGCCGCTTCACGTTTGCCGGCGACGACAGCGGCGAGTATTCGATCGAGATCGATCCGCGCACAGTGGACCCGGAGCGAATCCGCTCGCTGCGCCGCCAGGGATTCAACCGGGTCAGCCTCGGCGTACAGGATTTCGACCCCGAAGTGCAGAAAGCGGTCAACCGCATCCAGCCCGACGCGCTCACGCTCGACGCCATCACCGCCGCCAGGGACGCGGGCTTCCGCTCCATCAGCATCGACCTGATTTACGGCCTGCCCAAGCAAAGCCTCAAGACGATCGGCGAGACGCTGGCCAAGGTGGTGGCGGCCAGCCCGGACCGCATTTCGATCTACAACTACGCTCACATGCCGCAGCTGTTCAAGTCGCAGCGCCTGATCGTGGATGCGGACCTGCCGTCGGACCAGGACAAGCTGGCGATGCTGGGCCTGTGCATCGAGCGCCTGACCGCCGCCGGCTACGTGTACATCGGGATGGATCATTTCGCCAAGCCGGACGACGAACTGGCGGTCGCCCAGCGCAGCGGGCAGCTGCACCGCAACTTCCAGGGTTATTCGACGCATGCGGACACCGACATGGTGTCGTGCGGCGTATCGGCCATCAGCGCCGTGGGTGACTCGTACTGCCAGAACGAAAAATCGCTGGAGCGTTACTACGCTGGCCTGGACGCCGGCCACCTGCCGGTAGCGCGCGGCATCGAACTGACGCCCGACGACGTGATCCGGCGCGATGTGATCGGGCGCCTGATGTGCGACTTCAGCCTGAGTGTATGCTCGGTGGAGCGGTCGCACGGCATCGAGTTCGATGCCTATTTCGCCAGCGAACTGGCGCGCCTGCGCGAGTTCGAGCGCGATGGCCTGCTGGAGCTGTCGCCGTCGTCGCTGACAGTCACGCCGAAAGGCCGACTGCTGGTGCGCAACCTGTGCATGGTGTTCGATAAATACTTCGGCACACCGAGCGACATTCCCTTGCAGCGCATGCGCTACTCGAAAACCATCTGAGGCGCAGCACGCGCCATTGGGCTCCCGCAAGGGGCGGATGATGGCGCGGCGTCCAGGCGGCGCAGCCCTTCCTTAAAGCAGTTCAAGGATTTGCGCAGCCGGTGCCGCGCCTGCTTCCTGCGCGGGCAGGTCCGCTCTACAATTGTTTGGCCGAGTTTGCGGCCATTTTTTTGGAGATGTATATGAAAACCCTGGTATTTGTTTTACTCGTCGGCGCAAGCGCCGTCATGAGCGGGCAGGCCCGCGCCAGCGCCGAGCTGGCGACATCCAAGAACTGCATGGGCTGCCATGCGCTCGACAAGAAGGTGCTTGGCCCGGCGTTTCGCGACGTAGCGGCCAAGTACAAGGGGCAAAAGGATGCGGAGGCCAAAATGATCGCCAGCATCACCAAAGGCAGCACTGGCGTGTGGGGGCCGATGGCCATGCCGCCTAACGGCGTCAGCGCGACGGAAGCCCAGGTGCTCGCCAAGTGGGTGCTGGCGCGATAATCGGAAGTAAGCTGGCCCGGCTAGTGCCGGGCCACAGGCATGCTAGCCGCAGCTGCCGATGTAGTGGCACTCGCCGCAATGGCTACAGCCATCGATCTTGCGCAGCGCGTATGCACCGCATTCCGGACACTTGCGTCCCGCCCGCGGCTCCAGCGCCGGCGCCGCTGCCATCGTTGCCAGCGGCAGTTGCGGCAGCCAGTTGGCGCCCCAGTTCGGCCACCGGGACCTGGTTGCCATAGCGGTCGAGGAAACCGCGCCGTATCAGCACGCGCTGCAGCATGAAGGCGATCGCCGCCACTTCGGAGTCATGAAATACGGGGACTTCGGTGCCATCGTCGCGGGTCAGGCTGCCGCAGCGCACCGGTCCCTTCTCCCACACCACTTCGCGCATGTCCGCCAGCGCTTTCGCCACCGAACTGCCAGCGCGCGCGGCCAACGACAGCAGGCGCATCGTGGAGGTGATCCACTGCTGGCCGTCGCTGCGCTGGTTGGCGGGCATGAAAAACTCGAACGGCCGCTCGATGACAACGGGCTGACCGGCCAGGCGCCCCTCGGCGCGAATGAAGCTCACTGTCAGGTACGCAGCCTTGGTGCCTTCCTGCGTGGTGTAGCGGATCTTGCAGGTGACCGATTCGAGTTCCCCTGACGGGCGGCTGTCGAAACGCTTGCGCAGCGGGTCTTCGTCGGGCAATGCCGGTGGCTGCGCCGGGGCGGCGACGCTCAGGACGCTGTCCAGGCCCGGGCTGGGACGGTAGGTCGCCAGGCCCTTCAGGCCTGCGCGCCAGGCGTTGCGGTACAGGTCCTTGAAGTCTTGGTAGGGATAATCGGCCGGCACGTTGACCGTCTTGGAAATGGCCGTGTCGATGAATGGCTGCACCGCCTGCATCATGCCCAGGTGGTCGCGCGCGGCCATCTGCAGGGCCGTGACGAACTGGGGAGGAAGCCTTGCGTCCTCGCTCACATCGTGCCCGAGGTGGCGGTACAGGCGCCACGCATGGTCGGCCACTTCGTAGCTGCGTGTGCTGCCATCGGCCATGCGCTTCTTGCGCTGGTACACCCACGAGAACGCGGGTTCGATGCCATTCGAGGCATTGTCGGCGAAGGCGAGCGTGATGCTCCCGGTTGGCGCGATCGACAGCAGGTGGGAATTGCGGATGCCATGTTTGGCGATCTGCGCGCGCAGGCTCACCGGCAAGCGCGACACGAACTGGCCGCCAAGGTAGGCTTGCGCGTCGAACAGGGGGAAAGGCCCCTTCTCGCGCGCCAGGGCGATCGAGGCGGCATAGGCCGCGTCGCGCAGCTCCTCGGCGATGCGCGCCGCCATTGCCCGTCCGGCGTCGCTGTTGTAGGCGATGCCAAGCATCACAAGCGCGCTGCCCAGCCCCAGGAAGCCGAGTCCCACGCGGCGCTTGCTGCGTCCTTCTTCGGCCTGCTGCGGCAGCGGCCATTCGGTCGCGTCGAGCGCCAGGTCGAGCATGCGCACGCCGATGGCAGCGACCTCGCGCATGCGGGCGAAGTCCATCGCCGCCTCGGGGGTGAATGGCCGCTCGACGAAGCGGGTCAGGTCGAGCGAACCGAGATCGCAGCATCCATACGGCGGCAAGGGTTGCTCGCCGCACGGGTTGGTAGCGCACAGGCGCTCGGCGTAATACAGGTTGTTCTCGGCATTGATGCGGTCGATGAACAGCACTCCCGGTTCGGCGTGGTCGTAGGTGGAGGTCATCACGGCATGCCACAACGCCGCAGCGTCGAGCCTGCGGTACACCCAAAGGCCGTCCGGCCTTTGGAAGGCGCCGGCAGCGATCTGGTCGTCGGCCGGTTCGGCCGCGTGTACCAGCTCAAACGCCTGGCCTGCCTCGAGCGTCTGCATGAATGCGTCGGTGACGGCGATCGACAGGTTGAAGTTGGTGAAGGCGCCGTTATGCTTGGCGGCGATGAAGCGTTCGATATCGGGGTGGTCGATACGCAGCACGCCCATCTGCGCGCCGCGGCGGGCCCCAGCCGATTCGACCGTCTTGCATGAGGCGTCGAACACTTCCATGTACGACACCGGTCCCGAGGCCCGCGAGTGGGTGCCTTTCACCTTGCTGCCGCATGGCCGGATGGCGCTGAAATCGTAGCCGACCCCGCCGCCGCGGCGCATGGTTTCGGCGGCTTCAGCCACCGCCGTGTAGATGCCGGGCAGGCCGTCATGCGAGCCCGTTACCGAGTCGCCGACCGGCTGCACGAAGCAGTTCATCAAGGTAGCCTTCATGCCCATGCCGACCGCGGAATTGATGCGTCCGGCGGGAATGAATCCGTGCAGCTGGGCCCACAGGAAGTTTTCTTCCATGGTGTCGCGCAGCTCTGCGCTTTCATGCTGGGCAAGCGAGCGGGCCACGCGGGCCTGGACCGCGCCGACTGTATTTTCGCTGCCTTTCGCGTATTTTTCGCACAACACATCGACCGTGACCTCCTGCGCAGGGAGAGACCGGTTAAGTATTTTTTCGTTCGCGTTCATTCTTGTCCTGGGTCAGGTAATACTGGTCGCCACTATGGCGCCAGAGCACCTCACTATCCGCCAAGCGCAGCGCGAATTCCTTGAAGCAGGCTAAGAATTTTCCAGCGCCTCCGGCACTGGTCATTGCACGGCGATCGTGCCGCTCATGCCCGCCTCGTAATGCCCGGGAAGCAGGCAGGCAAACTCGAATTTTCCCGGCTGGTCGAACTTCCAGACGATCTGCTCACTCCTGCCCGGTGCCACGTGCGCCATGTTGGGCGCGCCGTGGGTCATTCCCGGATCGCGCCGCATTGCCTCGCGGTGCCGCGCAATTTCCTCCGGCGTTCCCAGCACGATCTCGTGCAGCACCTGGCCATCATTACGCGCGACGATTCGCAGCGTCTGACCGCGCGTGACCAGCAGTTCGCCGGGCGAAAAGCGCATCGAATCGGCCATGCCGATGGCCACCGTGCGCGCGACGAGCGACGCATCGCCCGCCCGCCCGGCGCCAGTGACAGTTGCGCCGTGGGCGATGGCGCTCATCCCGGTTTCCGGGTGGGCGAGCGCTGGCAGTGGCGTGGACAAGACGGCAGCGCAAACAGCGGCGGCGAAGTAGCGTGTCATTGCGTATCCTTTCGGGAGGGAAGATAGCGGCGGCGCGAACGCCCAGTTTAAAAGCATTATTGAGCACACATGTGAACAAGCCTTGCCGGTACGCTGGCGCAGCTCATGCTGCCACCAGGTTCGTGCCGGCCTGGCCATGCCAGGCCCAGTTCATTTCAGAGGGCGGGCTCGAGGTCGAGGCACCCGACCAGCGGTACGGCCGCGACGACAGGCTGCTGCAAGCGGCGCACGCCCTGGACAAAGCGCTCGAGGGTATCGGACACGGTACCGCGAGGGATCATCACTTCGATCAGCTCAAAGCGGCCGCGCCGGCCAAGGGCGGCGTCGAGAGCGACGCCCAGTTCGGCCCGCGTCGAGACGCGGCAGCCGCGTCCGCCGAGCGAGGGCGCCATATCGGCAAAGTGCCAGTCGCTCAGGTCGGTGAAGCCGGCGTCCGGCTCGAACGCGCGCAGCATCTCCCAGCTGCAATTATTGAACACGATGACGATCGGATCCCAGCCGTAGCGCTGGCAATTGCCCAGTTCCCAACCGGTCATCTGGAAGGCGCCGTCGCCGACCAGGATGACCGGGCGGCCTGCGCCGGCCGCCTGCAGGCCCAAACCGGCAGGTACCCCGTAGCCCATGGTGGCGTAGTAGCCTGGCGCGACCAGGTCCGTATGGGCGATATCGAGCGCCGTAAACAGGCAGTCGCCAATGTCGGCCGCCAGCGGCAACCCCGGGTGGCTCGCCAGTACGTCATTGAGTGCCCGCGCGATGTCACGCGGTGCAATCGACGCGGCGTCGCGCTCCAAGCCAAGGGGATAGACGGCGGGCCGCAGGTCTTGCGCAGCATTGCCAAGGGCATGGCCTTGTTCCAGCAATGCGTCGACCAGCGCTTCCAGCGTTACATCCGGGTACACCCGGTAATCCATCGTGACGGCGCCGTCGCAGGCCTGGATACTGCCGTGCAGGTCGATCTTTTTGGCTGATACACCGAAGTTGGTATCGGAGACGATCACGCCCAGCATCAGCAATGCGTCAGACTGCTCGACCGCCGCCGTCAGCGGGGCCGGGCCAGCAAGTCCAAGGTAGGTGCCGAGCAAGGGGGCATCGGTATCGGCCAGCAGGCCACGTCCCATGAAGGTAGTGGCCACCGGGATGTTAAGCAACCGGGCCAGACGTGCCACCTTGTGCTCGATGCCGAAACGGCGGATTTCCACGCCCACCAGAAGGAGCGGCGAGCGTGCCTGCGACAACCGCGCCAGCACCGCAGCGGCGCAGGCGGCCACGGTGCGCGCCTCGGGGCGCGGAGCAGAAAGGCGTGGTACCTGCGCGCACGGCGCATGGACCAGATCGCGCGGCAGTTCGACATATACCGGCCGCGACCGGGACAGGCAATTGGCCAGCACCCGGGCCAGGTCCTGGGGGGCGCGCGCCGGATCGTCGAGCACCACCTGGTCGCAGGTGATCTCGCGGAAAATGGCCAGTTGCGAGTCGAGCGTCTTGGCCTGGTGGTGCAGCAGATAGCCGCTGGTTCGCTCGGCGGCTCCCGGTGCGCCCGCGATGACGACCAGCGGTACCTTCTCCGCATACGACGAGGCGACCGCATTGACCATGTTGAGCGCGCCGGCGCCATAAGTGACAGCGGCGACGCCGAGCCGGGCATGGTAGCGCGCTGCCGCATCGGCGGCAAAGCCGACGGCGGGCTCATGGCTGAGGGTATACATCGGCAGGATGCCGGTGGTTTCAACCTGCCGGAAGAATGCCAGTATGAAGTCGCCGGGTATGCCGAAAATCTCGCGCGCGCCGTGATCGTGGAGGGCGTGCAGTAGTGCCTGTGACAGGTTCATGGAAGGGACTCGGTTGAAGAGTTGGGGAGGCAAATCTTGTTCATCCGCAATGTATCCCGGGCGGTCCGGAGCCCGCCTTGAACTGCATTAAGGAATCCGCGTCCAGCCGGCGCCAGTGGCTTGCCGCCACGCTTTATGGTCGGCATCGCCGTCGCGGGCTTACGCCACCCGCGTGCTTCCTTCATATGTTCCATACGCGCGCATGGCACTCAAAAGATCATTGCTGGCATGGGCCAGCACCCGCGCGATTCTTGGATAGACAATTCCTTCCTCCTTTTCGCTGTGCTGGTGCATCATCAGCAAGAAGGCATCGGCGTGGTTGAAGAAGGCGACCCTGTCCTGTGCGCGCACGGCGTCGGTAAGGCGTTGCACGACGGCGCGAATGCGCAGATGTTCGGCGCGCATGGAAAGCGTCGGTCCGGCGGCATGTCCAAGGGCGTTCTCATAAGCGGGGTAGAGGATCCGCTCTTCAATGAGCAAGTGGCGTTCCAGTGCATGCTGGAAGGCCGCCATCTCGCGCGTAGCCTGTGGCCAGCGGCCGGCGCACGCTGATTCGTTGGTTGCGCGGAACAGGGCGTCGCAATGAACGTGATCTTGCTCCAAATAACTGGCCAGGGTTTCCATAGTGTCTCCGATTCAGATTGCCGACGCATCGATTGTCGGCCCCTGCGGCCGTTCAGTCCTTAACTCAAGTTATGGATTTCATGCCGCATGCGATATCGATCAATGCTGTGTCAGCGTGCCTGTTTGTGCTGCCATTCGTTGAGTTTTTCCGGCGTGACCGTTCCTGAGTACGCAGTGCGTCGCCCGTCAGCATCGTACCAATAGCTGCGCGGCTTCTCTCCGCGCCAGCGCGGGTCCAGCGCAAAGCGCAGGCGCTCTGGAGAGTCGCTACCGAAGCTCCAGTACTCGTCGGCAAGTGACAAGGACGCCAGACGCTTGCGCATTTGCGCTCCCAGGGCGCGGTCGCCGATGGGATCGGTGGACACGGTGACGATGTCGAGTCCAGGGTGGCTCGCGCGCGCCTTCGCCATGTTATTCAAACTCGCCTGGCAAAATTCGCAGTCCATCGACCAGACCAGCAGCAGGAAAGGCTTGCCTTTGTGACTTGCCACGATCCGGTCAAGACTCTGTGCGTCAAATGCCTTCGCGGCCTGCGCCGATGCCAGGGACGGAACAATAAAGCGAACAGAACAGCTGCAAGTAGTTTCAGCCAGGTCATGATTGCCCCTCAATGCGACGCACGACGATCGCTTCGTTTTCTGTATGCCACACCAGCCGGATAATATCGTGGCCGCGCCGTACCAGGTGCGGGTGGTCGGAATTGCCGCTGGTGGAAGCCAGGACACGTTCATGCCATGTGGCGCCGCCATCGGTGGAATGGCGCGACAACACCCGTGTCGCCTGGCCGTCAAAATCCTTCCAGGCCGCAGCGATCGTGCTTCCCGCAGCAAGTACCTCGCCATGCCCGGCCTGGGCTGAGCCGAGCCTGACCGGGCTGCCAGGCGTGCCGCCAGGGGCGGCGGCATAAAACACGCCGCCGTCGTCGCCGGCGCTGAACCACACCTGATGGCGGCGGCCGGTGGCATCAAAGTCCAATGAAGGTCCGTGGTGCGGACAGGCGTCAATGCGCCAATCGTCGAAGCTGGCCCGCTTCAGCGCGCCGGGCTTCCCGCCCGCGTGCAGCACGGCCAGCGCATGATCGCGCACGTTCGGGTCGAAAATATGACGCCACATGGCGACTACCTCGCCCTCTTCGTTCAGGGACAGGGCGATGCGGCAGCATTCGCAGCAGTGGTCCGCCAGCTTCGCCTCCACCGCGAAACTCCTGCCGTCATCGCTTGACACGGCATAGTAGATGGCGGCGCCGCGGTAGGCCAGACCGGTCGCTCGTGCCCTGTCGCCGTCACGCTTGTCGATCCAGGCGACGAAAATCCGCCCGTTGCGATCGACGATCAGGCTGTCAAAACGATGGCCTGTCACCGTCCGGTCGCGCTGCACGGTGATCGGGTCGGACCAGTCCGTGCCAGCCGCGCCAGCGCGCACGAAGCGGATATCGCCCGTGTGGGGCTTTGCCGACGGTCGCGTGAACGTCACATACACCTGGCCGGCTGGGCCGAATGCGAGCTTGGGACGCCCTTCGCCATTGGCTTCGACCGGCTCCGGCGTACGCAGCACGCGCTGGGCAGGGGACCATGAGCGGCCATCGTCGGCAGTCCAGGCCAGGGTGATATTGGATACGGCGCCAGCATTGCCGGGTGCCGGCGCATGTTCGACGCAGGCAACCCAGAGCCGCCCTTGTGCATCGAAGGCAGCCGACGTGGCGAGCGGACGCTGGCTGCGCCCTTGCCGCTTCGGTGCGGATCGTGACGTTGCTGCGGCGCTGCTGGCGTGGGCCCATGCCGGTAGTGCCATTGCGGTGGCTGCGGCCACCAGGGCGGCCAGCGCATCTCGACGCGGTTGACGCATTCGATCTCTCCTTAGAAGCTGGCGCGTACGCCTGTCGACAGCGTACGCGGCGGCGACAAGGTCTGGTTATAGGCCTGGCTGGCCGCATAGGCGTTTTCACTGTAGCGCCGGTCAGCCAGATTGGTGGCGCGGAAGAACAGCGCGACGGCCTTCGACCAGCGGTATTCCGTGCTCAGGTCCCACACACTGTAGCCGCCCTGCCTGACGCGCACGCCAGCGACGCTGGTCGTATCGAGCGACATCGGGCCTGTGTAGCGGCCCTGCAGGCGTGTGCGCCATGCCTCGGTGGGTGACCAGGTGGCGCCGAGCGTGGCGATATTTTCAGGTACCCCCACCAGCTGTTCATGCAGCGGATCTGTTACTACGCTGCCTCGGCGGGTGAGGTAGGTCCGGGTGCGCGTGACAAATCCGTCGACAGTGAGCTGTCTGGAGCGGCGCCAGCTCGCGACCGCTTCAATGCCGTGCGCGCGTCCATCCTGATCGTTGGTGTAATAGCGCGCCGCTCCCCCGCAAGTCGGCAGTTTCGAGCCACCGCAGATGAGTTGCACGTACTCTGGCGCGGCGCCGGAGCGCGCGGTGAAGGTGGCGATCATGTCGGCGATGTCATAGTGGAAGTAGGTCGCGCCCAGCGAGAAGCCGCCGCGCCGGTAGTCGCCGCCTGATTCCCATCCGCGCAGGTTCTCAGTGGTGAGGTTCGGATTGGCGATTGTGGTGCTGGTGCCGGTTCCGAAGGTCCGGGTGAGGTTGTTGAAACCTGGTGCGCGGAATGCCTTGTATGCTGCGGCGCGCAGGGACAGGGAATCGCCAAGCGAATAACGCACCGCCACGCTCGGGTCGAGCGCTGTCTTGTCCCAGGCCGGCAGCGGGCCACCGGTTTGTACGCCGGAAGCGAGGGTGCGGCGATTGTCGCGATCGTCAATGGCATAGCGGTCGACGCGGGCGCTGATGGTCATGTCCAGCGCGTCCAGCGGCGCCAGCTTGATTTGGCCGAACACGCCGTGAAAGGTCTGGACGCCATGTCCGGTCGTCGCGTTATCGAAGCGGCCCTGTGGCGCCGCCGGGGAAACGGGCGTGTTGTAAAACAGTTCAGTGTCCTCGGCCGAGAGGCGACGGAAGTCGACGCCGGCAGTGGCCGCATAGATGAGGGGACTGATTCTCGTCGAGTACAGTAGCGAACTGCCGCTTTCGCGATAGCGCAGCCGGCCCTGTTGCGAATAGAATTGAATGACGTCGCGAGTTGCCGCCTGCGGCGTGAGCGCGGCACTTGTACTGGTCAGGCAAACGGTGCCGCCCTGGTAATAGCAGGTATTGCCGTTGAGCTTATCGAACGCGACATACTGCGACCACGCGTTGGCCTCGACGTTTGTGCGGTTCGGAAGCTTTTTCTCGACATGGACAGCAATGTCCGGGCTCCTCTGCAGGTTTTCGCCATAGCGGTAACTGATCTGTTGATCCTGGACATGGTAACCAAGGCGCACATAGCCGCGCAAGGTGTCGTCCGGCTGGACATGGAGCGTCAGCGAGACGTTCCGATTGTCCGCCGTGGTCGCCTGGCGCTCCGGGAAGCGATACCGGTAGGCGTCGGGCGTCCCTTGGTAGCCCTCCATGTGATGCACATCGGCGGCAAGGTTCATGCGTACGGTGTCCGACAATGCAAGGTCGCGGCTGGCTGCCACGCTCCATGTGCCGGCTGTGCCGGCACTTGCCTGCACCTCGCCCGCATTGGCGCGTGGCCGCTTCGTCACGATGTTGACGACACCCGCGACGGCCATGTTGCCCCACAGGCTGGAATTCCCGCCACGCAATATTTCAACGCGCTCGACGTTCGATAGCGGCACCTTGAACCACTGGGTGGTCAGGTAGAAGGGATCGTGCATCGGCATCCCGTCGAGCAACATCAGCACCTTGGCGTTCCCCAGGCCGCGCATCCTGGTTTGATGTCCTGTGGGATCGGACAACGCTGCTGGAACTGCGCTGAAGTTCATGCCGGGTACGTCGCGCAGCAACTGGTCAAGCGTCTGCACCGCCGAGGTGCGAATCTGTTCCTGCGAGATGATTGTGGTGTGAAGCGGCATTTGTTCGACCCGCGTCTGGCTGCGGCTGGCACTGACGTACACCATTGCCATTTCGCTGTCAGGCGATTGCCGGGCGACGGACCACGGAGTCCAGGCGCCGAGTATCAGCGATGCAAGCGCCAGGCGCATCGGCAACCTCGTCTTGCGCGTTGTCAGGTTTGGGCGGTCAATATTTTTCTTCATAGTGTTTGAGCTAGATCATTATGGGTTGCGCTGATGTTCCCGGAATGAACGGGAAATTTCATTGACCTGAATCAAAAGTTAAACAGCACCCAGTCGCCTGGCCTGCCGTTTGTGCCCGTGCTGTTTGACGCTGCGGCCAAGCCCATGGCCGCAGCCGTGCCGTTATCGGCGATGTCGGGCCGGGACGAGGAAGGGTGAAGGAAATTTATTGCTTTCTTGATCGACATCAAGTCCTGGGGCTGACTTGTGCGGTGCGTGGCGCTACATTTGATCCAAATTTAGTCAGATCAGTCTGAGCGTAGCGATGCCCCCGTCGGCAGCCGCCGTTCGTTCTATTTTGGAGAGTAATGTGACCTACCTGAATGGCGACCAGATCAAGGCTTTGGAAGCGATTCTACAAAATCGCCGGTCGAAGCTGCTTCAGGAGATGCGCGCATACCTGTATCGGGAGGGCGACCATGGACAACGGCGCCTGGCCGAGGCAAGTGGTGCGGGTGATGGTGCCGCCGCAACGATACTCGCTGAGATGGATATCGGCTTCCTGCAACATGAAACTGCGGAGTTGCGGGCCATCGACGCCGCGCTTGCCCGCATGGCCACGGCCAGTTACGGAACCTGCGCCAGCTGTGGCAACGACATTTCCCTTGCCCGCATGCGTGCCCAACCGACCGCCCATATGTGTCTCGCGTGCCAGCAACATGTCGAACGGCATCGGACCTGTGATTCTGCCCGGGCAGGAAGTAAAATGGAGTAATGCAAGTTTTCTGCAGGAATTTTGAATGAGCGATCTCGTCATCGAAGGACAAAGCCTCGAATGGTTACTCGCGTCGGCAATCGACGCGATGCTCATCGTCGATCGTGAGGGGCGCATCATCCTGGCAAATCCTGCGCTCGAATCGATGTTTGGCCATGCCGGCGGAGCCTTGACCGGGCAGGTGCTGGAAACCCTCCTGCCGGAGCGATTCCGCCGCGTCCACAGCGGCCAACGCAGCGATTTCTTTGGCCATCCGTATTCGCGCGCGATGGGCGCGGGCGTCGAACTGCTTGCCCAGCATGCCAGCGGCAAGGAATTTCCCGTCGAGGTGAGCCTCTCGCCGCTTCAGACCGCGCAGGGGCGCCCGCTGGTCATGGCAACAATCCATGACATTACCGATAGAAAGCTCGCTGAGCGGGCGCTGCAGGAGAGCGAGGCACGCATGCGTGCCATTTTCGAGACCGCGGTCGATGCCATCATCACGATTGACGAGCGCGGCATCCTGGAGCGGCTCAATCCCGCGGCGCAACGATTGTTCGGCTATGCCGAGGCAGAAGTGGCCGGTCAGAACGTCTCGATGCTGATGCCGCCACCGCACCGCCAGCGCCATGACGGCTACATGCAGCACTATCTGCGCACCGGCGAAAAGAGAATCATCGGCAAGGGGCGCGAGGTGGAAGGCCTGCGCAAGGACGGCGCCATATTCCCGATGGAATTGACGGTGGTGGAGATGCAGCTGGCGCCCGCCACATGTTTACCGGCATGGGCGCCGATATTTCAGAGAGCAGAAGGCGGACGGAACGCAACCGCCTTCATGCGCAGGAAGTTACATTGCGGCCAAATGAAGAGGCTGACGAATTCGCATTACGTCGTCTCGCGACGGACCTCAAGGCGCCCCGCGTGGGATCGGCTCCCTGGCCGACGGATCTCGACCGCAATTACGCCGATAGATTCGACGACGCAGGCGCGAGCACATGCGCTTGCTGCACACTGGTGTTGCACCGCAGGAGTGGACTCAATCACGGCTATGCTCCAATACTTCACGCGTCGGCCGTAAATCAGGAGCCCAACCCTATGCGGTGAACGTTTAGTGAGCTGGCGTGGACAATGTGGCACGTTGCTGCGCCGCCTGCCGCACAGCGGTCGACGGCATCGACGGACCGATGCCTGTCGTCCTGGCCGAAACCGACCCGTGTTGCAGCAGTTTTCCAGAACCTTGGTTTCAAATGCAATCAAGTACATGGATAAAACCCGCATGGCGATTCGTGCGGGTTGCCTGTGTGCGACGCGTGGCGAGTTCCTGGCGATTCTCCGTATCGAGTAAACCCCTGGCATCGAAAGCCGCCATTCGACCGCGATTTTCCAGCCTGTTCCAGACGCTGGCGCCCGCGACCGGGTAGAAAAGTACCGGGTTTCGACTTTGGCGCCTTGGGGTCAAGAAAATGTTGAGATGTACACGGTAAAGTCTGGGTAAGAGTCGGTCGTGGGCGAGGGGGCGTCCTTCTCGGTTTACCGTGCCAAAAACAGGTGTGCGCTCGACGCGGTCGGACAGGGAGAGGCAATGAAGGTTAAAACAGGCCAATCCTGGTCTCGAGGACGACGCCGTCGATGTCATGACGATCCGGCGTGCGTTCGGCGAAATTAATGTCGCCAATCCGGTCGTCAACATGGAACATGGCGAGGCCGCGCTTGCATATTTGAATGATCCTGAGTGCGAACAGCCATGCATCATTTTGCTCGACTTGAACATGCCCGTCATGAATGGAATCGAGTTCCTGGACGCGATCAAGCGTCACGAGCATCTGCGGCGCGTTCCGGTGATCGTGCTCACGACCTCGGCCGAGGAGCCGGACAAGGTGAGCAGCTTTAACCTGGGGGTCGCTGGGTATATGGTCAAGCCTGTGGACTATCGCAAGTTCGTCGAGATGATGCGCTCGATCGACAGTTACTGGACCATCAGCGAGCTCCCATGAACGCGATTGGCAGGACCGTTCCATCCTCCGCATCGACCCATGCCGACGGCGTGGACCTGCCGATGCGCGTGTTGATTGTCGAAGACGACATGGTCGACCGGATAGCCTGCAGGCGCATGTTCGAACGCGATTTCAAGGGCAAATACCTCCTGCTGGAAGCCGAGACCGGGGAGGAGGGCCTGCACCTTGCACAGACGGAGAGCCTTGACTGCATATTGCTCGACTATCAGCTGCCCGATCTGACTGGCCTGGAATTCATCGAGCGGCTGCTGGGTGGGGCAGGGGCGGCGATTCCGGTCATGATGCTGACCGGCGCCGACAGCGCCACCGTCGCGGCCGAAGCTATCCGGCGCGGCGCGCGCGATTACCTGGTCAAGGATGTTGACCGGCATTATCTCGAGCTGCTTCCCGGTGCGATCCGCCGCATGCTCCGCGAGCGGCGCCTGGTCAACGAGAAGCGCCAGATTGAAGCCAGGTTCCGCACCCTGGTCGAGCAGGTACCGGCCATTACCTACGCGGCGTCGACTGGGGAAGCGCCGGCCCTGCGTTACATCAGCCCGCAAATCCAGTTGCTTGGCTTCTCCCCGGGCGAGTGGCTGGCATCGCCCGCCCTGCACGCGCAGCAGATACACGCAGATGACCGTGCCGGCGCGGTGCAGGCAATCGAGGCCAGCCGTCGTGGCGGCACCGACCTGCGCCATGAGTACCGGATGCGCTCGCGTGACGGCAGGATATTTTGGTTTCGCGACGAGGCAAGGGCCATCGCCGATGCGGGGCCCGAGCCGCTGATCCAGGGCATGCTGATCGATATCACCGACCACAAACTGGCCGAGGAAGCGCTGCGCCAGACGCGTGACGAGCTGCGCCGCCTGGCGGCGCACCAGGAGACGATCAAGGAAGATGAGCGCATCCGTATCGCGCGCGAGGTTCACGACGAACTCGGCGGATTCTTATCGGGCATCCACTCCTATATTTCCGTCGCCATGGAACGTGCTCGCGCGAGTGGTGCGGCGCCTGATCCCCTGCTGGCCGATGCTGCCTGTCTGGCCAAAGATGCAATCGGGACTGTACGCAAGGTGATCACCGACCTGCGGCCCAGCGTGCTCGACCAGCTGGGTGTTTGGGCGGCATTGGAATGGTACGCCGATCAGATCGAGCGTCGCTCAGGCCTTGCCTGCAGTTGCGAAATCGATGCCTCGGTCGCCGGCGAGGAACTCGATGCCGCGCGCAGTACGATGGTGTTCCGGATCGTCCAGGAAGCATTGACCAATGTGGTGCGTCATGCGGATGCATCGCTGGCTGCCGTTCGGGTGGAACGCCAGGGTGCCGACCTGCACGTCACGGTGCGCGATGACGGCAAGGGGATCGACCCGTCCCGGCTGCTCAACCGCGAATCGTGGGGTGTTTTGGGGATGACAGAGCGGGCGCGCCATTTTGGTGGCGAGCTGCGCATTTCCGGCGTCCCGGGGCAGGGCACCGTCCTGTTCTTGCAGCTTCCTTTGGAGGACAACCGTGTCGGCTAATCAAATCAGGGTTCTGCTGGTCGATGACCACGCGATTGCGCGCAATGGAGTCAGGCTGATGCTTGGCGAGGCGGAGCAGATCAGCGTCGAAGGCGAAGCCACCTGCGTCCCGGAGGCGCTGGAGCTGGTCCGCCAGCGCGACTTCGACGTCGCGCTGGTCGACGTCACCATGCCGGGGAAGAACGGACTGGATTTGCTCAAGATCTTGCGCGCCGAGAAGCCGAAGCTGGCGGTCCTGATCTTGAGTACCTACTCCGAAGAAATCTACGCCGTGCGCGCGTTCAAGCTCGGTGCCGCTGGCTATTTGACCAAGGACGTACCAGCCGGCGTCCTGGTCGCCGCTGTGCGCAAGGCTGCCGCCGGGGGCAAGTATGTCACTCCCTCGCTGATGGAAAAACTCGCGACCCTGGTCGGAGGCGCGGGCGCGGCCAGCCACGATGAACTGTCGAACCGGGAACTGGAGGTCATGAAAGCGATTGCCGCCGGGGACAGCCTGGTCAAGATTGCCGAAACGCTCAGCCTGAGTCCAAACACCGTCACAACCTATCGCACCCGTATCCTCGAGAAGATGGGCGCGTCCAGCAATGCTGATTTGACACGCTATGCCCTGGAGCACGGCCTGATTTGAACCGGGATCCTGCAAGGTGCCGGGCCGCCGGGGTAAGGCCAGAATGGTCCATTTTGTAGGGGAATCTTGACGGCGTCTGCTGGGTTTCCCGTACAGCAAGTCGCCGGGATAACCGATACTGAATAATTTCCCGTTCCACGATAATGGCTGCACTCACCCGCCTGTGACGGCGCGGTGAGCCTCGCAGACCTTTCATTGGACCCGGACCTATCATGAGCAAGTCAATTCGCATCGTTCCCTCGCTCGCAGCGCACACGGAAATGGCGAAATGCTCGGTGTGCTCGCTGAAAACTCTGTGCCTGCCACACGGTTTGAGTTCCACCGAGTTGGGGCAGCTCGACAAGCTGGTCGTACGGCGGCGCAGGCTCGAGCGTGACGAGAGCCTGTATCGCATGGGCGACCCGTTCAGGAACCTGTATGCGGTCCGGTTCGGTCAGTTGAAGACCTACCAGCTTGACGCACACGGTTCGCAACAAATTACCGGGTTTCAAATGACCGGCGACCTGCTCGGTTTGGATGCAATCGGCGGCGGCAGCCACCATTGCGGCGCGCTTGCATTGGAGGACAGCGAGGTGTGCGAAATCTCCTACGCTGACCTGGAGGAGATGCTGACGCAACTGCCTCGCCTGATGCAGCACTTCCACCGCATCATGAGTAACGAAATTTCACGGGAGCAGGGGGCAATGCTCTTCCTCGGGAGCGCCAAGGCTGAACAGCGTTTCGCCATTTTCCTGCTGGGCCTATCGGCGCGCCATGCGGCACGCGGCTATTCCGCCACCAGCTTCCAGCTACGCATGTCGCGCGAAGAGATCGGCAGCTATTTGTCGCTGACCATCGAGAGCGTCAGTCGCCTGATTTCTGCATTCCGGAAAAGTGGATGGATCGAGGTGGACAATCGCGAGGTTGAAATCCTGGACTTGGCGAGCCTGCGTGCACTGTCGGCGGGGATGGGAACGGCGGGAACTTTCAAGTCTGCGGCCAAGGTCCAGCCCAGGCCGGGCAAGGCCATGGGTATGGTCCAGCACCGTATCGCGGCCTGAGCTGCCGATGTCCGGCGAGCGCAGTTTGGCCGGTCTCCGGCGCAGCCGGAAGGCGAAGCTGCGACAGTTTTTCATCAGATTTGCTCCGAGAAACCTCGTCCTTTCAGGACGGGGTGAAAGGAGCCGACTGCGTAGCAGTCGATGCCTTGGCTTTAAGAGTGGAACCATGGTCGACAATGGCTGTCGAACCTTGATGAAACTGGTTTACCGCTACCGCGTCAAGTCCCTGACCGGCCTGCTGAACACGCAGGCCCGGGCAGTCAACTTCGTCTGGAACTACTGCAACGACAGGCAAAAGGATGCGCTGCGTTTCGGTCGCCGCTGGCATACCGGTTTTGATCTGATCAAGCTCACTACGGGGTGCAGCAAGGAGCTTGGACTTCACTCGGGTACCGTCAACGACGTGTGCCAGCAGTATGCGAAGTCGCGCTCCCAGTCGCGCCGTCCCTACCTTCGCTATCGGGGCAGGAAGTCGCAGGGCTGGGTGCCGTTGAAAGGGCGTGAACTGAAACGCGAAGGAAATGCCTTCCGCTTCGCCGGCAATACCTTCCGCGTGTTTTATTCGCGTGCGCTGCCCGAGGGCAAAATCACCGACGGGACCAACTTCTCGCGCGACCGGCGCGGCAACTGGTTCCTCAATATCGTCCTTGAAGTACCGGCGCCGTCTGCCCGCTTGCCGGTGCGCGGTGTGGGAATCGACCTTGGCTTGAAAAACCTGGCTACCCTGAGCGATGGCAGCCGTATCGCGGCGCCGCAGATCTACCGTGCCAGCGAGGCGGCGCTGGCCGTGGCCCAGCGCGCCCGCAAGAAAAAGCGGGTCGCGGCGATCCACACAAAGATTGCCAATCGCCGCCGCCATTACCTGCATACTTGCACCAGCGCCATCGTCGGCGCGTTCGACTATATTGTGGTTGGAAATATCAATGCTTCCGCGCTCGCCAAAACCAGCATGGCGAAGTCCGTCTACGATGTCGGCTGGTCGTCCTTCTGTACACAACTGGCGTACAAGGCTGTTAAGCATGGCGCCTGGTTTGAAGAAGTGAACGAAAGCTTTACCACCCAGATCTGCTCGAATTGCGGCGCTGTTCCCGATTCGAGGCCGAAAGGTATCGCAGACCTTGGAATAAGGGAATGGCGTTGCTGTGACTGCGGAGCGGTACATGATCGTGATCTCAATGCTGCGCTAAACATTCTCCGTCGCGGACGTGCGACGCTAGCTGTAGGAATCCCCGTCCTTTAGGTCGTGGAGGACGTCAACTCGGCTGCGCTTTCTTCAGTGGCGCGCTTGCGAAGGCGGGAAGCCAGCGCAAGAGCAAATCGATCGTCGAGAAATCCAGTGCGTCGATGGTGTTCTTGAATAATAGCCCGAGCTCGGTGTCGCCCTCCAGCGTCAGCCGGCGGCCAAAAAACAGGCTGTCCGGATCCTCCTCCCGCCGCGCCAGCAGCCACAGGTCATGCATTGCCGACCCAATCGTCAGGTCAGGCTGTCCGCCCGCCTTCAACGGCGCAAAGCGCGTGGTTTGCCAGTGAAAGTCGAACACCAGTCCGGCGTCGTTGACCCGCAAGCGCAGGCATTTCCCTTCCAGCATGGCCTTGACGTCGTCCGGCATCTGCGACGCAATCGTGCAGTTGAGCGCCTGTGCGAACAGGAGCGAGCCCGGATAGGCCGGAAGGCGCTTCAGGCAGGTGACAAGAGCGGCTGGCAGCAATGGGTGGGCCTGGCGCTGGCCGCGCCAGCTCATGCCGCCTCCTGCTGGGTCATGCCGGGCATGCCATACCAGTACCCATTGCAGGCCTCGCCTGGCAGCAGGGGCGCGATCCGCATGCGCGCCTGCGCCGGCGCAAGCGTGCCGCGCCGGACCTCGTCATACAGATCGAGTACCCGGGCCGTGTCCTTCGACTGCGGGCTGATGCGAAGCACGTCCACCCCGGCTGCCGCCAGCTGGTCGAACTCGCCGATCAGGCAGTGCACCCCTGCGGACTGGGTCTGGGTGCCGTTCAGGACCAGGAAGGGCTCGTGGGCACGGGTTCGCAGCAGCAAGCCGTCCGGATGTTCCAGGCAGCTGAACTGGCAGTCATCCTTGGGCAGGTTGCGGTAGCGGGCGGTGAAGCAGCGCGCCGAGAAGGCCAGGGGCATGCGCCCGTGGGCGAAGATCTCGGTTTCCATCTGCGCAGGGCCGTCTTGCAGCACGTGCGAGAGCTGCGCGCGGCCCATCTCGAGCGGCAGCGTCCAGCGCACGGCGCCAAGCTCGGCCATCATCGCGAGCGATGGCCCATTGTACAAATTCAGGTGCGGGCCCGCGACAAATGGCGTACCGCCGGGCAGTGCGTGTATGGCGCCAAAATCGTTGGCCTCGACCAGGAAGCGGCCGTTCGACATGATCTTGCGCATTGTCCCGAGTTCGCTGCCTGATTCGATCAGGGCCTGGGTCGACAACACGGCTTGCTTGCCGGATTCGGCGAGCAAGTCGGCGATGTCGAGCCAGTCGCTCAGGCGCAGTTCATGGCGGCGCGAGCAGACCGTTTCCCCGAGATAAACGATATCGGCGGGTCCGCCGGCCACCTCCTGGTAAAACTCGAAAACGGTTTCGCGCGGCCAGTAGGTAAGGATAGGCCCCAAGGCAAGTTTCAACATCAAGTGCTCCGCATTAAAGACAGGTTATTTCCAGGCGCGGTGATATGCGCCCAAGGTGTGCTGCTGGCCCTCCGCGACCTTTCCAAGCGCGCTGATCCAGTCGGGCCGTACCGTAAAGCGCGCCTTGTTGTCACGGTAGGCATCGATCGCGTCGCGCCAGACCCGGGTGACTTGCGCCACATAGGCCGGGCTTCGCTGGCGTCCTTCAATCTTGATGGCACGCACGCCGGCAGCAATCAACTCGGGCAGCAGTTCCAGGGTATTGAGGCTGGCCGGTTCTTCGATGGCATAGTAGGTTTCGCCTTCCACTTCGAAGCGCCCTTTGCACAGCGTCGGATAGCTGGCGTTTTCGCCGGGCTGGTACCGGTCGATGAGGACATTGTTGAGGCGCGCTTCCAGTCCCAGCGGGCCCTCCTGCCACCGGACCGCCTTGGCCGGGGAGCAGACCCCGTGCGTGTTGGGCGACTCCCCGGTGGCGTATGAGGACAGTGCGCAACGGCCTTCCACCATCACGCACAGGCTGCCGAAGCCGAAAACCTCGATCTCGACCGGGGTATGGGCGATCAGCTGGCGTATCTGGGTCATCGACAGTACCCGCGGAAGTACCGCGCGCGCGATGCCAAAATGCTGGTGATAGAAGTTGATCGCCTCGTAGTTGGTCGCCGAGCCTTGCACCGACAGGTGCAATCGCAAGGCAGGATGGTGCTGGGCGACGTAAGCCATCAGCGCGGGGTCGGCGCAGATCAGGGCATCGACCCCGGCGCCGGCGGCGCGGTCGGCCGCCGCCCGCCAGCCGCTCCATGCCGCGGCTTGCGGATACGTATTGAGCGCCACCAGCACTTTGCGGCCGCGCTGGTGGGCGTAATCGATACCCTGTTCGATCGCTTTGTCGTCGAAGTTGAGCCCTGCGAAATTGCGGGCATTGGTGGCATCGCGAAAGCCGAGATAGACGCAATCGGCGCCATTGTCGACCGCCGCCTTGAGTGCCGGCAAGCTGCCGGCGGGGCAGACCAGTTCTGGCACCGCGATGGCCGCGCGCTGCGCCGTGGGCGATATCGCTGTCATTGGAACCTTCTATTCGTGTTGGAGTAGGCCGCGACTATAAGCGGCCAGCGCGCCGCTGTCCTTAGACTGGATTAAGAATGCCGCGTGGATCGCGCGCCTCCGCCCGCGGGCGCCGTCACGGCGCGTGGACAGGCTTGGCCATTTCTTGACCTGATTTAAGGAACCGGCGCAAGCAGAAATAGGACAATCGCCGCACAGAGAAAGGAATGGCAATGGAGACTATCCTGGCGTACCCGACGCGCAAGCACGCGTCTGCAACGAGAGCCGCCGCAACTGGCTTGCTGCACGTCGAACCGAATCAAGCCGAGGTATGTCCGGGGCCAATTCTCACTGCCAGGCAGGTAGCGGTCACGGTGCTGCGCGACCTGTTGCCACCCGGCGTGGATGTGCTCTGGTTCAGTGAATTCAGTGCATTGACCGAGCCCTTGGGGATGAACGAGCGGGCCCTGCGGACAACACTGTTCCGTCTCGCACAACAGGGCGTGGTCCAGGGGATCCGCATCGGCAAGCGCAGCGCCTATCGGCTCGCCATCGCACCGGACTGGCAACGCTCGCCGGACAAGGAAGCTGCGTGGTCAGGTGCGTGGTGCGTGGCGATCCGCCTGCGCGGGAGGGCGCCGCCGGCACGGCGTGCCGCATGCGAGGCGAACCTGGTCGCGGCCGGATTCCGGCCCGTCGCCGCTGGTGTGCTGCTTCGGCCGCAGTTTGGCGCGTGTCCGGTCCACGCGATCCTGGAACGGCACAGGATGCAGGATGCCACCCTGGTGCTCACGGCAGAGCAACCTCCGACGCCAGGAAACCGCAGTGTGCTCGACATGGTCAGCGATTGCTGGCAACTGGGCCCGCTCATGTCCGACTACCAGGAGCTGAGCAGGCGCTGCGAGGAATTTCTTGCGTGCCCCATGTCGAACCACCTGAGTGGTGGTGCGGAAGGCGAGTTCGTCAAGGGCGCACTCCTGCTGCACGAGTGGCAGACCTTGTTGTCGCGCGACCCCGCGCTTCCTGCCCAACTCCTGCCTGCGCAATGGCCGAAAGAACAGGCGGCGGCCTTGATCGGCGAGCTGCGCTCCCGTGTGGCGCAGGGAGCCTTCGTGCGGGGAGTGTTGGCCCCGGCCCGTAACCGGCGCCCGCCCTCGTCCGGTGCAGGACTCTCCGGGTGATCGTCCCGGCGCGTCACCATGCGTGCACGCGGCCGCTTCCGGACGAGAATCCGGGCAAGTCGGAAAAGTTTGATGTGAGTCAATTTTTTATGGTGGCATCGAAATGTATGATTTGATCGTCGTCAAACGATGCAAGCTCGCATCAAACATAGAAAAGTGAGAAGGAAATGAAAAAGACCAAGATTTCGCAAGCCATCGTCGCACTCGCCATGAGCGCTGCCGTGATGGCGCCGGCATTTGCGCAGCATGCTGGTCACGCCAAGGCTTCCGACAGCGCCGCAGTCCAATACCGGCCTGACGTCACCTATACCCTTCGTACCGATATCGCCGACGGCAAGCTGGTGTTCGTTGGCGAAACCGGCGCCATGAAAGGCGTGGCCAATCCTACGTTGAATGTGCCGGAAGGCGCGGTGGTGCAGATAAACCTCGTCAACGGCGACGGCGCTGTCCACGATGTGAGCATCCCGGACTTCAACGTCAAGTCGAACCAGATCAATGACAAAGGCGCGAGCACCTCGATCGTCTTCAAGGCCGACAAGAAGGGCGTGTTCACCTATATCTGTTCGCTGCCTGGCCACGTCGCGGCCGGCATGATCGGCAAGATCGTCGTGGGCGGAGCGGTGGCTGCGCAAGTGCCGCAGGGCGCCGATATTTCGCAGAATCCTATGATGACGGGAAAGCCCGTCGGCGCGCGCGGTCCGCAGAAACTGAGCGTGAACCTTGAGACCACCGAAATCGTGGGCCAGCTTGCGGACGGCACGACCTACAAGTACTGGACCTTCAATAACAAGGTGCCAGGCCCGTTCCTGCGCGTGCGCGTCGGCGACACGGTGGAGGTCAACATGGCCAACGCCAAGGATAGCCACATGATCCATTCGGTCGACTTCCACTCGGTGACCGGTCCGGGCGGTGGCGCGGCCGTGACCCAGGCGGCGCCAGGCAGCACCAAGAGCTTCACGTTCAAGGCACTCAATCCCGGCCTGTACGTGTACCACTGCGCCACGCCGATGGTCGCCCAGCACATCTCGAACGGCATGTACGGCATGATCCTGGTGGAGCCGGAAGGCGGCTTGCCGAAAGTGGATCGCGAATTCTATGTCATGCAGGGGGAACTGTACACCGCGCAGCGCCATGGTACGCCCGGGGAAGCCGAGTTCTCGCTGGAGAAACTGCTGGACGAGAATCCTGAACACCTGATGTTCAACGGCAATCACGATGCCTTGACCAAGACCCACCGCATGGAAGCGAAGGTGGGTGAGACGGTGCGCATCTTCTTCGGCGTGGGTGGTCCGAACGCGACGTCGAGCTTCCACGTGATCGGTGAAATATTCGACCGTGTCTACAACCTGGGCGACCTGACATCGCCACCATTGAAGAACGTCCAGACGGTGAGCGTGCCGCCAGGCGGCGCCACGATGGTCGAGTTCAAGGTGGAGGTGCCGGGACGCTACATCCTGGTCGACCATGCCTTGTCGCGCATGGAAAAAGGACTTGCGGGCTTCTTGCATGTGGTTGGCAAGGAGAATCGCGGGGTGTTCCACACTGCCAGCAAACCGGACGCCGACTCGGGACACTAAGCCCTGAGCTCAGGCTGCAGACCCGCCATGCGCGGGTCTTTTGCATTTTCCGAATCGAATAATATGACAGGCTTTCAAAAGATCCCGCCATGACAACCAAGAAAATAGACCGGCGTGTCTTTCTCAAACGACTTCCACTGTTCAGCGATTTCGCGCCCAGCGAACTCGATGAGCTGGCCAACCGGACGACAGAATTGCACGTTGCCCGGGGCGTGCCGGTTTTTCACCGCGGCGATCCGTGCCAGGGCTTTCATATCGTGATTTATGGCCAGGTCAAGCTCGGGTTCCTGTCGGTCGAAGGCGGCGAGAAGATTGTCGAAATCGTCGGGCCGGGCTTCAGCTTTGGCGAGGCGCTGATGTTCATGGAGAAGCCGTATATCCTGAGTGCCACCGCGCTGGCCGATTCCATGTTGCTGCATATTTCCAAAGAAGCGGTGTTCAGCGAACTGGAGCGCAATCCTGCGTTCGCTCGACGTATGCTCGCGGGCATGAGCCGGCGGCTGCACGGGCTTATTTCGGATGTGGAGTCGTATTCGCTACGTTCCGGCAGCCAGCGCATTGTGGGTTATCTGCTGAAGGATGAACCTGATGGCGACGGTGCCCAGGTCACGCTCACCATCAGTAAGAAGTCGCTGGCGTCGCGGCTCAATCTCACGCCTGAATATTTTTCGAGGGTGCTGCGCGACCTGACTGCCCACGGCATGATTTCTGTTGAGGGGCGCTCGATCACCATTCATGACATCGAGCGCCTGCGCGTCTACGAAGGATGAACCTGCCGCTGCACTGAGCGGCAGGACAAGGTGGCGCGGGGGCAGGAAGTTTTAGCTGACGATCCTGAAATCGATGACCACTTCACCCGGATCGCGTGCCACGTAGGCGGCCTGCAGACGCGGGCCGAAGTGTTGGGACAACTGCTGAAGCAGCGGCAAAGGATCGTGGTCGTTACAGAAGCGCATCGTCTCGCCGATCGTGAGCGCGCTGAGCGCGCCGAAGATGGCCGCATGCCGGAAGCGGCGGGCAACGCCGCGGGCGTCGAACAGATAGGTGCCTTCTGCAGTTTGTGGAGCCGAGCAATCGTGGGACATGGAATTCTCCTAATGGTGTAGGGGCGGCCACCAGCTGCCTGGAAGCGCCGCAGACCTTGTTGGTTCTATTGGCGATGGAATAGTCGTCCGCCGGTCGGCCGGGATGTGGCGCCTGACCTCCCGAAGGCTTGCGTCAATGTTAGGTGCCGGAGGAGTCCCCGGTCTATGATGCAAGTCAAGATTCGAAAAAAGGACTGTGTCTGATCGATGAGCCGGGCGCGCACCACGAAAACGATCTAGCCCCCGCACGAACCGCAACAGCTACCGTTGGAATGATTTTGTTTTGCCCGGTGGCCGATGTCCGCCAACACGTTTTCAAGTTCCTGCTGCGATGTGCGGTCCTGATCGAAGTTGATGCCGACTGTGGATTTTTCTGACTGGGCGTCGACCGCGTGGACGCCTGGTACGGCGCGCAATGCTCTTACCACCCGGCTGACGGCAGCCTCGTGCAGACTGGAGGCCAACTGAAGATTAATGTAGGTCATCGGTATTTCCCTCATATGTATTGGCGCGTCAATGCGCGCGTTGTGAGACATTATCGGATCAGCGTGCGCATGCTGCCTTAAAGCAGTTCAAGGTTTTCCTGAGCCTCGCGCCACGCCGCCACACGGCTATCGGAGACATGCTTTAACACTGAGAACGAGGCTGGCATTTTTGATGCATATCAAAGACTTTCCGGCACTCAATCCTTAGTCTCGTGACATGCTCAAACAGGATCAGTGTCATGCAAGTCGTTAAACTACCTACCAACAAGACCACGCTACCAAGGACAGGAACACTCAGGTCGACGGACTACGTCGCTGCATGCGATTCCGTATATCCGACCAGCGCTCACTTCAGCGACGATTTCACATACCGTGACTATCTTCATGCGGTCGCCGCACTGCGCATGCGCGGCCGCAGTAACGCGCTCGCCTTGTATTTCAACCTTCCATTTTTTGACGCGCACACATACAGCGGCGACAGCGGTAACGTCGTTTCCATCGGAAGCGAGAACGCGGCACTTTACCTGAGTTACCTTAAACGTGAAATCAAACTTCAAGGTCGGCTGTTAAGCGGCATGAACAGGGTGGAAGGTTTGCATTTCAGCGGCGCCCCGCTCTGCCTGAATCAAACTCAGCTGGAAGAACTGATGCTCCACGTGCATCGCTGGTTCAAGTTTGCACCGGGTAAAAAGGGCGAGTATTCCATCGAAGTTGACCCGTACCAAGTCGCGCCCGAACGGTTGTACGGCCTCCGCGAACTAGGTTTCAATCGTATCTGCCTGCTTGTAGGGTCTGGCAACATGGCAATGCATCACGGCGATGATCGCATTAAGCGGACCACCGGATTTCAGCCGATGATTGAAGTGTCCCGCGCAGCAGACTTCCGCTCAATCAAGGTCACCCTGGTTTGCAGCCCGTCGCAACGGCACCGGACATCCGACATGGACGCGCTCGCAGAGGTCATCAAGGCGAAACCCGATCGCATAGGAATAACTTATCCTGCGCAAGCGCTGGACACCCGGCACCCCGTTCGTGCAGACGATGAGCTAATGGACATGTGCGCGAGGTCAGGATATATCCACGTCGGACTGGACCAGTTTGCCTTACCTGCGGATGACTGGATCATCGCCCAAACCCAAGGCCGTTTGCATCATAACTTGTACGGCTACTCGACCCGGGCCGACATGAACCTCATTTCATTCGGCGTCTCTGCCATTAGTTCGGTCGGCGGCAGCTATAGCCAGAATGTCCAGCGTTTCGATGCGTACTACGATTCTCTGGACAGAAACGAGTTGCCTGTCGCTCGTGGGATGCGGTTAAGCATTGACGACATCTTGCGCCGGACGATCGTAGAGATGCTGACGTGTCAGTTCGAGCTTTCGATTCCGGTGATCGAGCAGGCGTTCTCGATTTCGTTCGCTGAATACTTCCAGCGGGAGTATCTGATGCTCGCCGAGTTCGAGCGTTGCGGCCTTGTCGCCATCGAGCTGGAATGGCTGACCATCACAGCCACGGGGCGGAAACGGATTCGCGATATATCGATGGTTTTCTGCCGCTGACTGCGCGATCGTTTGGCGACACGGATCAGTTCTTCAAAGGATCAAGCGGATGACCAGCGACGTATCGCAGCGGCGTGCCGCCAGCACCGGCAACACTTCACTCCAGGTTCTCGTGATGGCCGCCGACGCCTTTCTTCCAGTAGGCCGATACCCGCATCGCCCCCTTTGGCAGGTTCTTCTCCGCGAGATGCTTGCGGATCTCCTTCATTGCCCAAGCCTCGCCTGCGCACCACGCGAAACCTTCACCTTCGGGAAGTTCCATGTCCTGGATGGCCGTCACCAGTTCGTCATCGCTGCCGACCCATCGCACGTCTAGTTCGGCATCGGTGGCCGGCACGATCCGGTCATCCACTGCGGCAGCGGCGACGACGATGACTTTCACCCGGATCGGCAGTTCTGCGAGGCGCCGGCGAATCGCGGGCAGGGCGGTGGCGTCGCCCGCGAGCAGGTGCCAGTCAAAGTCGGCCGGCACGATCATCGAGCCGCGCGGCCCGCCGATGGTGGCGGATTGCCCCGGCACCGCCTGGCGTGCCCAGGCCGATGCCTTTCCTTCCCCATGCAGGGCGAACTCGATCGTCAGTTCGCATGCATCGGCGTCAAAGCGGCGCGGCGTATAGTCGCGCCATACCACTTCACCGCCGGCATCGACGAACATGAACTTGACATGGTCGTCGAATCCCCGCGATTCGAAACCGGCCAGGCTGCTGCCGCCGAAAGTAATGCTGACAAAGTGGGCGCCAAGCGGCTCAACCCGGCGGACGGCGACATCGCGCTTGTGCAATTCATAACGTACGCGCTCCACAATTCGTTGTGAGGTATGCATCAGGACTCCAATGGTTGATAATGTCTCCTATTGTCGGAAAATTGGTTGATATAGTCAACTACATTTTTCTCGCGCACCGGGACGTCTTTCCGTAGCGCCCCCAATCGTTGATAATGTCGTGATGATGAGAATGCCAGCTGACAAAGCGGATCCCTCCGGCGCGGTATCGCCTGCCGATGTATTCGAAGCAATTCACGGGATCATGCACGCACACCGCTCCCAGTTGTTCCGGACTTCGCGCGATGGTGGCTTAGAGCTCGCCCACATGGAGCACAAGGTGCTTGGGTTCTTCGCGCGCCATCCGGGCGCGACCCAGACCGATCTTGGCGTTCACTCGGGCCGGGACAAGGCACAGCTGGCGCGGCTTGTCCGCAGCCTGCGCGACAAGGGCCTGCTGGACGCCCGAGCCGACGACGCCGACCGGCGCAGCACCCGGCTGTTCCTGACGCCGGCAGGGCAGGCGGCGCATGACGCCATGCGCCTGCAAGGCAACGACCTTGCCGACCGCGCCTTCGCCGGCCTGAGCGGCGAGGAATGCAAGGCGCTCGCCGCGCTTCTCAGCCGGGTTCGCGCGAACCTGGACGCCGCCACAGGCGGCGGCTGACGCCATTCCACGACAACCCCAACGGCTGCACGATCTATTTGCAGCCACGCCACGACAACCCACAAGAAAACGAGACAAACCGAATGAGCCTTTTCCGCACTAAAAACCTGGACCACATGGTGGCGCAAAGCCGCGTTCCCGGGGGCTTGCACAAAGTCCTGGGACCAGCCGACCTTGTCCTGATGGGCATCGGCGCCATCGTCGGCACCGGCATCTTCGTATTGACCGGCACGGGTGCGCTCACCGCCGGCCCGGCACTGACGCTGTCCTTTGTCATTGCCGCCGTGGCCTGCGGCCTCGCCGCGCTGTGCTACGCCGAATTCGCTTCGACCGTACCGGTCGCCGGTTCCATCTACACCTACACCTATGCCACCATGGGCGAGATGGTCGCCTGGATGATCGGCTGGGACCTGCTGCTGGAATACGGGCTGGCGACGTCGGCCGTGTCGGTCGGCTGGTCCGGCTACTTCCAGTCGCTCATCGGCGGCTTCGGCATTCACTTGCCGGCGGCGCTGACCGCAGCCCCCGGCGCTGTTCCCGGCGTGGACACGGTGATGAACCTGCCGGCGCTGATCATCATGCTGGTCCTGACCTCCTTGCTTTCCCTGGGGGTGCGGGAGTCGGCGCGCCTGAACAGCATCATGGTGATCATCAAGGTCGGCGTGGTCTTGCTGTTCATTTTTGTCGGCGCGCGCCATGTGCAACCCGCCAACTGGCAGCCGTTCATGCCCTTCGGGATGAGCGGGACCATGAGTGCGGCGGCGCTGGTGTTCTTCGCCTTTATCGGTTTCGACGCCGTGACGTCGGCGGCGGAAGAGGTCAAGCGGCCCGAACGCGACCTTCCGATCGGCATTATCGGCTCCCTCGCCGTTTGCACGGTGCTGTACGTGGTGGTGTCGGCGATCATGACTGGCATCGTGCCATACCAAAACTTCGCCGGTGTCGACCATCCGGTGTCGCTCGCGCTGCAGTACGCGAAGGAGAACTGGGTGGCCGGCTTTGTCGACCTGGGCGCGATCGTCGGCATGACGACCGTGATCCTGGTGATGAGCTTTGGCCAGACCCGCATCATCTTCGCGATGGCGCGCGACGGCTTGCTGCCAAAGCGCCTGGCGACCATTCATCCGAAATACGGCACCCCGTTCCTGGCGACGTGGATCGTCGGCATCGTGTTCGGCCTGATCGCAGCCTTCGTTCCTCTGAACGTGCTGGCCGAGCTGATCAACATCGGCACGCTGGCGGCCTTCTGCCTGGTATCGGTCGCCGTGATCGTCCTTCGCAAGAAGCGCCCGGACCTGCACCGCGCATTCCGCTGCCCTGGCGTTCCATATGTGCCTGCGCTCGCCATCGTGGCCTGCGTGGCCCTGATGACCTTCCTGAGCAAGTCGACCTGGATCGCGTTCGGTATCTGGCTCGTCCTGGGCCTCGCGGTATATTTCATCTATTCGCGCCGCAATTCGGTCTTGCATCCGGCTGAATAAGCTCTTGAAATAGCCCACCGCTGCGTGGGCTACCGTTTTCATCGTACTTGCCGCCCGATTAGCGGAACTCGTGCGAAATCGTTCCCCACTTGTTCCTGCCGGCATTAACGGTGATCACATGGCTGCGCTGGCTGGGATTTTCGATGCGAATCGTGCGCTTGCCGTTTGTGAGTTTCAGGTACTTCATCGGGGGACTGACACCGCGCTTTTCGCCGTCGACGTAAACCGTGCCCCATGGTTTGATTTGCAGTGTATAGATTGTGCCTGGGCCCGAGCGATCCTGCGTGACGGTGTTCGCGGCCTTGGCGACACCAGCATCGACGGCCCTCGCGGCTGCGGGTTTTGCGGCGTCAATGTTTTGCGACGGTGGAGTCGCAGGGACTGGCGACCGGGCTGCCGCCTGGGTGGCGGGCGGATCGCCCGGAACGATCGCGGGCGCGAGTGCTACGCCCCGGGCCGGAGCCGGCACCGTGGCCTGTGGCCGGCCTTCGAGCGCGCCTGCCTGCCGGCCGAGTTGATACGTGCCGTATCCCACCGCTGCCAGCACGCATGCAGCGACCCCGGCCAGCACCAGGCCGCGCGGCCCCTGGCGCGCGAGCGCCCCCGCCGGTGGCAATGCATCTTCCGGTTCCGCTTGCGCTTGCGGCGACACCAGGGATGCAGGCGGCGCCGGCGGCGCCACCTGTTCTTCCAGCAGGTCGCGTAGCGCGTCGATGCTCTGGGGCCGCAGGACACGCTCGCCCCAGAGGCAGCTGTCGACCGCGGCGAGCAGTGACGTGCTGTATGCCGGCAAGCGACGGCCGGCCAGCGGCTCGCGCGGCGGCGCTTCTTCGGTAATGGCGTAGTGGATCACCGACGCCAGCGCCTTCAGGTCGACCGTGATGGCGGGTTGGTAATCCGGATTCGGATTATTCGAAGGCAGCAGCTCCGCGATGGCGTCGTCGTACACGACAATGGTATCGGGCATGATGATCCGGTGCGGCATTTGCATCGCCTGCTGCATTTGGATCGAGCGCAGCACCTGCTTCAAGACTTTCCGGCACCAGGCATCGGTCACCAGTTCGGGTGTCTCCTCGACGACGTCCCTGAGTGTGCGGCCATCTGGATGGTGGTGCGAATGTGCTCGGGCGGTGTGCATCATCGTCGTCTTCCCATCAAATTTGTTGACAGAAATGATGACATATTTGCAGCATATTGTTCCTCATTTATTTGCAAGTGTTGCATCGCCGCGAAGGAGTTGCGGCCCGTCATCGAACGATTCATATGAAGAACACGTCCGACGAACGTGAGCGGGCGATCCCCCGCGCCGACAAGTTAATTGTTAAGTAGAAGTTAATAATGGATTGAATTTTGCAGGATTTATTGCTCGCATCCAGCGTTTAAAGTGCATGCACGACATCAACACCACCACACTGGAGACAGCACAATGAAGACCTACCAAATCGCAACCATCCCTGGCGACGGCATCGGCAAGGAAGTAGTTCCAGCAGGCCGGCAGGTGCTGGAAGCGCTGGCCGCGTCCGGCACCACCTACAAGTTCGCATTCGAAGATTTCGACTGGGGCGGCGACTACTACCGCAAGCACGGCGTGATGATGCCGGCCGATGGCCTGGACGCGCTGCGCACCAAGGATGCCATCCTGTTCGGTTCCGCCGGCGACCCGGACATCGCCGACCACATCACCCTGTGGGGCCTGCGCCTGAAGATCTGCCAGGGCTTCGACCAGTACGCCAACGTGCGCCCGACCCGCATCCTGCCCGGCATCGACGGCCCGCTGAAGCGCTGCCGCGCGGAAGACCTGAACTGGGTCATCGTCCGCGAAAACTCGGAAGGTGAGTACTCGGGCGTGGGCGGCCGCGTGCACCAGGGCCACCCGATCGAAGCCGCGACCGACGTCAGCATGATGACCCGCGTCGGCGTCGAGCGCATCCTGCGCTACGCATTCAAGCTGGCGCAATCGCGTCCACGCAAGCTGCTCACGGTAATCACCAAGAGTAACGCACAGCGCCACGCCATGGTGATGTGGGATGAGATCGCGCTGGAAGTGTCGCGTGAATTCCCGGATGTTAAGTGGGACAAGGAACTGGTCGACGCAGCCACCGCCCGCATGGTCAACCGCCCGGCCACCCTGGACACGATCGTCGCCACCAACCTGCACGCCGACATCCTGAGCGACCTGGCGGCGGCGCTGGCCGGCAGCCTGGGCATCGCCCCGACCGGCAATATCGATCCGGAACGCCGCTATCCGTCGATGTTCGAGCCGATCCACGGTTCCGCCTTCGACATCATGGGCAAGGGCCTGGCCAACCCGATCGGCACCTTCTGGTCGGTCGTCATGCTGCTCGAGCACCTTGGCGAAACCGAAGCCGCGCAGCAGGTCATGCAGGCGATCGAAAGCGTGACCAGCACGCCGGCCCTGCATACCCGCGACCTGGGCGGCACCGCCAACACGGCCGACGTCACCAAGGCAGTGTGCGACTACCTCAGCGCCCGGCGCGAGCGCGCAGCAGCGTAAGGAGCATTGTTCACGGGGCCGCACCATGCGGCCCCTTTTGCTGTACAGGCGTCACACGCCATTCCGCCCTACCGGCCAGACGAGCCCCGGAGGGGACGCCGGAAGCAGCACAGATAACAGGAGACATCATGTCAAAGCGATTTTTTGGAAAGCTGTACGTCCAGGTATTGATTGGCGTCGCGGCTGGCGGCCTGCTCGGCTTTTTCTATCCCCAGCTCGGAGCTGACCTCAAGCCGCTTGGCGACGTCTTCATCCGGCTGATCAAGATGGTGTTCGCACCGGTCATTTTCGCCATGGTCGTACTTGGCATCGCGAAGATGGAAAGCATGAAGGAACTGGGCCGCGTCGGTGTACGGGCCCTGATTTATTTTGAAGTGCTGTCGACCTTCGCGCTGCTGCTTGGCCTGGTCGTGGTGAACGTGTTCCAGCCCGGCTCCGGCATGAACATCGACGCCAAGGCGCTCGACGCCGGTTCGATTTCAAACTACACGGCGGCAGCAGCCAAGTCCAGCGGCTTCGTCGAGTTCCTGCTGAACATGGTGCCGACCAGCGTGGTCGAAGCGCTCGCCAAGAACGACATCCTGCAGATCCTGGTATTCGCAACCATGTTCGGCGTCGCGCTGTCCCACATGGGCCGCCGCGCCAAGCCTGTCGTCGATGTGCTGGAAGCCTTCAGCAACGCCATGTTCGTCGTCGTCGGCATGGTCATGCGCATCGCCCCGATCGCAGCATTCGGCGCCATCGCCTTCACCGTCGGCAAATACGGCCTGGATTCGCTGCTCTCGCTCGGCCAGCTGATGGCCTGCATGTACCTTACCTGCATCGTGTTCGTGTTCGTCGTGCTGAACGCGATCGCCCGCGTCTCCGGCTTCAGCCTGTGGAAGTTCCTCCGCTATATCAAGGATGAAATCTTCACCGTGCTGGGCACCAGCTCGTCGGAATCGGTGATCCCCCAGCTGATGCGCAAGCTGGAACACCTTGGCGTGTCCAAGCCTGTCGTTGGCCTGGTGGTACCCGCCGGCGTGACCTTCAATCCCGACGGCCAGTGCATCTACTACACCATGGCCGCCATCTTCATCGCCCAGGCAACCAACACGCCGCTGTCGATGGTCGACCAGCTGGTGATCATGGGCGTGTTGATGGTCACCTCCAAGGGTTCGGCAGGCGTCACCGGCTCGGGCTTCATCACCCTGGCCGCCACGCTGGCTTCGATGGGAAACATCCCGGTGGCAGGCATGGTCCTGCTGCTCGGCGTCGACCGCTTCATGTCCGAAGCCCGCTCAATCACCAACACCATCGGCAATGCCGTCGGCACCATGGCGATCGCAAAGTGGGTAGGCGCGGTGGACAGCGAGCGCATGAACCGCATCCTCGACGGCCACGACGTCGTCGCTACCGGCACCCAGTCGCTCTACGAGACGCCTGAACCCGAGCTGACCGTGGTCGGACTGGGCGCCCAGAAGGCAAGCGCCTGAACCGCAGCGCCTACCAGGAGATAGAGATGGATATGGCACCCGAGTTCGATGCACTGGGCGGCGTGGCGGGGCAGGGCGACAGCGCACGCAAGCTGCTGCGGCAGATGTTCGACGCCGCCATCGCGGCGGCCCAGCCGGCCCTGTGCATCCCGCCGCACTTGCCCGAGGCGCCGGCCGGCCGCCTGGTCGTCATCGGCGCGGGCAAGGCGTCCGCCGAGATGGCGCGGGCCGTCGAACAAAGCTGGAACGGCAAGCTGGAAGGCCTGGTGGTTACGCGATATGGCTACGCGGTTCCATGCAACAGCCTGGAAATCGTGGAAGCGGCCCACCCGGTCCCGGACAAGTCCGGGCTGGAGGCGGCGCGCCGGATGCTGGCGCTGGTCGGCGGGCTGACCGCCGAGGACACCGTGCTGTGCCTGATCTCGGGCGGCGGATCCTCGCTGCTGCCCTTGCCGCTGCCAGGCATCACGCTGGAGGAAAAGCAGGCGGTCAACCGGCTGCTGCTCGCCTCCGGCGCCAGCATCAGCGAAATGAACTGTGTGCGGCGCCACCTGTCAGCCATCAAGGGCGGCCGCCTGGCGGCGGCATGCCATCCGGCGCGTGTCGTCACGCTGCTTATCTCGGACGTCCCCGGAGACGACCCGATCGACATCGCCTCCGGACCAACCGTCCCGGATCCAACCACTTGCGCCGATGCGCTGGCCATCGTCCGCCGCTACGGGATCGAATTGCCGCCCAACGTGCGGCAGGTGCTGGAAAGCGGCGAGGGCGAATCGGTCAAGCCGGGCGACCCCCGCCTGGCCGGCAGCGTAGTGAACATGGTAGCCACGCCCCAGATGGCGCTGCAGGCGGCCGCGAAGGTCGCCGAACAGGCGGGCATCAGCGCTTACATCCTCGGCGACAGCATCGAAGGCGAAGCGCGCGAAGTGGGCAAGGTCATGGCGGGCATCGCGCTGCAGGTGGCGCGGTGCGGCCAGCCGTTCCAGACGCCATGCGTGCTGCTGTCCGGCGGCGAAACGACCGTCACCATCAAGGGCAATGGCCGCGGGGGGCGCAACGTCGAATTCCTGCTGTCCTGCGCCGCCGCGCTGCGAGGGGAACCGGGCGTGTACGGCCTGGCGGGCGACACCGATGGCATGGACGGGCAGGAGGAAATCGCCGGCGCCTTCTTCACACCGGACACGCTCGAACGGGCCTTTGCCAGCGGTATCCGCCCGCTCGAAAGCGTGGACCGCAACGACGGCCACGGCTTCTTCCAGGCGCTGGGCGACTCGCTCGTGACCGGGCCGACCCTCACCAACGTCAATGACTTCCGGGCCATTCTCATCAACGCATCAACCGCCCCAGGGGACAAGAATGCATCGTAATCGCAAAGCAAAAATCGTTGCCACAGTCGGCCCCGCAAGTTCGGATGCCGCAACGCTCAAGGCCATGTTCCGCGCCGGCGCCGATGTCTTCCGCCTCAACTTCAGCCACGGCACCCACCAGGATCACAAGGAGCGCCTGGATATCCTGCGCGGCCTGGAACAGACCCTGGGACGGCCGGTCGGCGTGCTGCTCGACCTGCAGGGGCCCAAGCTGCGCATCGGCACTTTCGCCAATGGTTCCATCAAGCTGGAAGCGGGCGGCTCGTTCCGGCTCGATCTCAACGCAGGCAAGCCGGGCGACCAGGAGCGCATCGCGCTGCCGCACCCCGAGATTTTCGCGGCGCTCGACACGGGTACGCGCCTGCTGCTGGACGACGGCCGTATCGAGCTGCAGGTCGACAGCTTCTCGCCCGAGCATGCCGACACCACCGTGGTCACCGGCGGCGTGCTGTCCGACCGCAAGGGCGTGAACGTGCCTGGCGTGGTGGTGCCGATGTCGGCGCTGACCGAGAAGGACCGCAGGGATCTCGACTTCGGCCTGACGCTCGGCGTGGACTGGATCGCGCTGTCCTTCGTCCAGCGCGCCGAGGACATCCATGAGATCAAGGAGATCGTGAAGGGACGCGCCGGCATCGTGGCCAAGCTGGAAAAGCCCGCCGCGATCGCCCAGCTGGACGCGATTGTCGAAGCGGCCGACGCCGTGATGGTGGCGCGCGGCGACCTTGGCGTGGAGCTGCCGGCGGAGCAGGTGCCGGCGATCCAGAAGCGCATCGTGCGCGTATGCCGCCGCCTGGGCAAGCCTGTCATTGTCGCGACCCAGATGCTGGAATCGATGGTGTTGGCGCCGGTGCCGACCCGCGCCGAAGCATCGGACGTGGCGACCGCCATCTACGACGGCGCCGACGCCGTGATGCTGTCGGCGGAATCCGCCTCCGGCAAGTATCCGCTCGAAGCGGTCAGGATGATGAACAGCATCATCATGCAGACCGAATCCGACCCGTACTACAGCGAAAGCATCAAGGCCGGCCAGGCCCCGGCCCGCGCCGAGATCGCCGACGCCATCGGGCTGGCGCTGCGCAATGTGGCCGACCTGCTCGACGTGGCGGCCACCGTGGCCTTCACCAGCTCGGGCCACTCCGCGCTTCGGATGGCGCGCGAGCGGCCGCAGGCGCCCATCATCGGCATGACGCCCAAGCTTGCCACGGCGCGCGGGCTGGCGCTGGTGTGGGGCGTCCACGCGGTGCTGATTCACGACGTCGCGTCGGTATCGGAAATGACGGAATTCGCCTGCGCCACGGCCGCGCGGGAAGGGCTGGCCAAGCCGGGACAGGCCATCGCGATCGCAGCCGGCATGCCATTCGGTACGTCGGGAACCACCAACCTGCTGCGCATCGCGCAGCTTGGCACTAATGAAAATGCCGCTTTTCACTAAAAAATGGGCGCAAGCCCTCACAAAAGGACGAGACATGAACAAGGAATTGATTGCAGCAGCCATCCTGGCTGGCTGCGCCGGTGGCGCTTTCGCCCAAAGCTCCGTGTCGATCTACGGCATCGCCGACGCCGGCTTCGTGCGCGAGAGCGGCGGCACGGCGGGAACCGTCAACAAGCTGACCAGCGGCGCCGCAGCGGCCTCGCGCATCGGCTTCCGCGGGACCGAAGACCTTGGCAACGGCGTGTCCGCCTTGTTCACGCTCGAAACCGGATTCCGGCTCGACACCGGCGAAGTCGATTCGGCCGGCACCATCTTCAACCGCCAGGCCTTTGTCGGCCTGAAAAGCAAGGCAGGCACGCTGACGCTGGGCCGCCAGT
>NZ_QYUP01000177.1 GCF_003590855.1 Massilia cavernae
GGATGTCGGCCGGCAAAGTCACTTTCAGGTTGCGCGGATGGCCTTCCACCAGCTTCGGCGACAGTCCCATCGCCTCGACGGCGCTGGCGTCGTCGGTCACCGCGTTCGGATCGGTTGCGGCCGCCAGCGCTTCGCGCAGCAGCTTGTAGCGGAACATTTGCGGCGTCTGCGCCAGCCACAGGCCATCGCGCGCGACAGTCTGTACCGCGCCCACGCCGTCGCGCTTGACGGTGTCGACCACCGGCAGCGCAAGCAGGCCGCCGACCGGGTCGGCGCCCACCGTGTTGATCAATCGTTCGATGAGTTCGGCATCGAGCCGGGCCGGGCCGCGTCATGCACCAGCACCCAGTCGTCGCCGCCAATGGCGCCGGCCAGCGCGTCGAGCCCGTTGCGGATCGATTCCATGCGGGTGGCGCCACCGCAGCGCAGCACCGTCACCGCACCGTCCGGCACGACCGCGTCGATCTGTCCGTCTTCGGCACTGACCACAACGTAAGTGTGGGTAATCAGGCCGCTCGACAGGAAGGCGTCGATGGCATGGCGCAGCATCGGCTTGCCGCCGACCGGCAGGTACTGCTTGGGGCCGCCCGCGGCCATCCTGGCGCCGACTCCGGCTGCCGGGATCAAGGCGAAGTAACGCGGGGCTTGTTGTCTCATCGATGTCATCTTGTAGGTTGTGCCTTTCGCATTAAAGACTGTACCTCACCTTTGCAAACTTTGCTGAGGCGGGCATATTCGCGCGGGGTGTCGATCGCGGCCTGCAGCACTTCGGCTTTGGCCAGTTCCTTTTGATGTAGGGCATCCAGCTGCTGTCGATTTCCTTCGCCAGCAGCACCCTCGCCTGCCCCGCCGGCGCGTACAGCGGGCGCGCATCGAAGCGCTGCGCCAGCGTCTTGCGCACGATCGCTTCCACCTTCGGCAGATGGGCGACATAGGCGTCGAGGTGGCGCATCTCATGCGCCAGCACTTCCTTGTAGGCGCAGCTGCCAGGCGCGAATTCGCTGCCGACGTAGATCACGATGGGAATGTAGTACAGGGATACTTCGATCCGGGGCGCCACGCATTCGTAGCCGGTGACAGGATCGGACAGCATGGCGCCGTTGACGCCGATCGATACGCGCGACTCGGTGCGGGTCAGGCCAAGCACGTAGTGGTTGCTCGCCTGCGGGCCTTTCATCATGGTCAGCGCGCGGATCGAGCGGGTATTGTCGACCGAGTAGCCGTTCTGCTTCGCGGTCAGCACCGACAGCGTCCTGGCCATCGTGTCCTCGCAGCGCGCCTGGAACGCGGTGCGCGCTGCCCATGCGCTGTTCGACAACATCAGGGCCAGCGCGAACAGCAGGTACTTCATTGCTTTTTTATCCAGGCTTCCAGGTACCATTCATCAGCTTTTCGAGCCAGAAGGTACCGATGATGGTTTTCACATCGGTGATCGCGCCGCTTTTGATCATGCCGAGCATCTCGGGCACGGTGGAGGTGAAGCACTCGAGGAACTCGCCTTCGTCCAGCTTGGCCTCGCCCTCGACCAGGCCGCGCGCCACGAACAGGTCGAGGTGCTCGTCCGAATAGGCGATGGCGTTGTGGATGGTGCAGATAAACTGCCACTCCTTGGCGGTATAGCCGGTTTCCTCCTGCAGCTCGCGCTTGGCGCATGCCAGCGTGTCCTCGCCCGGGTCGATTTTACCGGCCGGGAATTCGACGAACTCGCGCCCGAGCGGATAGCGGAACTGGCGCTCCAGCAGCACGCGGCCGTCGTCGAACACGGGAAGGATCACCACCGCGCCGGGATGCTTGATGTATTCGCGGTTGGTTTCTTTTCCGTCCGGGAGGCGGATGCGGTCGCGCGCGACCTTCAGGAAGCGGCCGTCGAAAGCCACTTCCCCGTCGATGCGGGTTTCCTTCAGGGGTGAATCCATGCGCAGCTCCGATGTTTGGACAGCGGTTGAAAAGCGGTCAGTGACGGCGCTTGCGCAGGTAACGGATGACGAAGCCTGGGAACGCGAGCGTGACGAACAGCGGCACCGTGATCATGTAGAACTCCTTCACCTGGGTGAAGACGTTACCGATCCGGGACTCGAAGACGTAAGCTACTGCGCCGACAACAAAGTATAGAACAAGCAGCTCGAACACCCGCACCCAGGCGGGCTTGGTGCGCGTTCCGTCAATACCGCTTGCCTTGAGGGGAACGAGGCCGAAGACTTTCTCGGTCAGGAAAGGCAGGTTGGCGGCCGCCAGTGCGACGGCGATCACCAACCAGCTTGCGAGATTCACATCCATTAATCGCTTACGATGCCAGGGTCGTGATCATGGCGTTGGTGCAGACGGTCAGCAGCGGACCGGCGAACACGCCCAGCGCCACTATCGCGATGCCGTTCACCGACAGCGCCATGCGCATGTCGCCTGGCGCCGAGATGGCGTTGGTATCGGTCGGCTCGTCGAACCACATCACCTTGACCACGCGCAGGTAGTAGAACGCGCCCACCAGCGAGAACATCACCGCGAACACCGCCAGCCAGACCTGGCCGGTGTGCAGCACCGCTTCCAGCACGGTCAGCTTGGCCATGAAGCCCATCGCAGGCGGCACGCCGGCCAGCGAGAACATCATCAGCATCATGACGGTGGCGAACCACGGGCTGCGTTTGCCCAGGCCCTTGAAATCGTTGATCTCTTCCGCCTCGAAGCCGGCGCGCGCCAGCATCATGATCAGGCCGAAGGTGCCGACCGTGGTCAGCACGTAGGTGATCGAGTAGTACATCGCCGAGCTGTAGGCCGATGCGGCATTGCTCGCATCCGCGCCGACCACGCCCGACATCAGGCCGAGCAGCACGAAGCCCATCTGCGCGATGGTGGAGTAAGCCAGCATCCGCTTCATGTTCGACTGCGCGATCGCGGTCAGGTTACCGATCACCAGCGACATCACAGCCAGCACCATCAGCATCTGCTGCCAGTCGATCGCCATCGGCATCAGGCCTTCGGCCAGCAGGCGCACGCAGATCGCGAACGAGGCCAGCTTCGGCGCGCCGCCCAGCAGCAGGGTCACCGCGGTCGGTGCGCCCTGGTAGACGTCAGGCACCCACATGTGGAACGGCACCACGCCGAGCTTGAAGGCCAGGCCTGCGACCATGAACACCAGGCCGAACACCAGGATGGTCTGGCTCGCAACGCCCGACTGGGCGGCGCGGGCGATCTCGGTGATGTCGAGCGTGCCGGTGGCGCCGTACACCATCGACATGCCGTACAACAGGAAGCCCGATGCCAGCGCGCCCAGCACGAAGTACTTCATCGCCGCTTCGGTCGATACCGCGTGGCCGCGGCGCAGCGCCACCAGCGCGTACAGCGACAGCGACATCAGTTCGAGGCCGAGGTAGATCGACAGGACGCTGTTACCCGAGATCATGATCATCTGGCCGAGCATCGAGAACAGGGCCAGCACATAGAACTCGCCGCCCAGGTTATCGCTCATCATGCCGCGCTGGGTCGCGTACTGGCGCGAGTAGACCAGCGTGATGCCTACCGTGAGGTAGGTGAACAGCTTGAGCAGGTTCGACATCGGGTCGGACACGAACATGTTCGAGAACGTGTAGACCGTCGCGCCGCTGTTGAAGTCGGTCATCGAGAACAGCGCGCAGCCGCCGAGCGTGATGAGCGTCAGGATGTAGGTCAGGTTACGCTTCGCAGGCGGCAGGAACATATCGATCAACAGGATCGCAGATGCCGCCACCAGCAGGAAGATTTCGGCGTAAACCGGTACCAGGTTTGGGTTGGTCATTTCGTTCATAGTCGTTTCTTACGGAAGCTTCGATACGGCGACATGCTTGAGCAGGTCGGCGACCGAGGTTTGCATCGTGTCGGTGATTGGCGCTGGATACAGGCCCATGTACAGCGTGGCGATCGCCAGCACTGCGAGCATGAAGAATTCGCGGCGGTTCAGGTCAACCAGGTCCGCCACATGCTTGTTGCCCACTTCGCCGAACACCACGCGCTTGACCATCCACAGCGAGTAGGCCGCGCCGAAGATCAGCGCAGTCGCAGCCAGCATGCCGATCCAGAAGTTGTACTGCACCGCGCCCAGGATGACCATGAACTCGCCGACGAAGCCGGAAGTGGCAGGCAGGCCCGCGTTAGCCATCGAGAACAGCACGAAGAACGCAGCGAACTTCGGCATGCGGTTGACGACGCCGCCGTAGTCGGCGATCTGGCGCGAGTGCATCTGGTCGTACAGCACGCCGATGCAAAGGAACATCGCGCCCGACACGAAGCCGTGCGAGATCATCTGCACGATACCGCCCTGCACCGACATGTCGTTGAACATGAAGAAGCCCAGCGTGACGAAGCCCATGTGCGCGATCGACGAGTAGGCGACCAGCTTTTTCATGTCCTTCTGTACCAGCGCCACCAGGCCGACGTAGATAACCGCAATCAGCGACAGCGTGATGATGAAGCCGGCCATCTCGTGCGAGGCGTCAGGCGTGATCGGCAGCGAGAAGCGCAGGAAGCCGTAGGCGCCCAGCTTCAGCATGATCGCAGCCAGCACCGCAGAGCCGCCGGTAGGCGCTTCGACGTGGACGTCCGGCAGCCAGGTGTGGACCGGGAACATCGGCACCTTGACCGCGAACGCCACCAGGAAGGCGATGAAGATGAAGGTCTGCTCCTTCATCGTGAGCGGCAGCTTGTGCCACTCCAGAATGTCGAAGCTGCCGCCTGCCGCGTTGTACAGGTAGATGATCGCGACCAGCGTCAGCAGCGAGCCGAAGAAGGTGTAGAGGAAGAACTTGAACGAGGCGTAAATGCGGTCCTCGCCGCCCCACACGCCGATGATGATGTACATCGGGATCAGGGTCGCTTCGAAGAAGAAGTAGAACAGCAGGCCATCCGTCGCGCAGAACACGCCGATCATGATGCCGGACAGGATCAGGAAGGCGCCCATGTACTGGGCCACGCGTTCCTGGATCACCTGCCATGCCGAGATGATCACGATGACCGTGATGAAGGCGGTCAGCGGGATGAACCACAGCGACAGGCCGTCGATGCCAAGGCTGTAGAAGATGTTGAAGCGGCCGATCCACGGGGCGCTTTCGACGAACTGCATGCCGTGGGCGGCGTTGTCGAAGTTCGTGATCAGGGGGATGGTCGCCAGGAAGGCCACCACGGCGCCGGCTAGCGACAGCCAGCGGGTCATGCCCGCGCGCTTGTCGCTCCCGATCGCCAGGATGATCACGCCAAACAGGACCGGGAGCCAGATCGCGAGGCTCAGGTACGGAGGGAAGTTCGAAATTGACTGCATCATATTATTGTCTTAGCTGGACGTATTAAGCGTGCCAAAACGGCAGGAAGTAGATCAGGAACCCCAGCACGCTGATGATCATCACGAACGCGTAGTGGTAGATGTAACCGGTCTGCAGCACGCGAACGATGGACGAGAACCAGCCCACCATTTTCGCGCTGCCGTTGACCGCCAGGCCGTCGATCAGGGCTTTGTCGCCGACGTTCCACAGGCCGCCGCCGAGCAGGCGCGCACCGCGTGCGAACACCACTTGGTTGAACTTGTCCATGTAGTACTTGTTGTCCAGCAGGGTGTGCAGCGCGTGGAACTTCGCGTAGAACCATTCCGGTACGCGCGGGTTGACCAGGTAGCAGTAGTAGGCTGAAGCGACGCCGGCCAGCGCGAGCCAGAACGGTGCGGTCATCAGGCCGTGGATCACCATCGCGACCGGGCCATGCCAGTTCGCGGCCAGTTCCTTCAGGCCTGCGTGGTTGTCGCCGACGAAAATGACGCCTTTGAAGAAGTCGCCGAACAGCATCGGGCCGATCGTCAGGAAGCCGATGATCACCGAAGGGATGGCCAGCAGGATCAGCGGCAGCGTGACGACCAGCGGCGACTCGTGCGGCGTCTCTCCCGGCGCCAGGCCATGGTGATGGTGAACCGCGCCCTCGGAATCGCCATGCGATTCCTCCTCTTCGTGGTGGCCGTCCGAATCGTGGCCCTCCGAATGGTGTTGCGGCTTGCCGAAACGCTCTTCGCCGTGGAACACCAGGAAGTACATGCGGAACGAGTAGAACGCGGTCACGAACACGCCTGCCAGTACGGCGAAGTTGGCGAAGCCCGAACCCCACAGGTGGGTCGCGTGCACCGCTTCGATGATCGAGTCCTTCGAGTAGAACCCCGAGAAGAACGGCGTGCCGATCAGGGCCAGCGAGCCAAGCAGCGAGGTAATCCAGGTGATCGGCATGTACTTGCGCAGGCCGCCCATGTTGCGGATGTCCTGGTCGTGGTGCATGCCGATGATGACCGAGCCCGCGCCGAGGAACAGCAGCGCCTTGAAGAATGCGTGGGTCATCAGGTGGAACACCGCGGCCGAGTAGGCCGACGCGCCCAGCGCGACGGTCATGTAGCCCAGCTGCGACAGGGTCGAGTAAGCGACCACGCGCTTGATGTCGTTCTGGATGATGCCCAGGAAGCCCATGAACAGCGCGGTGATCGCGCCGATCACCAGCACGAACGACAGCGCGGTGTCGGACAGTTCGAACAGCGGCGACATGCGCGCCACCATGAAGATACCCGCGGTAACCATGGTCGCCGCGTGGATCAGTGCCGAAATCGGGGTCGGGCCTTCCATCGAGTCAGGCAGCCAGACGTGCAGCGGGAACTGGGCCGACTTGCCCATCGCGCCGATGAACAGGCAGATGCAGGCAACGGTGAGCAGCATCCAGTCCGAGCCAGGCAGGGTCAGGGTTGCCAGCATTTCCTTCTTGGCGAACACTTCCTGGTAATTCATCGAACCGGCGTAGGCCAGCAGCAGGCCGATGCCCAGGATGAAGCCGAAGTCGCCCACGCGGTTGACCAGGAAGGCCTTCATGTTGGCGAAGATCGCGGTCGGGCGGGTGTACCAGAAACCGATCAGGAGGTAGGAAACCAGGCCCACTGCTTCCCAGCCGAAGAACAGCTGCAGGAAGTTGTTCGCCATGACCAGCATCAGCATCGAGAACGTGAACAGCGAGATGTACGAGAAGAAGCGGTTGTAACCCTCATCCTCCGCCATGTAGCCGATGGTGTAGACGTGCACCATCAGCGACACGAAGGTCACCACGCACATCATCATTGCCGACAGCGCGTCGATCTGGAAGCCGACTTCCAGCTTCACGCCGGCCACCGTCATCCAGTTGTAGATGGTGCCGTCGAAGCTGGCGCCGTCGAGCACCGCCAGCAGCGTGTGCACCGACAGGATTAGCGCAATGAGGACGCCCAGGATGGTGACGGTGTGAGTGGTCTTGCGGCCGATCACGTTGCCCAGGAATTTAGTCCCCAGCAGGCCTGCGATCAGTGAGCCGGCCAGCGGCGCCAGTGGCACCGCAAGCAGGAGGTTAGGGTTAAGAATTTGCCCCGCCATATTGAACCTTAATCGTTATTTGTCTTGGGTTGAAGCGCGCCCTTGGGCACTTAGCCTTTGAGGCTGTCCAGGTCTTCCACGTTGATCGTGTCCAGGTTACGGAACAGGACCACCAGGATCGCCAGGCCAATCGCCGACTCGGCCGCTGCAACGGTCAGGATGAAGAACACGAAGATCTGCCCTGCCGCATCGCCGAGGTAATGCGAGAAGGCGACAAAGTTCAGGTTCACCGCCAGCAGCATCAGTTCGATGGCCATCAGCAGGATGATGATGTTCTTACGGTTCAGGAAGATCCCGACCACCGAGATCGCGAACAGGATCGCGCCCAGTACCAGGTAGTGTGCGAGCGAGAGGATCATTTGGTCTCCTTGGAGGCGACAGTTGCCGCGGCTTCGGCGGCAGCGATGGCTGCCGCTTTCGATGCCGCGTCGAGCGCAGGCTGGTCGACGGCCTTCATCTTGACGACGCGCAGGCGGTCGTTGCGTTTCACGCGGACCGCGTCGGCCGGGTCGAAGTACTTGGTGTCCTTGCGGGTGCGCAGGGTCAGCGCGACTGCGGCGATGATCGCCACCAGCAGCACCACTGCCGCGATCTCGAAGGCGTAGATGTATTTGGTGTAGATCAGCAGGCCCAGTTCCTTGGTGCCGCCGATATTGGCAGCGGCAGCTTCAGGCGACTGTTCGAAGCCGAGGAAACCGCGCCACAGCACGGCGGCCATTTCGAGCACGATCAGCGCGCCGATCGCCGACGCCATCGGCAGGTGGCTCCAGAAGCCTTCCCGCATGCGGTCGATATTGATGTCCAACATCATGACCACGAACAGGAACAGCACCATCACGGCGCCGACGTAGACCAGCACCAGCACGACGGCCAGGAACTCGGCCTTGAGCAGCATCCAGATGCCGGCGGCGTTGAAGAACGCCAGCACCAGGAACAATGCGGCGGTGACCGGATTGCGGGCCGTGATAACGCGGGTCGAGGCGATCACCATGATGGCCGCGAACACGTAGAACAAAGCAGTTTTAAATTCCATAACTAACCCAGTAGCCCTGCAGATTAACGGTAAGGCGCATCGGTCGCGCGGGCGGCGGCGATGTCGGCTTCGTAGCGGTCGCCGACCGCGAGCAGCATCTCTTTGGTGTAATACAGATCGCCGCGCTTCTCGCCGTGGTACTCGAAGACGTGGGTCTCGACGATCGAATCGACCGGGCAGGACTCTTCGCAGAAGCCGCAGAAGATGCACTTGGTCAGGTCGATGTCGTAGCGGGTGGTGCGGCGCGAGCCGTCGTCACGCTGCTCCGACTCGATCGTGATCGCCATCGCCGGGCACACCGCTTCGCACAGCTTGCAGGCGATGCAGCGCTCTTCCCCGTTCGGGTAGCGGCGCAGCGCGTGCAGGCCGCGGAAACGCGGCGACATCGGGGTCTTTTCTTCCGGATACTGAACGGTGATCTTGCGCGAGAACATGTACTTTCCCGTCAGCGCCATCCCTTTGATCAGTTCGGTCAGCATCATGCTGCCGATAAAATCTTTAAGTCGTTCCATGGTTTTGCTCTCTTACTTCCAAATGTTCCAGGACGTTTGCATCCAGCCTGCGACCAGGACCAGCCAAACCAGCGTCAGCGGAATGAAGACTTTCCAGCCCAGGCGCATGATCTGGTCATAGCGGTAGCGTGGGAAGGTACCGCGCACCCACACGAACAGCGACACGATCAGGAAGGTCTTTGCGAACAGCCAGAAGAAGCCGCCGAAACCGCCGCCGATGTCGAGCACCGCGAAAGGCGCCGACCAGCCGCCGAGGAACATGATCGATGCCAGTACGCCGATCAAGATCATGTTGGCGTATTCGGCCAGCATGAACATCGCGTACGACATGCCCGAGTACTCGACCATGTGGCCGGCCACGATTTCCGACTCGCCTTCCACCACGTCGAACGGGTGGCGATTGCACTCGGCCAGGCCGGAAGTCAGGTAGATGACGAACAGCGGCAGCAGCGGCAGCCAGTTCCAGGACAGGAAGTTCATGCCCATGTCGACGAACTGGCCCTTCTGCTGGCCCAGCACGATGTCGGAGAAGTTCAGGCTGCCCGACACCATCAGCACGACTACCAGCACGAAGCCCATCGGGATTTCGTAGGAGATCATCTGGGCCGATGCGCGCATCGCGCCCATGAAGGAATACTTCGAGTTCGACGCCCAGCCGGCGATGATGATGCCGTAGACTTCCATCGAGGTGATCGCCATCAGCAGCAGCAGGCCGGCATTGACGTTGGCCAGCACCAGTTCAGGACCGAAAGGAATCACCGACCATGCGGCCAGCGCCGGCATGATGGTCATGACCGGGCCGATCACGAACAGCCACGAAGCGGCCTTGGTCGGGACCACGATTTCCTTGAACAGCAGCTTGAGCGCATCGGCGATCGGCTGCAGCAGGCCCATCGGGCCAACGCGGTTGGGGCCGATGCGGATCTGGATCCAGCCGATCAGCTTGCGCTCCCACAAGGTGGCGTAGGCGACCAGGCCCATCAGCGGCAGCAGGACCGACATGATCTTCATCATGGTCCATGCCAGTGGCCAGACCGGGCCCAGCAGCTCAGCGCCGTGGACGTTGATGGTGTTAATGAATTCCGGCATCGCCATTACGCGCCCTCCCCTGCTTTTTCAACTTGGATGGCGCCGAACAGCGAACCCAGTGCAGCGGTCGCGTGGTGCGCGGTGGCGACGCGGACGGTGTTGGCCGGCAGGCGCGCATCGATGGCGGCAACCAGCACGGCGCTGCCCGAACCCTGCGACACCTTGACCGTGCCGCCGGCCTTGACGCCCAGCTTTTCGGCCAGGCTCGATGGCAGCGTGACCAGCGGCGCGTTGGCGTCGGCGGTGCGCAGCAGCGGCTCGGAACGGCGCGCGATGGCGTCGGCGAAGTGGATAGGCACGTCGGCCAGGCGTTCCAGCGCGCCCGAGGTGCCGAACTTCGCGCCAGACAAGGCGGTCTTGGAAACGTTATTCAGCTTGCCCGACAGGTCGGTCACGCCCTTGCCGAACAGCTCGTCGCGGATCGCTTCCGAGGTGTCGTAGTCGAAGCCCTGCAGGCCGAGCAGGTTGCCCAGCACGCGCAGCACTTTCCAGGCCGGGCGGGTTTCGCCGAGCGGCTTTACTGTGCCGTTGAAGCTCTGTGCGCGGCCTTCGCAGTTAACGAAGGTGCCCGAGGTTTCGCTGAACGGCGAAATCGGCAGCAGCACGTCGGCGTAGTCGAAGCCGTGCTTGAAGGCGGACATCGCAACGACCATCTCGGCGCCATCGAGGGCGGCGCGCGCTTGCTGCGGGTTGTGGCTGTCCAGCTCAGGCTCGGCGTTCAGCAGCACGTAGGCTTTCTTCGGCTGCGAGAACACTGGGGCTGCATTCTTGGCGTAAGCGCCGGCCAGGTAGCCGCCGACCGTGTTGGCCGCGTCCACCAGGTAGCCGAACTTGGCGCCGGTCTGTTCGGCGATCCACTGCGCTGCCGCGTGCAGCGCGGATGCCTGCGGGTGCTGCGAAACAGCGTTACCGAGCAGGATTGCGCCGGTCACGTTGCCGCCGATGGCGGTGAGGGATGCTGCGATCGCCTTGGCCTTGTCGGATGCTTCGATGCCGTCGAAGGCGGCTGGTACTGCCACGCCCTTCGCTGCGGCGACAGCCACGGCGATTTCGGACAGTGCGGCCAGCCAGTCGGACGGCGCCGCGATCATTTTCGATGCGGTCGGGATCAGGAGTTCGTCGTCGGACGCGTGCAGCACCGACAGCTTGCCGCCGGCCTTGACGGCGGCGCGCAGGCGGGTCGCCACCAGCGGGTGGTCCTTGCGCAGGAACGAGCCGATGACGAAAGCGCGGCCGAGGTGCGACAGTTCGGCAATCGGCATGCCCAACCAAGGAGTGACCTGGCCGTTGTCGGCAAAGTCGGTCTGGCGCAGGCGGAACTCGACGTTCTCGGAACCGATGCCGCGCATGGCCTTGGCCAGCAGCGTCAGTTCTTCGACGGTCGAATGCGGGGTCGCGACAGCGGCGATGGCGTCGGCGCCGTGTTCATGCTTGATGTTGCGCAGGCCGTGGGCCACGTATTCCAGCGCGGTCTGCCAGTCGGTCTCGGCCCACTGGCCGCCCTGCTTGATCATCGGCGCGGTCAGGCGTTCGGCGTTGTCCAGCGCTTCGTAGGAGAAGCGGTCCTTGTCCGACAGCCAGCATTCGTTGATTGCTTCGTTCTCCAGCGGGAGCACACGCATCACCTTGCCGCCCTTGACCTGGACGATCAGGTTCGAGCCGAGCGAATCGTGCGGGCTGACCGACTTGCGGCGCGACAGTTCCCAGGTACGGGCGCTGTAGCGGAAAGGCTTGGAGGTCAGTGCGCCGACCGGGCACAGGTCGATCATGTTGCCCGACACTTCGGAGTCGACGGTCTTGCCGACGAACGAGGTGATCTCGGCGTGCTCGCCGCGGCCCAGCATGCCCAATTCCATCACGCCGGCGACTTCCTGGCCGAAGCGCACGCAACGGGTGCAGTGGATGCAGCGGGTCATCTCTTCCATCGAGATCAGCGGACCGGCGTCCTTCGGCGGCACCACGCGCTTTTCTTCTTCGTAGCGCGAGTTCGATTTGCCGTAGCCGACCGCGAGGTCCTGCAGCTGGCATTCGCCGCCCTGGTCGCAGATCGGGCAATCCAGCGGGTGGTTAATCAGCAAGAATTCCATCACGGATTTCTGCGCCTGCACCGCCTTGTCGCTGTTCGAGCGCACGATCATGCCCGCCGATACCGGCGTGGCGCATGCCGGCAAAGGCTTCGGCGCCTTCTCGACTTCAACCAGGCACATACGGCAGTTGGCCGCGATCGACAATTTCTTGTGATAGCAGAAGTGCGGGATGTAGGTTCCCAGTTTGTTGGCGGCGTCCATCACCATGCTGCCTGGCGGGACTTCTACCTTTTTACCGTCAATTTCAATTTCAACCATGAGATTTCTCTGGCCTTAGAGATAGGTCGGCACGAGGCAATGCTTGTGCTCGATGTGATATGCAAATTCGTCGCGGAAGTTCTTGATCATCGCGCGTACCGGCATCGCGGCGGCGTCGCCCAGCGCGCAGATAGTGCGGCCCTGGATGTTGTCGGCGATGGAGTTCAGCATGTCGAGGTCTTCCGGGCGGCCCTGGCCGTGCTCGATACGGTGCACCATGCGGTACATCCAGCCGGTGCCTTCGCGGCAAGGCGTGCACTGGCCGCAGGACTCTTCGTAATAGAAGTACGACAGGCGCAGCAGCGACTTGACCATGCAGCGGGTCTCGTCCATGACGATGACCGCGCCCGAGCCCAGCATCGAGCCGGCCTTGGCGATCGAATCGTAGTCGAGGTCGGTGTCCATCATGACGTCGCCGCGCACGACAGGCGCCGACGAGCCGCCAGGGATGACCGCCTTGATCTTTTTACCGCCGCGCATGCCGCCGGCCAGTTCCATCAGCTTCGCGAATGGCGTGCCGAGCGGAACTTCGTAGTTGCCCGGACGTTCGACGTCGCCCGAGATCGAGAAGATCTTGGTGCCGCCGTTGTTCGGCTTGCCCATGCCGAGGTAGTTTTCGGCGCCGACGTTCAGGATGAACGGCACGGCCGCGAAAGTCTCGGTGTTGTTAATGGTGGTCGGCTTGCCGTACAGGCCGAAGGACGCAGGGAAAGGCGGCTTGAAGCGCGGCTGACCCTTCTTGCCTTCGAGCGATTCCAGCAGCGCGGTTTCTTCGCCGCAGATGTAGGCGCCGTAGCCGTGGTGGGCGTGCAGCTGGAAGCTGAACTCGCTGCCCATGATCTTGTCGCCCAGGAAGCCCGCCGCGCGCGCCTCTTCCAGCGCTTCTTCAAAGCGCAGGTAGTCCTGGAAGATTTCGCCGTGGATGTAGTTGTAGCCGACGGTGATGCCCATCGCATACGCGCCGATGGCCATGCCCTCGATCAGCGAATGCGGGTTGTAGCGGATGATGTCGCGGTCCTTGAAGGTACCCGGCTCGCCTTCGTCGGTATTGCAGACGAGATATTTCTGGCCAGGATACTGACGCGGCATGAAGCTCCACTTCAGGCCGGTAGGGAAACCGGCGCCGCCGCGGCCGCGCAGGCCCGAGGTCTTCAGGTCGGCGATGATCTGTTCCGGCGTGATCTTCTCTTCCAGGATGCGGCGCAGCGCGCTGTAGCCGCCGCGCTTGACGTAGTCGGCCAGGCGCCAGTTGTCGCCGTTCAGGTCCTTCAGGAGCAGCGGATTGATGTGACGGTCGTGCAGGCTGGTCATTTCTTCAGTTCCTCAACGAGAGCGTCGATCTTGTCGTCGCTCATGAACGAGCACATGCGATGGTTGTTGACAATCATGACCGGCGCGTCGCCGCAGGCGCCCATGCACTCGCCTTCGACCAGGGTGAACTGCCCGTCCGCAGTGGTTTCGCGGTAGCCGATGCCCAGCTTGTCCTGCAGCAGCTTGCCGGCGCGTTCGCCGCCCGACAGCGCGCAAGGCAGGTTGGTGCACACGGTGATCTTGTGCTTGCCGACCGGCTTGGTGTTGTACATGTTGTAGAAGGTCGCCACTTCCTGCACGGCGATGGCAGGCATGCCGATGTAGTCGGCCACTTCCTGCATGGTTTCCGGCGCCAGCCAGCCCAGTTCCACTTGCGCGTGGGCCAGCGCGGCCATCACGGCCGACTGGCGCTGGTCGGCCGGATACTTGGCCAACTCGCGGTCGATTTTTTTATAGCACTGCTCTGATAACAACATTCTCTTCCTGCCTTTCCGGCTTACCGGTCAATACTGCCGAATACGATGTCCTGGGTTCCGATGATGGTGACGGCGTCGGCGATCATGTGGCCGCGCGCCATTTCATCGAGGCTCTGCAGGTGGGCGAAATCCGGGGCGCGGATCTTCAGGCGGTACGGCTTGTTGGCGCCGTCGGAGATCAGGTAGATGCCCAGTTCGCCCTTCGGGTGTTCGACTGCCGCGTAAGCTTCGCCTGCCGGTACGTGCATGCCTTCGGTGAACAGCTTGAAGTGGTGGATCAGCGACTCCATGTTCGACTTCATGTCGGTGCGCTTCGGCGGCGCGACCTTGTGGTTGTCGACCATGACCGGGCCCGGATTGGCGCGCAGCCATTTCGAGGCCTGCTGGATGATGCGGTTCGACTGGCGCATCTCTTCGATGCGGACCAGGTAGCGGTCGTAGCTGTCGCCATTGGTGCCGACCGGGATGTCGAAGTCCATCTTGTCGTAGACGGCGTAAGGCTGCTTCTTGCGCAGGTCCCATTCGACGCCCGAGCCGCGCAGCATGGCGCCGGTGAAGCCCATCGCCTTGGCCGCTTCCGGCGAGACCACGCCGATGCCGACGGTACGCTGTTTCCAGATACGGTTGTCGGTCAGCAGGGTTTCGTATTCGTCGACGTAGGTGACGAAGCGCTTGGAGAAGTCGTCGATGAAGTCCAGCAGCGAGCCCTGGCGCGCTTCGTTCAGCGCGTCGATGGCCTTCTGGCTGCGGATGATCGAGGCCTTGTGCTTCGGCATCGCGTCCGGCAGGTCGCGGTACACGCCGCCCGGGCGGTAGTAGGCCGCGTGCATGCGCGCGCCCGACACCGCTTCGTAGCAGTCGAACAGGTCTTCGCGGTCGCGGAAGGCGTACAGGAACGGACCCATCGCGCCGATGTCGAGCGCGTGCGCGCCGAGCCACATCAGGTGGTTCAGCAGGCGGGTGATTTCGTCGAACATGACGCGGATGTACTGCGCGCGCTCAGGCACCTGGATGCCGAGCAGCTTTTCGATCGCCAGCACGTAGGCGTGCTCGTTGGCCATCATCGACACGTAGTCGAGACGGTCCATGTACGGCACGGACTGCAGGTAGGTGCGGGTTTCCGCCAGCTTTTCGGTGCCGCGGTGCAGCAGGCCGATGTGCGGGTCGGCGCGCTGGATGACTTCGCCGTCCAGCTCGAGCACCAGGCGCAGCACGCCGTGCGCAGCCGGGTGCTGCGGACCGAAGTTCAGGGTGTAGTTCTTAATCTCAGCCATTATTTCATCCCGTAGGTTTCTTCGCGGATCACGCGCGGAATGATTTCACGCGGCTCGATCGTCACGGGTTGGTAGATCACGCGCTTCTGCTCGGGGTCGTAGCGCATTTCGACGTAGCCCGAAATCGGGAAGTCCTTGCGGAACGGATGGCCGATGAAACCGTAGTCGGTCAGGATGCGGCGCAGGTCGTTGTGGCCTTCGAACAGGATGCCGTACAGGTCGAACGCCTCGCGCTCGTACCAGTTGGCCGCACGCCAGATGCCGGTCACCGAGGCCAGCACCGGCATGTCGTCGTCGGGTGCGAACACGCGCACGCGCACGCGCCAGTTGTGGTCGAGCGACAGCAGGTGCGAGACAGCCGCGAAACGCAGGCCGCCCCAGGCGCCTTCGCCATAAGTGGAGTAATCGACGCCGCACAGGTCGATCAGCTGGTCGAACTTGAGGGCCGGGTCGTCGCGCAGGGTCCTCATCGCGTCGAGGTAGGCCGCGGCCTTGACCACCACGGTCACTTCGCCCAGGGCGGTGGTGACGGAAACGGCCGCATCGCCCAGTGCGGACGTGAGGGCGGCTTCAAGGACTTCGATTTTTGATGTCATGGTGATGGCCGCTTCTTAACGTGCAATGGTGTTGGTGCGCTTGATCTTGTTCTGCAGCTGCAGGATGCCGTACAACAGCGCTTCCGCGGTCGGCGGGCAGCCCGGCACGTAGACGTCGACCGGCACGATGCGGTCGCAGCCGCGTACCACGGAGTACGAGTAGTGGTAATAGCCGCCGCCGTTGGCGCAGGAGCCCATCGAGATGACCCAGCGCGGTTCCGGCATCTGGTCGTAGACCTTGCGCAGGGC
>NZ_QYUP01000178.1 GCF_003590855.1 Massilia cavernae
GCGCGATGTCGCTCATGCGACGGAGCACCGCGTCGGTGCGCTCCAGCGAAGCGCCGGCCGGCAGCTGCGCCACGCCGATAAGGTACTGCTTGTCCGGCGCCGGTACAAAGCCGGTGGGTACGCGCGCGAACAGCAGCGCGGTGGCGGCCAGCAGCATGAGGTAGACCAGCATCGCGACCAGTTTTTGTCCCAGCAGGCGCATCACGCCGCGCTGGTAGGCTTCGCTGGCCTGGTGGAAGCGGCGGTTAAAGCGGTGGAACAGCGGGCCGAGTACGCGGTCGAGTCCACGGGTGAAGGCGTCCTTGGGCGCGTCGTGCGGCCGCAGCAAGATCGCCGCCAGCGACGGTGACAGCGTCAGCGAGTTGAACGCCGAGATGATGGTGGAAATAGCGATGGTCACCGCGAACTGGCGGTAGAACTGCCCCGACAGGCCGGGCACGAACGCCAGCGGCACGAACACCGCACACAGCACCAGCGCAATGGCGATGATCGGCCCGCTGACCTCCTGCATCGCCTTGACGGTGGCGTTGCGCGGCGTGAGGCCGTTCTCGATGTTGCGCTCGACGTTTTCGACCACCACGATGGCGTCGTCGACCACGATGCCGATTGCCAGCACAAGCCCGAACAGCGTCAGCGTGTTGATCGAGAATCCGAGCGCCAGCAGCACCGCGAAGGTGCCGATGATCGACACCGGCACCGCCAGCAGCGGGATGATCGAAGCGCGCCAGGTCTGCAAAAACAGGATCACCACGATCACGACCAGCAGCACCGCCTCGATCAGGGTGATCACCACTTTCTCGATGGAGGTCTGCACAAAGCGCGTGGGATCGTACACGATGGCGTACTTCACGCCGGGCGGGAATGATTTGCTGGCGCGCTCCATCACCGTGCGCACGTCCTGCGACAGCGCCAGCGCATTGCTGCCGGGCGCCTGGAATATGGCGATGGCCGCCGCCTCCTTGTTGTTCAGCAGGCTGCGCAGCGCGTAAGTGTTGGCGCTCATCTCGACCCGGCCCACGTCCTTGATGCGCACCAGCGCGCCGGTCTCCGGATCGGCGCGCACGATCACTTCGGCAAACTCCTCCACGCTGGACAGCCGGCCCTTGGTGTTGATCGGAAGTTCGAAGTCGCTGCCGCCCGGAGCAGGCGGCGCGCCCACCACGCCGGCCGCCACCTGTGCATTCTGTTCGCGTATCGCATCCACCACGTCATTGGCGGTCAGCTTGCGCGTGGACAGCTGCTGCGGGTTGAGCCAGATGCGCATGGCGTAATCGCCCGCGCCAAACAGCAGCACGCTGCCCATGCCGTCGATGCGCAGCAGCTCGTCGCGCAGCTGCAGCTGGCCGTAGTTGCGCAGGTAGAGCGCATCGCGGCTGTTGTCGGGACTAAGGAGGTGCACCACCATGGTCAGGTTGGAGGCCTGCTTCTCGGTGGTCACGCCGATCTGGCGCACGATTTCGGGCAGGCGGGGCAGGGCGCGGTTGATGCGGTTCTGCACCGAGGTCTCGGCCACTTCGGGATCGGTGCCGATGGCGAAAGTGACGGTCAGGTTCATGCTGCCATCGGAAGTCGACTGGCTTTCGTAGTACAGCAGGTTGTCGATGCCGCTGATCTGCTCTTCCAGCGGCGTGGCCACGGTTTCGGCAATCACGCGCGGATTCGCGCCGGGGAACTGGGCGCGCACCACTACCTGTGGCGGCGCCACTTCTGGATACTCGGAGACGGGCAGCAGGAAGATCGACAGCGCGCCGACCAGGAAAATGAAAATCGACAGCACCGTGGCAAAGCGCGGCCGGTCGATGAATTTGCTGGCGATGTCCATGGTGGCCTATGGCTTTGCCGCGGGCGTGGCGCCGGGCGGCTTTGGTGTTACCGGCACGCCGTGCTCGTCCAGCGTAACCATCTGCGGCGTGACGGGAGCGCCCGGCATGGCCCGTTGCAGGCCATCGACGATGATGTTCTCGCCCGGGTTGACCCCGCTGACCACGCGCATGCCGTTGACCAGCGCTCCCGTTTTCACCTCGCGCGCTTCGACGATGCCCTTGGGGCCAACCACCAGCACGATCTTGCGGGTCTGGTCGGTGGTGATGGCGCGGTCCGGCACCACGGTGGCCTCATACGGTTTGCCGGCGCCCACCCGTATGCGTGCCGACAGCCCTGGCGTGAAGCGGCCGTCCGGATTGTCGAACACTGCACGCACCTGGATGCTGCCGGTGCCCGGATTGAGGCGGTTGTCGACGAAATCGATCTTGCCGGCATGCGGAAAGCCCTGCTCATTGAACAGGCCCATCCGCACCACAGGCGCGGTCTGGCCGTCGGCGGACTGGCCGTATTTCAGGTAGGCGGCCTCGCTGGCGTCGAAGTAGGCATACACGCGGTCGGTCGAAACGATGGTCGTGAGCACCGGTTCGTTGACGTTCACCAGGTTGCCCGCGGTAACCGTCGTACGCGACACGCGTCCGTCGATCAGGGCGGCGATGCGTGTGAACCCGAGGTTCAGGCGCGCGGCCTCCAGCGCGGCCTCGGCCGCACGCAGGCTGCTTGCCGCATTTTGCGTCGCCGCCCGCCGCTCATCGACCGCCTGAACGGAAATATTGTGTGTCGGGAGCAATTGCTCGGCCCGTGCCAACTGGGCGCGCGCGAGTTCGGCCTGGGATCGCGCGGACGCCACGCTGGCCGTGTTGCGCGCGACCTCGGCAGCGAACGGGCGAGGGTCGATGGTGAACAGCAGCGTGTCCTTGCGCACCCTTTGGCCGTCGCGGAAATGCACGCGCTCCAGTGTGCCCGCCACGCGCGCCCGCACTTCGACCTGGTCGACTGCCGCCAGCCGAGCGCTGAACTCTTCGAACTCCTCGACCATGCGCTTTGCCACTGGGGCGACGAGGACGGGCGGCGGTCCCTCCCCACCGGGAGGCTGCGCTGGCGCCTGGTCGCCGCAGCCCACGCAGGCCAGTGCGTTGACGGCCAGCAGCGCAAGCAGGCGAATTTTACTGGTCAGTCCCATGTCCCACCTCGCCGAAGGCGATCCGCCGGAACGTGAAATGGCGGACAGATCCAATTGGCGTCAGGAGGCCCGCAGGTGGTTCACTGGCAGTCGTGCACGGATTTGATGAATTCGGGATCCCTTGCTGCAGGTCGTTCAGGGACCACGGCCAAATCTAAAGCATCAGACATTCTGCCTGAGTTCGGAAAACGTGTCGCCCGCTCGCGCCTGCGTGTGGCGAAAAGAAAACGGCGCCGAAGCGCCGTTTGCATGGGAGGGCGCATCATGTTCTTGATCGCGGGAAATAAGTTAGCGAGTAGTAAAACAACAGTCAGGATGAGTGCTGGAATAGAATCCGGCTCTTCGATTGACAGCTCTGCCTGTTGGCGTATGATGCCATATCATGTAATAAAATTACATCGGAGGCAGTATGCATTTCAAACTTATTCACGCAATTGGCCTGATGGCCGCGTTTACCCTGTCCAGCGCCGTCCGCGCTGCCCCTTCAGTAGACATTTACGACGCCCGCGAAAAGGACTGGCGCAATGGCGCGGTGGTGTACCAGATCCTGGTGGACCGGTTCGCACCGTCGACCAACGTGGAGGGCAAGCGTAGCCTGTATGCGCCACCGAAGGTGCTGAAACCATGGAGCGAGACCCCCGCGCGCGGCGTCGATCTTGTCGACCAGAAGCTCAACAGCCACGAGCTCGATTTTTGGGGAGGAGATTTGCCGAGCGCAACGGCAAAGCTCGACCACGTTGCAGGGCTTGGTGCGGACGTTGTCTATCTCAATCCAATCCATCTCGCTTATACAAACCATAAGTACGATGCCTTGGACTTCAAGAAAATCTCGCCGGAGTTCGGTACAAGGGACGATTTTCGCCGTTTCGCGCGTGAGGCGCACAACCGCGGTATGAAAGTGGTGCTCGACGGCGTGTTCAACCATATGGGCCGCAATTCGCAGCCGTTCAAGGAAGCGATGGCCAATCCCTCTAGTCGCTGGCGCAGCTGGTTTGCCATCGGACCACAGTACCGCGGCGGGGCACGCGTTTGGACCGGCTATCAGAATCTTCCCGAACTGAACCTGGAGTATGCGCCGGTGCGCGACTATCTGTACCGGTCGGATGACTCCGTGGTACGCAGCTATCTGCGCGACGGCGCCGATGGTTGGCGCCTGGACACGGCGTTCGAGTTGGGGCACGCATACCTGCAAGAGGTGACGCGAGCCGCCCACGCGGAGAAGAAGGGCTCGCTGATCATCGGCGAGATCGCCAACTATCCTGGGGAGTGGGTGCGTTCGATGGATGCGGTTATGAATTTCAGCATGCGCCACATCGTGCTGGGCATGGCCTCTGGCGACATTGCGCCGGCGAGTGCGGGGCGAATGGCGGCGCGCATGGTCAGCGACGCCGGGATTGAGCCTATGCTGAAGTCGTGGGTGTTGATCGACAATCACGACATTCCGCGCATCGCAACCCAGCTTCCGAAGCAGGCCGCTCGACGTTTGGTTCAGACTCTGCAGTTCACTTTGCCGGGAGCGCCAAATATCTACTACGGCAGTGAAGTGGGCATGACCGGCGGACCTGATCCGGAAAACCGCGGGCCGATGCGCTGGGATCTGGTGTCCGAGACGAATCCCGAGATGGCGTGGATGCGCCAGCTGATCGCACTGCGCAAGCATCACCGTGCGTTACGCGTTGGCGACTTCCGCCTGATCGAAGCCGACCGGCTGTTGGCGTTCGAACGGCACGCGAGCCGGGCGCTCGACACTGTACTTGTCTTCTCCAATCCAACGCCACAGGCGGTAACGGAACGCGTGATGGTGGCTAACGCCGCGCTGATGGATGACACGCCCATGGCTGACCTGCTCGCGGCCCCCGGCGCCAAGCCAGTCACCGTCATCAATTCCGGGATAATGACCGTGACGGTGCCGCCTGAAACCACGCTCGTGCTGGGACCGGTCGAGCGCGACCTCGGCGGATATAGCCGTTACAAGCGTGTCCGGTAGATCACCGCGTTCATAGAGGAGCCTGGTCGGCGGCCGGCCGGGCTGCTGTTCGGTTTCGACACGAGCGTGACCGGCGGAACGACGCGAGCGTCGTTCATGTTTATTCCCGCTGCAGGGTGATCGTCCCCAGGCCCGCCACCGGCGTCGAGCACGGCTCCTCATCAAACGCGATATCGCCCAGCGGATTCGCCACGCCATCCGTCTTCAGGTCGGTGAACCCAAACAGTTCGCGATCCATCAAATGCGACGGTACCACGGTCGACAGCGACGAGAAGATGTTCTCGCAGCGGCCCGGATGCTTCTTGTCCCACTCGCGCATCATGTTCTTGATCTGCTTGCGCTGCAGGTTTTCCTGCGAGCCGCACAGGTCGCACGGAATGATCGGGAAACCCTTCACTTCCGCATAGCGCGTGGTGTCGGCTTCCTTCACGTACGCCATCGGGCGGATCACCATGTGCTTGCCGTCGTCCGACACCAGCTTGGCCGGCATGCCCTTCAGCTTCCCGCCGAAGAACATGTTCAGGAAGAAGGTCTCGAGGATGTCGTCGCGGTGATGGCCCAGCGCGATCTTGTTGCAGCCCAGCCCATCGGCCACGCGGTACAGGATGCCGCGGCGCAGGCGCGAGCACAGCGAGCAGGTGGTCTTGCCTTCCGGAATCAGGCGCTTGACGATGCTGTAGGTGTCCTGGTTCTCGATATGGAACGGGATGCCCAGCTTTTCCAGGTAGGCCGGCAGGATATCCGCCGGGAAGTTCGGCTGCTTCTGGTCCAGGTTGACCGCCACCAGCTCGAACTTGATCGGCGCGCGCTCGCGCAGCGTCATCAGGATGTCGAGCAAGGCGTAGCTGTCCTTGCCGCCGGACAGGCACACCATCACCTTGTCGCCGTCCTCGATCATGTTGAAGTCGCCGATCGCCTGGCCAACCAGGCGGCACAGGCGCTTGTGCAGCTTGTTGTTTTCGTACGCGACCTTGTCGGCCACTTCTTCCATCACCGCCGCGTTCACAGGCTCTCCTTGATCTGGAAGACTTCGACGCCCACGCCTTCGCAGTCCGGGTACACGTCCGGCTTCATGGTCGATACGCGCGCGGCGCGCACCTTCGGGTGCGCCAGCATCGCGCGCACCACGTCGTCGCACAGCGACTCCTGCAGGTGCACGTGGCCCTGGGCCATGCGGCGCGCGATGGTCTCGCGCATGAAGTCGTAGTCGACCACTTCTTCCAGCTGGTCGTCCATCGGTGTCGACAGCGCCAGCGGGATGTACAGGTCGACGTTGATCAGGACGCGCTGCTCGCCCTTCTTTTCGAAATCGTGCACCCCGATGTTGATCATCACTTCGTAGTTGCGCAGGAAAAGCCGGCGGCAGTCGGCGAGCTTGGGGTGGTGAAGGGCGGACAGCATGTTGAACCTCTATTTTTGTAAGAACATGACGTCGCGCGGAAGGCCAAGCAGATGCTGGCCGCCGTCGACGAGTAAAGTGGTGCCGGTCAGCGCGCGCGCGCCTGCCACATAGCAGACGGCGTCGACGATGTCCTGCGGCGTGCTCGAGCGGCCCAGCGGCGTGGCCTGGTGCGCCTTGGCGAAGCCGGTCTCGGTCTGGTCGCCGGATACCATCGTCAGTCCCGGCGCCACGCCGGCCACGCGCACCGTCGGCGCCAGCGCCTGCGCCAGCATCGTGGTGGCGGTCTGCAGCGCGGCCTTCGACAGCGTGTACGACAGAAAATCAGGATTGAGATTGTACAGTTTCTGGTCAAGCAGGTTGATGACGACCGCTTCGCCATCGGCCGGCGTGGCGGCGTGCAGCGCCTGCGCCAGGATCAGCGGCGCGGCCAGGTTGGCCTGCATGTGCTTCGCCAGCAGCGACGGCGAAAACGCGGTGGCGCTGTCGAATTCGAACAGCGATGCGTTATTGACCACGCAGCTGACCGGGCCCAGCGCTTCGAAGGCGCGGCCGAGCAGGGCGCCTGCCTCGGCTTCATCGGCCAGGTCGCATTGCAGCAGCGCTGCGCGGCGGCCCAGTTGGCGCACGCCGTCCGCGGTTTCCTCGGCTTCGGCTCTTGACGCGCGGTAGTGGACGGCGACGTCCCAGCCGGCCTGCGCGAGGCCGAGCGCGATCGCGCGGCCAATACGCTTGCCCGCGCCAGTCACCAGCGCCACCTTGTGCGCCGCTGCCGTAGTTCCAGTCGTTTGCATAAATTGTTTGTCCAAGCTGTTATGGCTACAATGCCGGGATGACTTTACCCGCTCCCGACAGCGACGCGCTGGCCGCGTCCCACGCATTGCAGAACCTGATCGCCGGTGAAATCGCCGGCAATGGCGGCGCAATGTCGTTTGCCCGATTCATGGAACTGGCGCTGTACGCGCCAGGCCTCGGCTACTACAGCGGCGGCGCGGCAAAGCTGGGCGCCGCGGGCGACTTTACGACCGCTCCCGAGATCACGCCGCTGTTCGGCGCCGCGCTGGCCCAGGCGGCAGCCGCTATTATCGCCCAAAGTGAGCCCAATATCCTCGAATTCGGGGCCGGCACCGGCAAACTGGCGCGCGACGTGCTCGGCGCGCTACAGCAGGAAGGCGTGGCCGTCGACAGCTACACCATCGTCGAACTGTCGGGCGAGCTGCGCGCGCGCCAGCAGGAAGCGCTGAAGGATTTCCCGCAGGTGCGCTGGCTGGACGGCTTCCCGGACAGCTTCAGCGGCGTGGTGCTGGCCAATGAAGTGCTGGACGCGATGCCGGTGGAACTGGTGAAAAAGACGGCGGCCGGCTGGCGCCAGGTGATGGTGACGGTCGAAGCGGGCGCCTTCGCGTACGTCGAGCGCGAGCCGGATGCAGCACTGGCGGCTCACATCGCGGCCCAGGTGCCCGAGGCAGATGAACTCCCGGAAGGCTACCTGACCGAAGTTCACCCGGTCGCCGCCGGCTTCATGGTTTCGCTGGCGCACATGATGGGCAAGGGCAGGGGAGCGGCCTTCCTGTTCGACTACGGTTTCCCGGCCCACGAGTACTATCTTGGCCAGCGCGAAGCGGGCACGGTGATGTGCCACTACCGCCACCATTCGCATCCCGATCCTTTCTACCTGCCCGGACTGCAGGACATCACCGCCCACGTCGATTTCACGGCGATGGCGCTGGCAGCGCAGGACAACGGCCTCGACGTACTGGGCTACATGAACCAGGCCTCGTTCCTGCTCGGCGCCGGCATCGGCGACCTGCTGACGCGCACCGATCCGCAGGACGCGATGCGCTACCTGCCGCAGGCCAATGCGGTGCAGAAGCTGCTGTCGCCGGCCGAGATGGGCGAGCTGTTCAAGGTTTTGATCGTCGGCAAAGGTGTTGCACTTCCCGACGCGATCGCGCGCGCCGACCGTAGCCATCGCTTGTAGACTTGGTAAAATGTTGCGGTTAAGACACAATCGCGGCTATGCTGTACGGCGGCGCGCGTGAAGCCGTATCGGCTATCATGAAGTTGAACAATATTGCCGTCCCCCCATTGAAGCCCATGGCCAAGATCCACACACACTACGACAACCTGAAGGTGGCGCGCGGCGCGCCGCAGGAAGTCATACGTGCTGCGTACAAGGCCCTGAGCCAGAAATACCATCCCGACAAGAATCCGGGCGACGAGAAGGCCGCGCGCATCATGGCCATCGTCAACAGCGCCTACAACATCCTGTCCGATCCGGTGCGCCGCGCGGAGCACGACGAGTGGATCGCGGCCGAGGAGTGGGAGATCGCGTGGCTGGAAAGCACCCGTTCCGAGGAGTCGCGCGACCGCCACCGCCCGGCCGAAGGGCCGGATAGCGCCTGGGAAGCCGAGCCGGCCGAGCCGCCGCCCCGGCCTTACCGCGCCGTGCGCGATCCGCGCTGGTGGCTGGGCATGGGCGCCTGCTTCGCGGCCGGCATCACTTCGGGCGTGCTGATCATCAGCACGCCCGAGGTGATGCCGGTGGCGCTGGCCTCCGCGCTGGCGCCGAAACCCGAAATCCGCGTCGATACGGCGCCAACGCCCGCCGCCGTGCCCGCGCTGGCCGAAGCCCGGCCCGAAAACGCCGTCGACAGCTGGGCCGTGGCCAAGCCGTCGTCGAACGCGCCGCCGCTGCAGGCGCCGGAAGTGAAGGCGCTCGCCGTGGCCCAGCTGGTGGTGCCGGCGCGCTCGCCCGACTGCGAGACTGAGCTGTACACCTTGACGGCGCCCAACGGCGAACCGTGGCCGGAAGCGTCGGGCTACGTGGAAGGCTACCCGGTCGGCAACCCGGGCGAGGAAATGCGGGTGATGGTCGATAACACGGCCAACAACTCGCCGGTGTTCGTCAAGGTGCATGACCTCGACCGGCGCTCGAATGTACGCCATGTGTTCGTGCTGGCGCACGAGTCGCTGGCGATCGAGAAGCTGGCGGCCGGGAAGTACGAGGTGCGCTACCAGAACATCGAGGCCGGCGGCAGCCAGGCCGATTGCCTGGACCGCAAGAGCGCCCTGAAGCAGGCAGCCGCCGCGCCGGCGGCGCCTGAATTCTGATCAGGAAGCCAGGTTTTCGATCAGTCCCATCTCGCCCGAGGACATCAGCTTGTCGATGTCCATCAGGATCAGCATGCGGTCGTCGACCGTACCCAGCCCCGTGATGTAGTCCGAATTGAAGGCCGTGCCCATTTCCGGCGCCGGTTTCACCTGGTCCGGCGACAGGGTGGTCACGTCCGACACGCTGTCGACCACCATGCCGACAATGCGGCCGCTGATGTTCAGGATGATCACCACGGTGAACTGGTCGTACACCGGCGTGCCGAGCTTGAACTTGATGCGCATGTCCACCACCGGAATGATGATGCCGCGCAGGTTGATCACGCCCTTGATGAATTCCGGCGCGTTGGCGATGCGGGTGACTGTCTCGTAGCCGCGGATCTCCTGCACCTTGAGGATGTCGATGCCGTACTCCTCGTCGCCGAGCTTAAACGCGAGGAATTCGCGCAACGCATCCTTGTTGGCGGAACCGGAAGTCGGGTTTTCTTGCATATTCACAATCCTTGTAGAAATGGCAGCAGTGCCGCTGCATGCCGCCGCTGCGGTGATCCCCACGGAGAGTAGCAGAGTATCTCCACGGTGACGAGTCCTGGGGAGGGATCAATACAACTTCAGGTTTTTCTTCCCCTGCCGTAATATACATACTTGGTGTGCAACCTTTACCCTTCCTGCATGGCCGCTGGACCACCACTATGAACGAACTTGCCGGACTCTCTGCGTTGATCATCGAACCCCACGCGGGCATGCGTGCGAGCATCCACAACATGCTCAACCAGTGCGCGGTGACCCGCATCGACCATGCCGGCAGCTCCAACAACGCGGTCAAGCACCTCACCCTGAAGACCTTCGACATGGTGCTGTGCGAGTATGACCTGGAAGGCGGCCAGGACGGCCAGCAGCTGCTGGAAGACCTGCGCCACCACAAGCTGATCAAGCTGTCGACCATGTTCTTCATGGTCACCGCCGAGGGCAACCACGGCAAGGTGGTCAGCGCGGCCGAGCTGGCGCCGACCGACTACATCCTCAAGCCCTTCACCGCCGACCGCCTGCTCGACCGCATCCTGCGCGCGCTGGCCAAGCGCAACGTGTTCACGCCGGTCTACCAGCTGATGGAGGAGGGCGACCAACGCGCGGCGATCGACGCCTGCGTCGACGGCGCCATGGTCCACCCGCGCCACGCGATCGATTTCCTGCGCCTGCGCGCCGAATTGCACATGTTCCTGGGCGAGCCGGAGCTGGCCGAGCCGATCTACCGCCAGCTGATCGAAGCCAAGGCGATCGCCTGGGCCAGGCTGGGACTGGCCAAGACCCTGTTCATGCGCGAGCGCCTGGACGAGGCCCAGGGCATCCTGGAGAACCTGGTCGAGACCAACAAGAATTTCGTCGACGCCTACGACTGGCTGGCCAAGACCCATGCCGCCGCCGGCGCGCTCGACAAGTCGCAGGAGGTGCTGAACAGCGCGGTGTCGGTGTCGCCGCATGCGGTGCGGCGCCTGCGCAAGCTGGGCGAGGTGGCGCTGGAAGCGGGCGACAACGATACCGCCGAAAAAGTGCTGAAGCAGGTGGTGGCCAAGGCCAAATACTCCGAGTTCCGCGACCCGGAAGACCATGTGAAGCTGGTGCAGACCCTGGTCAAGCGCGGCGACGCCGACCAGGCCGCCGCCGTCATCCGCGACCTCGACCGCTCGTTGGGCGGGCGCGGCAACACCACCGCCTGCAGCGCGGTGTCGTCGGCCATCCTGCATGAATTCACCGGCGACGAGAAGCGCCTCAACGAGTCGCTGGCGACCGCGCTGGCGGCCTGCAAGGATGCCCCCGGCCTGTCGGCCGGCGTCCGGCTGGAGCTGGCGCGCAGCTGCCTGAACAACAACATGGAGGCCGATGCCTCCGACGTGCTGCGCGACGTCATGCGCAACGCCCCCGACAACAAGGCCATGGCGCGCGCGATGGACGTGATGGCCAAATCCGGCCGGCCGGAGCTGGCCGAGGTGCTGGCCAGGGAAAGCCGCCAGGAAGTGGTCGACCTGGTGGCGCAGGGCGCGTCGCGCGCCAAGGAAGGCGACTTCCGCGGCGCGGTCGAGCTGATGACGGCCGCCGTCGCCAAGCTGCCGGACAACCCGCAGGTGGTGTTCAACGCCGCCGTCGCGGTGCTCAAGTGCCTGGAGCACGAGGGCTGGGACGACCGCCTGGGCCGCACCGCCCAGCACATGGTCGCTTCCATGCGCCGGCTCGACCCGGTCAACCCGAAGCTGCCCGCGCTGGCCGGCCTGCACCAGCAGATACTCGCAAAATACGACAAGGGCATGCGCAAGAAGGCGTAAGCCCGCATAACAAGAGAGCATCCGGAAAACATGGCAAGCGCATCCCCACCTCCCAGCCCGGGCAGTGACACCCGGCGCGTCCGCGCCGCCCTGATGAACAAGATTTGCGGCGACGAAGACATGTTCGCGCTCGGCAGTTCGGTGGCCCACGTGGTCCAGATGGCGTCGTCCGACGATCGCGGCGCCCACGAGCTGGCCTACTACGTGCTGTCGGACGTGGCGCTGACCCAGCGCGTGCTGCGCCTGTCGAACACCGTCAGCTACCGCACCGCCTCCGGCACCCCGGTCACCACCATCTCGCGCGCGATATCCCTGCTTGGCTTTAACAGCGTGAAAACCGCGGCGCTGGCGATGCTGCTGGTCGATGCGCTGTCGAACAGCGCCCATGCGCAGAGCGTGCGGGTGGAGCTGGAAGCCTCGCTGTGCGCCAGCCTGGTGGGACGCGAACTGGCGCGCAACAGTTTCTACCAGGGCGCCGAGGAAGCGTCGATCGGCGCGCTGTTCAAGAACCTGGGGCCGCTGCTGGCGGCCTCGCACGATCACGCGCGCTACCGCGAGATCAATGCGCTGGTGGCGGCCGGCAAGCACACCGTCGGCCAGGCCTCGCAGGAGGTGCTGGGCACCAGCTACGACGCGCTGTCGGAAGCGGTGCTGGGCGAATGGAAGATTCCGGAAGTGATCGTGCGCTCGCTGGCGCCGCTGCCGCCGGGCGTGCAGAAGGTCGCCGCCAGCCGCGGCGAATGGATGCGCCAGGTGGCGTCGTTCAGCATGGACGTGTCGCGCATGATGGCGCGCATGGCGCACCCGGCCGGCACCAACGAGGCCAAGGCGCTGCTGGCGCGCTACGGCGCGGCGCTGAACCTGGACGCCGCCAAGATGGAGGAGCTGCTGGCGTCGGTCGAGCGCGAGATGAACGGCCTGCTCGAGAGCATGAACATGAAGCCGCAGCCGAAGCCGGACGAGGCGCCGGGCGGCGGCCTGCCGAACGTGCTGATGCTGGCCAGCCTGGGCGGCGCCGACGATGCAGGCGCGGCCGGCTGCCATCCGAGCGGCAAGCCGTACAACGCGCGCGACCTGCTGCTGGCGGGCGTGCAGGACGTGACCCAGATGCGCGCCTCGGGGCAGAACCGCCTCAATGAGCTGATCCTGGCGGTGCTGGAAACCCTGTACCGCAGCATGGGCTTCCGCTTCGCCACCGTGGTGCTGCAGGATGCGAGGAGCGGCCAGTACCGCGCGCGCGTGGCCTTCGGCGAGCAGGAGGAAAGCCGCAAGGCCGGTTTCGTGTTCCCGGCCGAGTCCGGACGCGACGTGTTCCACCTGGCGATGGAGAACGCCGCCGACCTGATGATCTCCGACGCCACCGCGCCGAAGATCCGCGAGCTGCTGCCGGCGTGGCACCGCAAGCTGCTGCCGGACGCGCGCAGCTTCATCGTGCTGCCGCTGGTGGTCGGCAAGGCCCAGCTTGGCCTGTTCTACGCCGACCGCGCCCACGCCGCGCCCGAAGGCGTGCCGCCCGACGAGACGGCGCTGATCAAGGCGCTCAAGGGACAGTTGCTGGCAGCTCTTTGCCCGTCCTCATGAAGTCCAGGAACTGGCTGGCCGGCATCGGCCTGGCGAACAGGTAGCCCTGCGCTTCGTCGCAGCCCTGCTTGCGCAGGAAGCTGCTCTGGGCCTGGGTTTCCACCCCTTCGGCCACCACCGCCAGCCCCAGCGAATGGGCCAGGCCGACGGTGGCGGTGACGATGGCGGCGTCGTTCGGGTCGTTCTCCATGTCGGTGACAAAGGCGCGGTCGATCTTGATGCGGTCGATCGCGAACAGCTTCAGGTAGGAGAGCGACGAGTAGCCGGTGCCGAAGTCGTCGATCGCCACGTGGATGCCGCGCTCGCGCACCTGGCGCAACAGGCCGCGGGTGTATTCGGGGTCGCGCATCGCCGCCGATTCGGTGATCTCCAGTTCCAGCATCGCGGGGTCGACCCCGGCGCGCGCGATCAGCTGGTCGAGCCGCGGCAGCAGTTCGCGGCCCTGGCACTGGCGCGCCGACAGGTTGATCGCCAGCCGCAGGTTGCCGAAGCCGTTGCGGCGCCA